>JANLTC010000029.1:0-20658 GCA_031362725.1 Deltaproteobacteria bacterium | reverse complement strand
GCGCCGCGCGCGATTCGGCGCCCGAGCAGGGCGCTGATGCGCACGGTGAACGCGAGCCGCACCAGCCCGCCGGGGGGGCTCGGTTCGGGCGCCGTCCAGATCGCGACGGCGCCGCCCATTTCCGGCGTCAACACCATCGCGTGGGTCCGGAAGTAGCGAAGTAGGATTTGGAAGAAGCGCGGGCCGGAGCGGGCCCAGTCGCGATCGTCCGGGTGGATGAAGCGGTAGACGGGATCGCACACAAAAGCGCGTGCGAGCAGATCCGCGCGTGACTCGATTTCAGCGTCACGCAGTGCGCGGACGCGTTGTGTGGAATTGCGATTCGCCAGCATCGTCGACGCAGACGCTAGCCTGCGGCGGTGCAGCTCGCGTCGCCCGCCAGACCTGCGTTCCTGCGCGATCGCGCCGTTCGCGCCGCGCTGTGGATCGTGTATCGCGCGCTGCTGCTTGGTTGGTTCGTATTCCGGCCGCAGCGGCGCGGCGTTGCGGTTGCGGTCTGGCAGGACGGTCGCGTACTCGCGATTCGCAACTCGTACCGGAGATGGCTCAATCTGCCTGGCGGGGGAATCCACCGCGGCGAAGCGCCGCACGAGGCGGCACGACGCGAGCTGCGCGAAGAAGTCGGCATCGCCACTGCGCCCGGCACGCTGCATTTCGTCGGCGAGATCGAGACCACGTTCGAGTGGAAGCGCGACCGCTGCTCGTTCTACGAACTCGTCATCGAGTACCCGCTCGAGCTGCGCGTCGATCGGCGCGAGGTCGTCTGGGCCGGCTTCGTCGCGCCCGAGGACGCGCTGCGCGACGAGGTGACACCGCCCGTTCGGTTCTACCTGGAACAACGCCAGCGCGAACGGCAGTCGCCCGGCTAGGCGCCTTCGCGCGCGCGCGTCATGTCGCCGCCCCAGATCGGCGGCAGATTGAGAACCTCGCGCGGAAAGCGATCGACCAGCAGCTCGACGACGTCGCGCACCGACACCACGAAGACCGGGTGCCCTTGCTTGTCCACGACGGGAACGTGGCGGAAGCCACCGACGCTCATCTTGTTGAGCACCCACGCGACGCTCGCTTCGACGGGCAGACATTCCGGCTCGCGCGTCATGACCTCCGCGAGTGGCAGACGCGTCGGATTCTGGCCGCGATCGATGATGCGGAACAGCACGTCGCGTTCGGTGAAGATGCCGAGCACGCGCGTATCCTGCGAGCCGTCCTCGGTCACCAGCACGCAGCCGCGATGCTCCTTCTGCATCGCGCGCATCGCTTCGGCCACGGTGTGGTGTGGCGCGAAGAGCAACGGGTGGCGAGCCGGCAGCGCGCGCACCGACTGTCGCAATAGCGAGGCGTCGAAGACCGCATCGGGCGGCGCCTCGCGCTCGGATTCGAAGTACGGGTCGTCGAGGAATTCGTCGTCGGGCCGTTCGATCCGCTGGCTCATCGCATTTCCTCCCATCGAGTGCGATCAGGGTACTCCCGCCGGCGCAGTTTCGAGAAGCCCATTCATGACGACTCGCCATTTTCCCGGTTTCCGAGCGACTCGAGCCCTTCGAACGCGACGCGAGCGCGGGCCGCGATACATTGCAGCCCGTTTTGGGGGGGGAGGAGCCATTGGACCCGTCGCTCTCGGACCTGCTCGATCGACAGGCAAGGCGCTGGAAGATCGAGGGCGGCGCGGGGATGCCGCAGCCGCGCGGCCCGCTCGTGGCGGTCTCGCGCTGGGCGGGGGCGTTCGGCGACGAGGTCGCGTCGCGTGTCGCGGAGTGGCTCGATTATGGACTCTTCGGCGCCGCGTCGATCGATCGCGTGGCTGCGGAACCAGAGCTCCAGGCGCGTCTCGAGGAGGGCATCGACGCGGCGCAACGGGCCGCCGTCGAGGCACGCATCGCGACGGTACTGGCGAGCGCCCCCGCAGCGCCGGTTGGCCTGGTGCGCGTGGTCGCGACGCTCGGCGAGCGCGGCATGGCCGTGGTGCTCGGTCGCGGCGCCGCGTCGATCCTGCCGTCGGCGCGCGCGCTGCGCGTCCTCATCGTGGCGCCCGAAGGCCTGCGCGCTGAACGCACGGCACAGGCGCAGCGGATTCCGCTCGCGGAGGCCACGGCCTGCGTCGCGAGTGCGGACGGTGCGCGTCGCGCGGCGCTGCGCTTGCGCTTCGGCATCGCCGCCGAAGATCTCACCCACTACGACCTGGTGCTGAACACCGAGGCGCTGTCGGTCGAGGCCGCCGCCGCGCTCGCCGTCGATGCGCTGCGTCGCCGCTTTCCAGCGCAATAGCAGAGCATCACGTGGACGCGGTGGTTCGGCGCTGCAACCGGCGAACTTCGTGGCGAAGCAACACGCGGCGCAGCACGGTGTCGGACGGCCGATACGCGGCCGGCAACCGCGACAGCACCTGACGCAAGCGCGCGTTGCGCCGCAGCGCGCCGCGCAGCGCGAGTACGCCGGCATCCTCGTCGCCGAGGCGTGCGAGCAGGATGCCGACCCAGAATGACACCTCGTCGTGTGCTCTGCCGCGGCGCAATGCCTCGACGCCGAGCGCGCGCGCGTCGTCGATGCGTCCTTCGCCGAGCGCGCGCGCCGCGGCGTCGAGTGCGAAGAATGCCTGATGGATGCGGAGGAGTCGCTGCAGTTCGTCGATCGGCTTGCGGTGATTCTCGACGCGCAGGTCGACGGCTCGATTGCGCCAGGGTTCGCTCTGCGACACCGATCGCACCACGAAGAGTGCGGCCGACTCGCGGCCGCGCGCGTCGCCACCGGCGGCCTGCCCGGCCTCGAGCGCCGCCACGAGTCGCGACGGGAATGCGCCCTGTGCGCGCTCGAAAGCGCGGGCCATCGCGTCGCAGACCCGGTCCGTCGCGAGCAGGTTGCCCTGGACTGCGAAGCCGTCGCCAACCTGGTGTCCCGCGAAGGGGATGCAGTGGGCGCCGGTGTGCACGGCGACGTCGCCCTGCGCATCGACGACCGCAACCTGCCGGATCTCCGCCGCCGGATCGGCCGCGAGCAGCCGATCGAGGGCCGGCTTCGCGCGCACACCCGTGCGCAGCAGATCGAGAGCCCGGGGTCCGTACCCGATCTCCACGAATGCCTGGGTTGCGACGGCTCCGATGCCCGCCTCGGCCCACGGCACGCCCGCTCCGACGTTGAAGTGGCGTGACTGCACCGCGACACCGAAGTCGCCGCTCGCGGCATCGCGCGCGACGATCGAGAAGGTCGAAACGAGCCGCGCCCCCAGCATCGACGGCCACGCTATCCCTGCGCCCCGGCACTGTCACCCGAACCGCCGTGAACCTCCTCCCAGGCTCGCGCGTAGAAGCAACCGAACCAGCGCCCGCAAGGAGAAGCATGTCGACTCAAACCTGTCCCTGGTGCGCCGAGCAGATTCACGCCGCGGCGATCAAGTGCCGTTATTGCGGCAGTCGCGTCGCTGGTGGCTTCCGCGATCCCGCCGAGTGGCATCGCGGTCATCCGGATCGCCGCATCGCCGGTGTCTGTGCAGCCATCGCCCATCACATGGCGATCTCGGTGACCGCAGTGCGGGCGGGATTCGTGCTCTTCACGCTGCTGCATGGCTTCGGCGTGGTGATCTACGGCGTGCTTTGGCTCGTGCTGCCGAACGAACCCGGTGGACGCTCCGGGGTCGATCGCGTGGTTGCGGCCGCGCGCACGCTGCTCGGCAGCGAGGAGTCGCGAGATCGGGGTGACGCGAGCGGAGCGCGCCCTCCCGATGACTCCGATCGTGAGGGATCCTCCGGCGCATGGCGTCCGACGAGGAACTGATGCTCGCTGTCGGGCACGGCGACGAGCGCGCACTCGCATCGCTCGTGGAACGCTACGCGGCGCGCATCCACGCCTTCCTGACCCGCGTGACCGGGGATCGCGACGACGCGGACGACCTGTTGCAGGACACCTGGATGCGCGTCTCGCGTGGCGCTCGCGGCTTCGACGCCGCCCGCCGGGTCCGGCCGTGGCTCTATGGAATCGCGGCGAATCTCGCGCGTGATCTCCACCGCCGTCGCGCGGTGCGGAGACGGGCGGCGCAGCAGGGCAACGTCGGGATTGGTGAGTCGGCTGCGACGTTTCGCCCGATCGAGCGGATCGACATGCGCGAACGGCTCGCCCGGCTTCCCGAGCGACTCCGCGAGGTGTTGGTGCTGCGCTACTTCGATGGCCTCGACGAAGCGGAGATGGCAGAAGCGCTCGGCATCCCGCGCGGCACCGTGAAGAGTCGCCTGCACGGCGCACTTCGCGAGCTGCGGCAGGACTGGGAGACGACATGAACTGCGACGAGTTCCAGCGGCAGCTCGACGAACGTGCGCTTGCGCGCGCGCTCGCGGCCGGGGAGGGTGCGGCGCAGGAGCCGTTCGCGCACGCCGCGTCTTGTCAGAGCTGTGGCGCCCATCTCGCGTTCTTGCGCGCACTCGATGCGGAGTTCGGCGCGTTGCCGTCGGCACCGGTTCGTGCGTCCGTCGTCGCAAGCGCGCAGCATCGCGCGATCCGTGCGCTGCGAGCCCGCGAACGCCCGCGCGGTTTCGGAAGCGAACTCGTCGCCGCGCTCGCGGTCGCGATGCTTGCGCTGCCGCTCGTGGTCGGCCAGGCCTACGTGGTGGTCGAGGGCTTTGGCTGGCTGCTCGCTTCGTGGCTGCCGGAACCAATCCTCGTGGGCCTCGGCTTCGGCTACCTGGCTTCGTTTGCGCTGGGCGTCGGCGCCCTCTACGGATCGATTCCGCTCGTCGTAGCATGGCGACGGCGAGCGCTATTGGAGCGGGCATGAGCGAGACCGAGAATCGGAGTCTGGAGGCGAGCGGTGCAACCAAGGTCTGTCCGTTCTGCGCGGAGGCGATCCGTACCGAAGCGATCAAGTGTCGCTACTGCGGCAGCCTGCTCGAGTCGCGCGCGCTCGCGGGTCTTGCGCATCCCTGGCTGCGACCGCGCGACGGCCGCAAGATCGCTGGCGTCTGCATTGGTCTCGCCGATCAGTTCGGCGTCTCGGTGACGCTGATCCGGCTCGCCTTCGTGCTCGGCTTCCTGTTCTCGATCGGCATTCCGTTCGTGCTGGTCTACGGGGTGCTGTGGTTGGTGATGCCTGACGAGGACGACGCGCGCGGCCCGCGCGCTGCGGACCGCGACGGAGCCGGTTTCGATTAGGCCAGCGGCGCGTCCGGCCGATCCGAGACGGGATGTCGAGTCCCTGCGATCTCGCGAAGGTCGAGCGCGAGCAACTGCTCGCCGCCGTGGATGCGCGTGCGGAGGAAGCCTGCGGGCTGGCCCGCTGGATGGCCGCCCATCCCGAACTCGCGCTCGAAGAGCACGAGGCGAGCGCACGCTACCGCGCCTGGCTCGGCGACCTGGGCTTTTGCGTCGAAGCGCCCGCTGCCGGAATGGACACCGCGTTCATCGCGGTGCACGGCAGCGACGCTGCTCCGGTACGCGTTGCACTACTCGCAGAAATGGATGCGCTGCCCGAGATCGGTCACGCGTGTGGGCACAGTCTGTCGGGTCCCGCGACGCTGCTCGCCGCGTCGGCGCTGGTCAGCGTGCTGCCCGAAGACGCCGTACGGCTGCACGTCGTCGGCTGCCCGGCGGAAGAAATCGGCGTCGGGAAGCGACGCCTCGTCGAAGCGGGAGCGTTCGCGGACGTCGACGTCGCGCTGATGGCGCACGCGGCCGGGGTGCGGCGCGCACACCGTTTGTTCCTCGGCAATCGCAAGTTCGAGTTCCGTTTCCGCGGTCGCGCGGCGCACGCGGCTGCCTATCCGGAGCGCGGCGTGAACGCGCTCGACGGCGTGATCGCGCTCTTCGTCGCGATCGGCCTGCTGCGGCAGCAGCTGCCGCGTGGCGTGCGCGTGCACGGCATCATCAGCGACGGGGGCAAGGCGCCGAACATCATCCCCGAGAGCGCCGCAGCGCGTGTCTGGGTGCGAGCGCTCGACGATGTCGAACTCGAGGACGCCGCGGAGCGCGTCGTCGCGTGCGCACACGGCGCTGCCACGTCGACCGGTACGCGGCTCGACGTCGATGTCGAAGCGGGCGCTTCACCGCCGCTGCAGCCGAACCTCGCCCTCGCAGGCGTGTATCGACGCCAGCTCGAGCGACTCGGGCTCGCGGAGTCGGGAGCCGGCCCCGGCGACGCGATCGGGTCGAGCGACATCACGCACGTGTCGCGCGTGGTACCGACGATCCACCCGAACTTCCCGATCGGCGACGGCGTCGAGATCCACAGCCGCGCGTTCGCACTCGCGGTCGCCAGCGAGGCGGGAGAGCGCGGGCTTCTGGAGGCCGCGCGGGCTTTGGCCCTCACCGTGCACGATCTCGCCCGCGATGCGTCGTTGCGCGAGTCGATCGCGGCCGAGTTCGCCGAACGACTTCGCAATTCTCCCCTCCAAACTGCTGAAATCCTTGCCGCCCGCGTCGCTTCCGGCTTACCCTGCGCGCGGGGGTGAGATTTGATCCGAGCAGCCCGCTCCAGCGAGGAGCTGCGGGGTGCACGTCGTCGCATGGTGGAGCGCCTGTCCCAAGAGGGCGTTTGCGATGCACGCGTGCTCGCCGCGCTCGAAGCCGTTCCGCGCCATTGGCTCGTGCCCGAGGCGCTTCGGTCGCAGGCCTATCGCGACAACGCGTTGCCGATCGGCGGCGGCCAGACGATCTCGGCGCCATCGACCGTCGCGGCGATGAGTGCCGCACTCGAACTCAGGGGTCGTGAACACGTCCTCGAAGTGGGGACGGGCTCCGGCTACCAGGCGGCCGTACTCGCCCGCCTGGCAGAGCGCATCGTCTCGATCGAGCGCCTGCCGAGGCTCGCCGCCGAAGCACGTCGCGCGCTCGACCGGCTCGGTGTGACGAACGTCGTGGTGCACCTCGGCGATGGATCGCTCGGTCGTCCTGTCGAGGCGCCCTACGATGCGATCGTGATCACGGCGGGCGCCCCTGCGGTACCGGAACCGTTGCTCGATCAACTTGCGCCGGGCGGGTGTCTCGTCGCACCGGTGGGTCCCCGCGGTGCGCAGCGCCTCGTGCGCATTCGCCGCGGCGAGGGCGACCGCTTCACGCGCGAGGTGCTCGGACCGTGCCGCTTCGTCGATCTCGTCGGGCGCCACGGATGGGCCGCGTAGTTCGCTTCGTCGCGCTGTTGCTCGTCGCGGGTCTCGCCGCGGGGACACTCGCATGTAGCCACGCTCCGAGCGGCAAGGGCGTCTGGCACGTGGTGAAGCCGGGCGACACGTTGTGGCGACTCTCGCAGCGCTACGAAACCTCGGTCGACGCAATCCGAGACGCCAATGAAGACGTCGACGCGCACTCGCTGCGCGTCGGGCAGAAGCTCTGGATGCCGCGCGGCGGCGCCAAGCGACCGGCCGGCTCCGCGCGCAACGCGGGTCGCTCGCACACGTTGGAGCAGGACGGCGGTGCCGCGTGCGGCACGCTCGCGAAGCAGGAGAAGCTCGACTTCGAGTGGCCGGTGCTCGGTCACCTGACCTCGCCCTACGGGGTCGATCGCGGCAACCACGATCACGACGGCATCGATCTGTCCGCCGACGAAGGCACGCCCGTCCATGCGGCCGAAGCGGGGCGCGTCGTCTACGCCGGCGACGATCTCGGTGACTACGGCAAAGTGATCATCATCAAGCACATGGGGCGCTGGGCGACCGTCTATGCGCACAATCGCAAGAATGACGTGGACGAGGGAGAGTTCGTCGAAAAGGGCGACGTGATCGCCGAGGTGGGCGAGACTGGCAACGCGAGCGCGCCGCATCTGCACTTCGAGGTCCGCCGCAACAATTCGCCGCGCGACCCGCAGAGCTGCCTGCCCTGAACGGAAATGCCACGACCCGAATGGAGACCGTGCTGTGACGAACTCGATCGATCTGCGCCGCTATGTCCGCGACATTCCCGACTTCCCGAAGCCCGGCATCCTATTCCGCGACGTCACGCCGCTGCTCGGCGATCGCGAGGCACTGCCCGTGGCGATCGAAGCGCTCGCGGCGCCGTTCCGGAGCGAGGGTATCGATCAGGTGCTCGGCATCGAATCGCGCGGCTTCGTGCTCGGCGTGCCGGTCGCCCTGGCGCTCGGCACCGGCTTCACGATGGTGCGCAAGAAGGGCAAGCTTCCCTACGAGACCCGCAGCGTCACCTACGATCTCGAGTACGGAACCGACACCGTCGAGATGCACACCGACGCGGTGAAACCCGGCCAGCGCGTGCTGATCGTGGACGATCTGATCGCAACGGGTGGCACCGCGGCGGCCGCGGTGAAACTCGCACGCGACGCGGGCGCGCAGGTGGTGGCGTGCGCGTTCCTGATCGAACTCGCGTTCCTCGCCGGTCGCGGCAAGCTGGGCGTCGAGCGCGTGCACGTGGTGATGAACTACTGAAGCCGAGGTTCTCCCGGCCGCTCCGCTTGGGCCGGGCGCCTCGGTTCTGTAGGTTCCTTCTCCACGCCCTCGTAGCTCAGATGGATAGAGCAGCGGTTTCCTAAACCGTTTGTCGGAGGTTCGAATCCTCTCGAGGGCGCCAGCGAAACCGCGGCCTCGCGCCGCACCGGGCGGCCGGCGCCCCCGCTACCAGAGCCACACGATAGCTGCAGGTGCGAAACGTCTGTACGCCGTTCGGCGTCAACACGTTTGCACGGATCACGAGAACAGGCGGGTTCTCGTCCAGGAATGATTCTCAGGACATTTCCCGGCGGCGCGCGAGAGCCAGCAGGCCGCGGAAAGCAGGGGGCGGCGCCGTGCGACTCCGACTCGGGGCGGTCGCCGCGTCGACCCGCTCCGCGTGAAGCTGGCGCAGACGCCGCGCGGGACTTCCGCGAAGCGTGGTGGTCCGCACGATCGATGACGGTGGCAGGCGCGGCTCGGGCACGTGACGCTCTTTCACAAGGCTTCCCAGGTGTCAGTGCGAGCAGCTGCAGCGCGGGTGCGAAGAGTTCGTCCATCGCTTCGATCGTCGCTGGGACGAAGCAGGGTCGCGTGAGGGCTGCCGTGGTTCCGCTCCGATCGTCGCCGCGCGGCTCGTCCAGAAATGAGAATTCCACTTCTCTACCTGCGTCCGCGCGGGCCGCTGGGGTCGCCGCAGCGCGACGGAGGACTCCTTTCAGATCAGCTAGATACGCTCGTCGTTCGGCCGAGCGGTATCTGGCACGCCGCTTGCTGGAGTAACTGACTGTCTGGATGGGGCCCGCCGAGCATCTGCCGGCGGTTTCGATTTTGAATGCAACTCGTGCTGTTCGTTTGCGCCGACCGCGATTCGCGGAAGGCGTTGGAGACGAACTGTGCGAGTCGCTTCTGCGCTGCAGCCGTTCCGGTTGCCCCTCTTCCAGCTGTTGTCGAGCGCCATGCTGCTGCTGATCGGCGGCTCGGCCTCGGCGATCTCGTTTGCGCCTCCGCTGGGCTCCAGCTTCGGCCCGGATGATGGCTCCGAGATCTATTGTGCGTGTGACCGGAATCCCAATCCCAGCATCACGTACCGGGTGATGAAGGTGGCCGAGGGAATCGACGGGGTCGCAGACTCGACTCCCCACCAGTGGGGCATCTACTTCATCGATGATCCGGACACGCTGATTCCGATTTTCAGCGAGACGGACGTCCCGGGGCCCGACAAGACCCAGGCGGCGGTCGACTTCGACGCCGGCACCGTGACCGATCTGGATTCGCTGCAGGTCGAGTTCAACTTCGCGCCTACACTTCGGCATTTCGGCTTCTACCTCCGGATCGACGACGGCGCCGAGCCGGTGCTCCTGTATTCGCAGGCGTCGCTCGACTCCGGGCCGGACCCCTTCGGAAGCTTCCCGTCCCAGGAGAGCGCGCTGTTGCACATGGTCGTGTTCGAGGTCGACGGCCGCGTGCTGTCGCTCGAGCTGGTCGACGGCGCCTGCACGGTCGTGCCAGAGCCCTCGGTCGCAGTGCTGCTGGGCGCTGGGATCGCGCTGCTCGGCGCGCGTCGTCGGAGCGCCGGAACGGCCTGAACTCGCGATTCCCGGATCGGGGCAGGGGGGATCCGGCTCGCCTTCCACCTCACGAGGTATCGGGCCGCGGCAAAGCCGGGGCGTCGCCCGACAATCTCGAGAAGTGGACGGACTAGGCCAGCGAGTACGCGAAGGACCGATCCTTCGCTGTCGATGGGTTCGCCCAGGCACGGGGCTGGCCGCGCGAGCACGGGCCTTCAGGGGCCCGTCAAGCCCTCGCATCGGAGACAGTACTCGTATTGCCTTCGATGCTTGCTGCTCTTCGTGTCGAGCGAGGTAGGGACGCAGCGCCCGAACGTGCGGCCGTCCTCGACGCCGACGGCGAAGCGGGCAGGACTGGCTCCCGCGAGTTGCGCGTCGAGCGCTGCCACGGGCGTCCGCGCATCGATGCAGACTTCGAGTTTCGGACAGCCTGGGAGTAGTCGCGGGCATTGCTCGCCACCCTCTCGGAACTCGGTGACCGGCACGTCGATACGCATCGTTGCACTCGCCCCGGGAAGCCCAACGCCGTCGAGCGTCACCTCGCCTGCACCGGCACTCCCCGCTGCTGCGAGGACGAACACCAAGGCCACTTCGATCGATCGGTTTCGCGTCATTGCGTGAATCTCCTTGCCCCCATTGCACGATGGTGCAGCGCCGCCAGGCGCAGCGCTGCAACGACCGGAATGCGCGTTGGATGACGGCAGCACCGGATCGGATCCGTGGGCGGGGATCGCTACCGCGCTAGTCAGCGCCCCAGCGTTCCTCTTCGGATCCGCGCAGACCGGGATGGAAGCAGCAGAGCGTCCAGGCGAGACCGGTGGCTTCGGTGATGACGGTCTTGGTGCCTTCGCTCGAACGCCACCAGTGCGGCGGATCGTATTCGCGCGGCGGAGCGCTGACGATGCCGATCTCGACGTCGTTGCCGAAGGCGCGTCGATAGAGTTGCCGGGAGCGTCTGCCGTGCGGACCGAGCGAGATCACGTCGAGACTCGCGACGGGCTTGCCGCGTGCTGCGATCCAGTCGCGCACCATCACGGCCGACAGGAAGGTGCGATCGCGTTCGGAGTTGGGAGCGACCACCGCCTGCATCGACGTCTCGGGGATCCCGCGCTCGCGCAGTTCCCGGGCCGCGTGTTCGGCCCAGGTGCCATCCGACGCGAACGGCTCGTCGGGATCGAGCGGCCCGCCGGTCGTAACGATCTGGCTGTAGCCGCCGCGGCGGAAGCGCGCAGCCGCGTCGTCGAAGGCCGACCCCCCCGCCCAACCTTCGACGACGAGCAGGCCCTGGCCGATGGGCGCATTCGGCGCGAGCAACGGATAGAGACTGCGGACGAACGCGAAGCCGGATGCGGCGGCGAGCGCGAGCAGCAGCAGCCAGCCCGCGAGTGTCGGTACCGGGACTTCGCGACGGCGAAACAGGCGGGGGATGGCCATGGGCACTCGCAGCCTCGCGGAGATCTCGGCGCGGGACAAGGCGAGTTCCGTCATTGCCGACCGCGAGACGCGCATGGTGCGCAACGGCGTCGCCGGCAGTCGATTGCTTGCGGTAGGTTGGAGCGGGCGGATGCGCGCGCGGCAGGATGCGATCGACGGGTCGCGCCGTGTGGGGTTGCGTTCGCGGCAACCGGGAGTGCAACGCGTTGAAGATTCTCGCGATCGACGTCGGCGGCACGCACGTGAAGATGCTCAGCAACGAAGAGCACGAAGCGCGCCAGGTCCCGTCCGGGCCGAAGATGACGGCGGCGCAGATGGTCGCGGCCGTGCAAGCGCGGACTGCGGATTGGAGCTACGAGGTGATCTCGATCGGCTTCCCGGGTCCCGTGCTGCACGGCAAGCCCGTCGCGGAGCCCAAGAATCTCGGTACGGGCTGGGTCGGCTTCGACTTTGCGAAGGCTTTCGGCAAGCCGGTACGGATCGTGAACGACGCGGCGATGCAGGCGCTCGGAAGCTACACCGGCGGGCGCATGCTGTTTCTGGGACTCGGCACGGGGCTCGGTTCCGCGATGATTGCCGATGGCGTGCTCGAGCCGATGGAACTGGCCCATCTTCCCTACAAGAAAGGCAAGACCTACGAGGATTACGTCGGGCTGCGCGGTCTCGAGAGGCTCGGCAAGAAGCGCTGGCGCAAGGAAGTCGTCGACGTCATCGCCGTGCTCGCGAAGGCGCTCGAAGCCGACTCCGTCGTACTCGGCGGCGGCAACGCGCGGCTCTTCGAGACGCTGCCCGACGGCGTGCGGCGAGGTGACAACGCGAATGCCTTCCAAGGCGGTTTCCTGCTGTGGAAGGACGCCGCGGAACGGAGCAACGGCTAGCGCGCGCGCTAGCCACCGCGCCGACTCGCGACGAGCGCGCCCGCCAGCGCAGTCCATCCCGTCTGGTGCGAGGCGCCGAGTCCCTCGCCGGTATCCCCGTGGAAGTACTCGTAGAAGAGGATGTGGTCACGCCAGACGGGATCGCGCTGGAAGAGTTCGCAGTCTCCCCACACAGGCCGGTGACGTTTTTCATCGAGCAAGAAGAGCCGAAGCAGCCGGCGCTCGAGTTCATCGGCGACCTCGCCGAGAGTTGCCGGCACGCCCGAACCGGTCGGCAGCTCGACCGTGAACGCATCGCCGAGCGTCGCGTGCAGATGGCGCAGCGACTCGAGCGCAAGGAAGTTCAGCGGGAACCAGATCGGCCCGCGCCAGTTCGAGTTGCCGCCGAACAGGCCACTCGCCGACTCGCCCGGCTCGTAGTCGAGGCGCGCCTCGCAGTTGCCGAGCGCGACGAGGAGCGGGTGCTCGCGGTGATGCCGCGACAGCGATCGCAATCCGTACGGCGAGAGGAATTCCGCTTCGTCGAGCATCCGCGCGAGCACGCGCCGCAGACGCGGCGCGTCGACCAGCGCGATCACCCGGGGCCGGCCGTGCTGCGCGAAGAAGTGCGCGAAACCACTGAGCTGGGGTTTGTTGTCGATGAACCAACGCGCGCGTGCGCGAAAGCGCGGTAGCCCGTTCCACAGCGACTCGTCGACTTCGACCGCCGCGAAGAGCGGGAGCAGCCCGACCATCGAGCGCGCGCGCACCGCGATCGTCGAACCGTCGGGTTTGCGCAGGCGGTCGTAGTAGAAGCCGTCCTGCTCGTCCCAGAGTTCGTTCATCGCCACCGAGATCGAGGCGAAATGCTCGAAGAACTTCAGTGCGACATCCTCGTAGGAGCGATCGTGATTCGCGAGGCGCAGCGCCATCTCGAGCATGTTCAGGCAGAACTTCGCCATCCACGCCGTGCCGTCGGATTGCTCGAGGATCTCGCCGCCGGGAAGCATTGCCGAGCGGTCGAACGGTCCGATGTTGTCGAGTCCGAGAAAGCCACCTTCGAAGAGGTTGTCGCCGAGATTGTCCTTGCGATTCACCCACCAGGTGAAGTTGATCAGCAGCTTGTGGAACGCGGCGGCGAGGAACGCGAAGTCGCCGCCGCCGTCGATCCGGAACACCGCGAGCACGGCCCAGGCGTGGACCGGTGGGTTCACATCGCCGAACGCCCACTCGTAGGCGGGGATCTGGCCATTCGGGTGCATGTACCACTCGCGACACAGCAGCAGCAGCTGGTGCTTCGCGGCGGCCGGATCGATGTGTGCGAGCACGACGCAGTGAAACGCGAGGTCCCAGGCCGCATACCAGGGATACTCCCACTTGTCGGGCACCGCGAGCACGTCGCGATTGTCGAGGTGACGCCATTCCGCGTTGCGACCGCTCGTGCGATCCGGAGGCGGAGGCTCGGCCGGGTCCCCGTCGAGCCAGCGCTCGACGTCGTAGTGATAGAACTGCTGGCTGAAGACCATTCCCGCGAAGGCCTGGCGCATCACGGCGAACTCGTCGTCGCTGGTTCCCGCGGGCCGCAGCGCGGCGTAGTAGGAATCGGCGTCGCGTTCGCGATCGGCGAGCGTCTGCTCGAAGCCGCTGCCGAGGTCGAGCGGGGCGTCCGTGTCGGTTCGCGCCAGTCGGATGCGCAGCTCGACGGTCGCGCCCGGCGCAACGGTGACGCGGTACTGGGCCGCGAGTTTGGTTCCGGTGCGCGCCGGATTCACCGTCGCGGCGCCATGGACGACGTGATCGTGGATCCCGTCCTTCGGATAGGGCGTCGTGCCCGGTGCGTGGAACAGCCGTGGCACGTTGGTTTCGTTGTCGCAGAAGAGCAGCGTTGGCGCGCGGCCGGCGGGATCGGGTCCCGCGCACAGGCGCCAGCGACCGAGTTCCGCGTGCTCCGCGATCGCCGTCGCTATGGCCGCGGCATCGACCGGTGTCTCCGCGCGTAGGCAGGGCCGCGGACTCGCGGATTTCCAGGACCACGTGTTGCGAAACCAGAGTGTTGGCAGCACGTGCAGTTCGGCCGCCTCGGGGCCTGCGTTGCGGATGCGCAGCCGCAGGCACAGATCACGCGGCGCCGCCTTCGCGTAGTCGGCTTCGATCTGCCAGTAGCGATCGCCCTCGAACACGCCCGTGTCGACCAGCTCGAACTCGCGATCCGCCTTGGTCCGGTGCGCGTTCTCTTCCCGCAAGCGTGTGTATGGAAACGCGGCTTGCGGGTAGTGGTAGCGCCAGCGAAGCCAGGACGCGGTGGGCGTGGCATCGACGTACCACCAGTATTCCTTCGCGTCCTCGCCGTGATTGCCCTCGTTGCCGGTGAGACCGAAGATGCGCTCCTTCAAGATTGCGTCGCGGCCGTTCCAGAACGCGAGCGCCAGACACAGGCGTTGCTCGAGATCGCAGACGCCCGCGAGGCCGTCCTCGTTCCAGCGGTACGCGCGCGAACGCGCATGGTCGTGCGGAAAGTACTCCCAGGCCGTTCCGTTCGCGCTGTAGTCCTCGCGCACGGTGCCCCAGGCGCGTTCGCTCACGTAGGGACCGATCGCCTTCCAATCGCCGGGCCGACCAGCGGGCGCTTCCGCAAGTCGAGCGTGCTCCGCGGAGCGAAAGAGGTCGGGCGGTTTCGCGGTGGACATCAGCGCGCAGTGTGGCGCAACTTCGGCCTGATCGATGGTGTGCTCTTGCCGTTGCGGCGGTGCTGGACACGGACCGCGAACACTCAGGGTCGCGTTGCGCTCGAGTCGACCTCAGTTTGCGACGACTCGAGCGCCGCGACCTTGGCGAGCCGGCGCAAGTGACGCTCGGCCTGGCTGAACCCCGCCGCGAGAAAACTCTGGACGAGATCCCACGCAACTTCCGGTCCCACCGTCCTGCCGCCCATGCAGAGGATGTTCATGTGATCGTCCTCGACGCCTTGCCGGGCCGAGAAATGATCGTGAATCAGCGCAGCGCGAACGCCTGCGATCTTGTTGGCGCAGACCGAGGCGCCGACACCGCTGCCGCAGATCGCGACGCCGCGATCGACGCGTTTCGCCACCACCGCGCGGGCGAGCGGAATCACGTAGTCCGGATAGTCGTCACTGGGCACTGGCGTCGTCGCGCCGAAGTCGACCACCTCGTGACCCGCCGCGCGGAGCTTCTCGAGCAACTCCTGCTTCAATCCGAATCCACCGTGATCGGTGGCGATGCCGACTCGCATCAGGACTCCTTCTTACGCTTCGCCGACACCGACGCGGAACGCAGCCCGGAACGCGGCGCCCGGTGCTACGAGCCGAAGACCCCGGCCGCTCGCGAGCGCGTTCGTCGGCGCGGTCATCGGTTCGAGCGCAACATGGTTCTGACCGTGCGGGGCAAAGACCTGTGCGTACGGGTAACCGGCCAGCAGCTCCACGGTGATCTGGATATCGGGTCCCGCGATCGAGAACGACGCGCGCTCCCCGAGCAGCGCGAAACCGTCGTCGAAGCTGGTGTCGCCGAGCCGCGCGTCGAAGCCGGCGAAAGGAAGCTCCTCACCGGTTGGAATTCCATGCGAGTCCAGCACGAGCTTGCGCATCGCGGGCAGCCGCAGATGCCATTGCTCGCGGCCGAGATCGGAAAGTCCGAGATAGGGATGAAAGCCGAACGCGACGGGGACGGGACCGGCCTCGCCAGCGACGAGCGTCGTCTCGAACGTCAGACCCTCGGTACGCAGCGTTGCGACGAACTCGAGCCGGTGTGCAAACGGGAAGAGCGCGAGCAGATCCGGATTCGTCCAATCGAGTCGCGCCGCAATCCGCTGCTGACTCGCTTCGGTGACCTCCCATACGAGCTGCGACCAGGGCACGCCGTGCATCGGGAGTCCGTGCTCGTCGAAGTGGAGTAGCGGCGATGCGGGATCGAGCGCGATCTCGCGTCCGGCTGCCCGGTAGCGCAGGCTCGCGAGACGATTCGCCCAGGGATGCAGCAGCGGGATGCCCGCGGTACTGCCCTTGGCCGCAGCCGTCTTCAGGTCCTGCACCCGTCGCAGCAGCTCGACGCCGCGGTGACGCAGGGATGCGACGAGCATTCCCTGGTCGGGCAGGAAGGTGGCGTCGAGGTCGCCCGCAACGAGCGTTCGCGCGGTGGTGGGATTCGACATCGCTACCTGGTTCCCAGTATTTCCTTCGCCACCGCGACCACGCGCTCCGGTTCGAAGCCGAATTTCTGCTGCAGCGCCTTCAGCGGTGCCGAGGCGCCGAAGGTGTGCATGCCGATCACGTGTCCCTCGGTGCCGACGTAGCGCTCCCAGCCGAAGGTCGAGGCTTGCTCGATCGCAACGCGCGCCCGGACCTCCGACGGCAGCACGGCGTCGCGGTACTCGCGCGACTGCTTCTCGAAGAGGTCCCACGACGGCATCGACACCACACGCGATCCGATTCCGTCCGCGAGCAGTCGCTCGTGCGCCTGCACTGCGAGACCGAGTTCGCTGCCGGTCGCGATCAGGATCAGCTCGGGCTTGCCGCCCGGCGCGTCGCCCAGCACGTAGGCGCCACGCGCGACACCGGATGCGGGCGCATACTTCCCTCGATCGAGCGTGGGCAGCGGCTGCCGCGAGAGCGCCAGCACGGCCGGCTGGTGACGCAGTTGCACGACGACGCGATAGGCCTCGACCACCTCGTTGGCATCGCCCGGCCGCAGCGTGACGAGCCCCGGGACCGCGCGCAGCGATGCGAGCTGTTCGACCGGCTGGTGCGTCGGCCCGTCCTCGCCATCGCCCATCGCGTCGTGCGTGAAGACGAAGAGGGTCGAGAGCTCCATCAGCGCCGAGAGCCGGATCGCCGGCCGCAGGTAGTCGCTGAAGATGAAGAAGGTCGCGCCGAACGGCCGCAGCTTCGACAGCGACAGGCCGTTCAGGATCGCGCCCATCGCGTGCTCGCGGATCCCGAAGTGCAGGTTCTTGCCGCTTCGGCTCCCCATCTGGAAGTCGCCTGCGCCGTCGTACTTGAGTGTGGTCTTGTTCGAGGGTCCGAGATCGGCGGAGCCGCCGAGGAACCACGGGATGTTCTGCGCGAGCACGTTCAGTACCTGGCCCGACGCGTCGCGTCCCGCGATGCCCTTCGCATCGGCCGGGAAGACGGGCAGGTTGCGATCCCAGCCTTCGGGAAGATCGCGCCGCTGCATCTGCTCGATCTCGGTGGCGAGCGCCGGGAACTTCGCACGGTAGCCCGCGAAGAGTTCCGCCCACGCGCGCTGCGCGTTCGCGCCGCGTGCACCGATACCGGCGGTGAAGTGTTCGCGTACGCCGCCCGGCACCAGGAACTTCGCGTCCTCCGGCCATCCGTAGGCGCGCTTGGTGAGGCGGACCTCCTCGTCGCCGAGCGGCTCGCCGTGCGCCGCGGCGGTGTCCTGCTTGTTGGGGGAGCCGTAACCAATGTGGCTGTCGAGGATCAACAGCGTCGGGCGGCTCTTCGTTGCGCGAAAGACGCCGAGCGCGGACTCGATGTGATCGGTGTCGTTCGCGTCGCCGACCCGCAGCACGTTCCAGCCGTAGCCCTGGAAGCGCGCCGACACGTCCTCGCTGAACGTGATGTTCGTGTTGCCTTCGATCGTGATGTGGTTGTTGTCGTAGACCCAGCAGAGATTGTCGAGGCCGAGGTGGCCGGCGAGTGACGCGGCCTCCGCGCCGACGCCTTCCATCAGGTCGCCATCGCCGCACACCGCGTAGATCTTGTAGTCGAAGAGTTCGAAGCCTGGCTTGTTGTAGCGAGCGGCGAGCCACTTCTCGGCGATCGCCATGCCGACGCTGGTCGCGATGCCCTGGCCGAGCGGGCCTGTCGTCGTCTCGACGCCCGACACCCAGTGGTATTCCGGATGGCCAGGCGCGCGCGAATCGAGTTGGCGGAAGCGGCGGATGTCGTCGAGCGTCACCGAGGGCTTGCCGAGCTGCTCGTAGTCGGCATTCACCGCCTGGGTTCCGCTCAAGTGGAGCACGGACCAGAGCAGCATCGATGCGTGTCCGTTCGACAGCACGAAGCGGTCGCGGCCCGGCCAGATCGGATCGTGCGGGTCGAAACGCAGCACGCGATTCCAGAGGGTGTAGACCAGCGGGGCGAGCGCCATCGGTGTCCCGGGGTGGCCCGAGTTTGCCGCCTGCACGGCGTCGATCGAGAGCGTTCGGATCGTGTTGATGCAGAGCAGGTCGAGCTCGGCAGATGTCATCGTCGCCTCCGTCATCGGGATTCAGGCCTCGCCCCGGCGGCCGCCGCGTCCGCGAGGATCATCGCCTGTTCCCTGCGAACCCGGCCCGCCGGGATGGACGGGTCGCCGGCGCGCAGCCGTGCGAGCATCGGCTGCTTCTCTGCGCCCGTCACGAGCCAGAGAATCCGGCGCGCGCGGTCGATCGTTGGGAAGGTCAGCGTCATTCGCTGGTGGCCCTGGTAGACACCGGTGACGGTCACGTCATCGGCTGTCACGTCGAGCGCCGGGTCGCCGGGCACCAGCGACGCAGTATGACCGTCGGGGCCGAGCCCGAGATGGACGAGGTCGAGCGCCGGCGGCGTGCCCGCGATCGCGCGCAGCTCTCTTGCGTAGCGAGCTGCCGCCTCGGCCAGCGCCGGCGCTTCCACCGGCATCGCGTGCAGTTGCGCGCGCGGCAGCGGCGCCCCGGACAGCAGGCTCGCCACGATGTGCGTGAGGTTGCGATCGGGATCGCCCGCCGCTGCCACGCGCTCGTCCACCTGGAACAGATGCACGGCATTCCAGGGAACGTCCTCGCCGGTCAGCGCCTGCAACATCTGCCACGGTGTGCGACCGCCGCTCACGGCGAGGGCAAAGCGACCGCGTGCCGCGACCGCCGCTCGCGCCTCGGCCGCGACGAAGCGCGCTGCGCGACGCGCCACCGCCGCGTCGTCCGCCAGCACCTCGATCTTCATCGCGCCTCCATCGCGTGCGACATCAGTACGACTCTTCCGTGAGCGTCACCTTGCCGCGGAAGACATAGTAGATCGATGCGGTGTAGGTGAGCACGATGGGAACGCCAACCAGCGCGACCCAGAACATGAAGCGCAGCGATTTCTGTGTCGAGGCGCCGTTGTGGATGTCGAGGCTATTGGCGAGCTCCGGCGTCGAGAGGACGAGATTCGGATAGACCGCCGCCCCGAAGAGCATCATCAGCGACACGATCGATCCGCACGAACTCACGAAGGCGCGACCGTCGTGTCCGTTGCGAACTTCGCGCAGGATGTTGCCCGTGACGGCCAGCGCGGCGAGGAGGAGTAGTCCCAACAGGAAAGGGCGCGCGCGAAGCGCGGCGTCGATGTGTGGGCACCTGAAGATCGTGACCGCGTTCAGGACCATGAAACACAGTCCATACGCGGGAACCGTTCGCCGCGTCCACCCCATCAGCCTCGCTTGCAGCGCGCCCTGAGACTTCAACGCCAGGTAGAGGTTCGCGTGCATCACGAAGAGCGCGACGGTCGTCACGCCGACGAAGAGCGAGTACGGATGGAGCAGCGTTGCGAAGTTGCCCTGGAACTCGTGGTTCGAATCGAGCGGGATGCCCCAGACGAGGTTGCCGAGCGCAATTCCGATCAGCAGCGCGGAGAGTACGGAGCTCGTTGCAAACGTGACGTCCCAAGTCCGGCGCCAGCCGGCTCCGGGGCGCTGCCCGCGGAACTCGATTGCAGCGGCTCTGAAAATCAACGCCGCGAGCAACAGCATGAAGACGTCGTAGAAGCCGGAGAAGACCGTCGCATAGACATTCGGAAACGCCGCGAAGAGGGCGCCGCCGCCCGTCACCAGCCACACCTCGTTGCCGTTCCAGATCGGGCCGATCGCGTTCAAGAAGATCCGGCGCTCGTCATCCTTCTTCACGAGGAGCAGAAGCGGTCCGGTGCCGAGGTCGAAGCCGTCGAGCACCGCGTAGCCCGTGAAGAGCACGCCGACGAGGACGAACCAGATCGTGTTCAGATCCAAGGCCCTATTCCTTCGTTTGACGCTTCGACTTGAGCGAGAGAGGCTGCCATCCCTCGACCGCGATGCCATCCGCTTCCGCGGCAGCGGGACCCTGCTGAACGAGGCGAACGAACAGCATCCCGACGAGCGCCCCGAGCAGCGCGTAGATGGCGACGAACAGGAAGATCGAGAACAGCACCTGCGGAGCGCGCACGACCGCCGACACCGCGTCGCGGGTTTGCAGTACCTGGTAGACGATCCACGGCTGGCGGCCCATTTCGGCGGTGAACCAGCCCGCCTGGGTCGCGATCTGCGCAAGCGCGGGGGTTGCGACGAGGACGCCCAGCACCGCGCGCGTGAACCGCGATTGCGTATCCCAGAGTCGTCCGGTCCTCCAGAGCAGGCAGCCGAGCAGCGCGAGGCCGAGCAGCGACACGCCGATCGCGATCATCAGGTGATAGGTCTGGAACAACACCG
>JANLTC010000406.1:0-7188 GCA_031362725.1 Deltaproteobacteria bacterium | reverse complement strand
GCGAACCACGGCGTCGCACTCGGCTCGGCCGATTCGGATTGCCGCAACCCGCAGCAGACCACCGAAGGGGCATTGCCCACCTGTGGCCTCGGTGCCGAGCTTCCGCTGGTGTTGTCCGCACTGCTGTTGCTCGCGAAGCGTCGAACTTGGAGGCGCAGCGCGACAGCGCGAGCCGGATGAACCCGAGCCGGAGTCGACGGCGCTCGATTGGATCGTGCTGGTTGCAACGGGCTACGCAGCCTCGCACGCCAGCGCATAGGCGGGCGCCGCGGCGACGCCGTGCGGCCACGCGACGACGAGGTCACCGCCTTCCGCGCGCGCGGCGACCGGACCGTGGCCGAGCAGCTTCACGGTGTCCGCGCGCGCTGCGAAGTCGCGGATGCGCACCTCGTCGCCGCTCGGCGTCGCGAGCAGGATCGCGTAGGTGGTGCTGCCCTTCGCGGTGAAGCGCACGCCGATGCCTTCACGCGTCGTGCCTTCGGCGCGTCGCCATGGGCGCGTCGCGTAGATCGCCTCGCCGTTCGTCGCGAGCCACGCGCCGAGCGCTTCGAGTCGCGATGCTTCGCGCGGATGGATCACGCCGTCGCGCGTCGGCCCGACGTTCAGCAGCAGGTTGCCGTTCTTCGAGACGGTGTCGACGAAGCTGCGCACCAGCTCGGCGGGATCGAGCAGGTTGGCTTCGTCTTCGTTGTCGTTCATGCCGAACGAATGCGCGATGCCGCGTGTCGCTTCCCACTTGTACGACTTCGCGTCCGGGAAGCTCGCGTACTCCGGCGTGCGGAAATCGAAGTGCGGCGGACGCGGTGGCACCAGCGTGAAGTCGGGGCGCCGCACCACGCGCGCGGCGACCGCGTCGAGCAGCGCCGCGGCGGGCGGGAAGCGCAGCGTCTTCACCAGCCAGCGCGGCGATGGGATGAAGCGATCGTTGACGACACCTTCCGGGATCGCGTCGTAGTAGTCCGCCATGAGGCGCCACAACGCGCCGCCATGCGGCGGATACGAGATGTCGTTCCAGAGCACGCTCGGCTGAACTCGTTCGATCAGCTCGCGGTACTGCGCGTCGCAGTAGCGTTCATAGGCGGGATCGAGCGGTACGGCCGCGGTGGCGTCGGCGATGCCGCGCATCGCGCGCGGCTCGAAGGTCCAGTCGAGACCGCCCGAGTAGTAGACGCCGAAGCGCATGCCGCGCGCGCGCACCGCGGCGGCGAGATCGCCCACGACATCGCGGCTCGCGGCCCAGTTCTGCTCATGCGGGTTCCGCACGCCGGTCGGCCACAGGCAGAAGCCGTCGTGGTGTTTGGTGACGTCCACCACGTATTGCGCGCCCGCCTTCGCGAACAACTCCGCCCACGGCCCCGGATCCCAGCTCTGCAACATCTGGTCGAACGGCGCGCGAAACGCCTGATACGGCGCGTTGCCCCAGAACTTCGCGTGATGCACCGCCGTCGGGCTGCCCGGGATGCGGAGCGCGTTCCAATACCACTCCGCATACGGCGACAGATGCTGGAACGCGTGCGGATTGGCGCGAACGATGTCGACCAGCGAACCCCCACGCGGCGCCCACGCCGGAATGCACGAAAGACTCCAGTGCACGAAGATCCCGAACTTGGCGTCCTCGAACCAAGTCGGCACGGTGTGCGCTCGCAGCGACTTCGGATCGGGCTCGAAGCGACTCGTCATGGCGCTAGCATAGGCGCGTTGCCGCTTCCCGAGAATGAATCTTCGAACACCGGGGAACCCAAATGACTTCGTTTCCCGCGTAGCGAGCCAACAGCGAGCGGCGAGATCCATAAGGACGGAGAGCAACGCATGACCACGATCCCGACCCTGAGTGAAGACTTCCGCGCCTTCGACGCCGACAATCACTACTACGAAGCCGAGGACGCTTTCCTCCGCCACATGGATCCCAAGATGCGTCGCAATGCGGTGCAGTGGGCGGTGGTGAACGGCAAGAAGCGACTCGTCGTGTGCGGCCGCATCGACAAGTTCATCCCGAATCCCACCTTCGATCCGGTCGCGAAGCCCGGCTCGCTCGACGAGTACTTCCGCGGCCGCAATCCGAAGGGCCAGGAGATGCGCGAGCTGTTCGGTGCGCTCGAACCGATCCGTCCCGAGTACCGCGATCGCGACGTGCGACTCGAGACCCTCGACGCGCAACGACTCGAAGCTGCGCTGCTCTTCCCGACCCAGGGCGTCGGCATCGAAGAGCCGATGCGCCACTCCGCCGAGATCACCCACGCGACACTCGAGGCCTTCAACCGCTGGCTGCTCGACGACTGGGGCTTCAACTACCAGAACCGCCTGTTCGCGCCGCCTATGCTCTCGCTGATGAACGTCGGACGTGCGGTGAAGGAACTCGAATGGGCGCTGTCGCACGACGCACGGATGGTGCACCTGCGCTGCGCTCCGGTTCCGGGCGCGAGCGGTCCGCGCTCGCCGGGCGATCCCGACTTCGATGCGTTCTGGGCGCGCGTCAACGAAGCCGGCATCACGGTGGCGTTCCACGCGGGCGATTCGGGTTACGGTCGCTACGCCGCCGCGTGGGAGAATCGCTCGCCGTTCATGGAAGCATTCCGCGGCTACGTGTTCGGCCAGGTGACGCAGGCCGGCCGCGCGATCTACGACACCTTCGCCGCGCTGATCACGCACGGCGTATTCCACCGCTTCCCGCGCGTGCGGATCTGCAGCATCGAGAACGGCTCGGAATGGGCCCTGCCGCTGCTCAAGAAACTCGCGAAGGCGTACGGACAGATGCCCTGGGAGTTCGCCGGCGGCGATCCGGTCGAAACATTCAAGCGCCACTGCTTCGTCGCTCCGTACTACGAAGACGACATCCGCGAGCTGACCGACGCGATCGGCGCGAGCCAGGTCTTGATGGGCTCCGATTGGCCGCACGCCGAGGGCATCGCGGCGCCGATCCGCTTCGTCGAAGATCTCGCGGGTTTCAGCGCCGAGGAAGTGCGCATGATCATGCGCGACAACACCCGCAAGCTGGTCACGCCGGGCGCGCTGTCGGCATGAGCGCGTAGTGGCGATCTCGTACGCCGCGGCAGCGGTCGCCGTTCGCGAGGATCTCGCCGCTACCCACGCGCAAGCCTGGGCAGCGCTCGCCGCGCCCGGCACCTGGTGGACGGGCGCCGAGAGCATCGCGATCGCCGCCGAGACGCGCGCGGCCCGCGACTGCCAACTGTGTCGCGCGCGCAAGCAAGCGCTATCGCCCGGGGCCGTGACGGGAAGCCACGATCGCTGCACGACGCTGCCCGAAGTGGTGATCGACGTGGCGCATCGGATCGCCAGCGACCCGGCGCGCCTCTCGCGCCGCTGGTTCGAAGACGTCACGGCGAACGGCATCTCGGACGCGCACTACGTCGAGGCGCTCGCGGTGATCGTGCGCACCGTCTCGATCGACAGCTTCTGTCGCGGCATCGGCCTCGCGCCGCACGCACTCCCCGAAGCGCAGCCGGGCGAAGCTTCGCGCCACCGGCCCGCAGGTGCGAAGGGCGGCGAGGCGTGGGTTCCGATGGTGGCCGTCGCCGAGGCGACCGGCCCCGAGGCAGATCTCTACGGCGGCGCCCGCCGCGCGCCGAACGTCGTTCGAGCGCTGTCGCTGGTGCCGGACGAAGTGCGCCTGCTCCGCGCGCTGGCGCCGTCGCACTACGTGCCGTTCGAGCGCGTGCCCGATCCCAGCTTCACGCCGCCCGGGCGCTCGCTTTCACGTGCGCAGATGGAACTCGTCGCCGCGCGCGTCTCGGCGCTGAACGAGTGCTTCTACTGAACGACCTCGCACGCACTGCTGCTCCGGGCGAGCGGCGAGATCAGCGGCGATCGCTACGACCTGACAGCTGCGACGCAGGCGGGAACCGAGAGCGGTGTCGCGCACGGTGCCGTGCTGATCGCGTTCGCCGAAGCCGTGCTCGCGGGCGACGGTGATCGCCTCGGTCCCGCGCGTGCGCACCTGCAACGCGAACTGGGCCCCGCCGCGCTCGTCGATGCCGCAGCGATCGTCGCGACCTTCGAACAGATGGACCGCATCGCCGACGCGAGCGGCATCCCGCTAGACGGCGCGCTGGACCTGGTCAGCCAGGACGTACAGGCCGAACTCGGGCTCGCGTCGTTCGCGTCGTCGCACAACACATCCTCTTCGCCGTTCGGGCGCCTCGCCGCACGGCTGCTTGCACCGATCCGCGCGCCGATGATGCGACTCGCGAGCCGGTTCCTGCGCTGAGGAGAACCCGAACAGGATCCCGAGGAGACGATTCCTACCAGCGCGCAGCCGTTCATCGACACGTTCCGATCGAAGCGCAGGGACTCAGCGCAACGATCGAAGCCTCTTGCGTCGCCGGGCGAGTGCGCAGAGGGCAGCCAACGACGCGACGCTCGCCGCGCCGGCGCCGGGTTCCGGCACCGCGCTGGGATCGACGAGCACGTGGAACTCGACGCCAGCCGGCATCGTCGCAAGGTCCTGATTGAAGATCGCCCAGCGACCGAAACCGCTCTCGTAGTAGACGCCGGTTTCGTGGTCGTTCACGGTGCCGCCGTTGGTCGAGGGCGTGATGTGAAACCGGGCGTAGGGATGGCCGTCGAGCAGCGGGTGATCCAGGATCGTGACGTTCGCGCCCACGTTGCCCGCGCTGGTCTGGTGGCGGAACGCATTGATGCTGGGCTCCTGGAAGTAGATGTCGAAGCCGCCGTTGGTCGGCATCGCCCCCGCATCGAGACGCGACACGCGCCACGCGCTCGCCGCGTAGCCCACGGCAATCGGTGAAGGGAGATCGGTGACGACTCCCGTGCCCGGATTGCGCATCGCGAGCACGATGCGGTCGCTCTGGCCATTGAGACCGACCGCATCCAGCGTGGTGGCCGACGGACCCGTATTGCCGACCGTGTTCGCGTGTAGATAGCGACCGTCGCCAGCGCCCGGCGCGAAGATGTTGAATCGCGCGCCCGCGCTGAAGTTGGCGAGATCCTCCTGCCGAATCCCCCAACGCGTGCCTGCGAAGTAGGACAGACTGACGGGGTGGTCGTTGTAGATTCCCGAGCCTCCGTCTGGATTCCAGTTCGCGGTGGCGATCGGATACGCATCGGGGATGGCGTTCAGCGCGCCGTCGTCGAGCAGCGAGAAGGCCTCCGGCAGCTCCGGGATCTCGTGCAGGAACGTGACGTCGCCGGACTCGAGCGCACCGAGGTCGAGCGCGGTCGCGGTGACGGCGGCGGTGTTGGCGCGCTTGACGCGGCGCAGCCCGTCGCCATCGGTGAGGGGAAGATTCTCCGCGGCGAGAACGGTAGTGAGCGTCGTAGCGGCCAGACGGTCGATGGCGGGAGAACCCGGCAACAGGTGCGGATCCTCGGGAACGCGACGCAGTCGTGGGTCTGCGAACACCGAGGTCGGACTCAAACCCGGCGTTGCCGGCGTTTCCGCGGTCTCGAAGAACAGATTGTCGGAGTCCGTCACCGGACCGACGCTGCCAGCGCGCTGGATCCCCGAGGTGAGCAGGTACGCGAACACGTTGGCGCGGATCGACCCGCCGATCGAAGTCGCGCTCGGGTCGACGTAGAGATTGACCCCGTAAAACGCGTCCACGACGGTGTTGTGCCACGCGCGCACGTTGGCGCTGCCGTCGTAGACATCGACCTTGATGCCGTACGCGGTGCGGGTGCCCGCGGTCGCAGAGCGCACCACGTTGTTGAAGAGCAGCGCGGTGAGCGTTCCGCCGGTCGCGCTGATCAGGCTGCCCTGGCGCACGAAAATGCTGCCGGAGCGTCCGCCCAGCACCTCGTTCCCGATCACCTCGGTGCGATGCGTGCGGTCCGCGGTGCTCACCAGGATGCCGATCGAGGAGCTCCCGGTGGCAGTCACGCGATTCTCGCGGATGCGGCCGCTGGTGGTTCCCGTCCCGCCGTCGAGTACCTGTAGCGCCGCGCGCAGCGCGCCGTCGAAGGTGTCCCAGAAGTAGCTGAGCACGTTCTCCGAGAGGTCGTAGCTGAGCGTCGTAGTTGCCGCCCCAGACTTGTACACGCTGATCTCGGCGGCGCCGGAGAGATCTGCTTCGACGTGCATGCGGCGGATCACGACATCTACCTGGGTGCCGTTACTGACGTTCACCGCGACGAATCCGCTCTGAAGCGTGAAGCCCTCGACGTGCCAGGTCGCTGCGCCTGCGCCGCTGAGGGCGCCAGAGATGGTGTTGCCCGCACTGAACACCGGCCGGTAGCCCGGCGCCGCGCGGAGCACGAACGACTTGTTGATGGTGACCGATTCGGCGATCGGCGAGGAGGTGGCGACCAGCACCGTGTCGTTCGCGGCGCTCGCGTTGATGCAAGCCTGGAGCATGCCGTTGCAAGGCACCGCGCCAGGCCATGTGCGCGTGGTCGCGCTTGCAGTCGATGCGGAGAGGAGAAGGCTGCAAACGAGCAGAGCTTCGATCTTGTGCATCCCGAATCCTAGGCGAGCCCACGGCCGGAGCCACGTTCTTTCGTTGGGGATCGCGTATCGCCCGGTCGGGACGGCGACTCCGCGTTGGTGCTTGCGGACGACGCCGACGCGCGGTTTGGTGCGGGCGTGCGACTCGAGTTGGCGCGTTCCGCTTCGTTTGTCATGTTGAAACGGGTGGGTCGTTGGTCGGCAGCCCGAGGAGCAGAACATGAAAGTTCGAGACTGGATGACGAGCGAAGTCGCATCGGTGCGGCGCAACGACAAGCTCTCGATCGCCGACGACGTGATGCGGCTCGGCCGGATCCGCCACACGCCTGTGCTCGACGATCATTCCGACGACCTGGTTGGGATCGTGAGCCAGCGCGATCTGTTCCGCGGGGCGCTCGCAGGTGCGCTCGGGTACGGCCAGCACGCGCAGCAGAAGGTGATGGACATGCTGGTCATCAAGGACATCATGTCGACGGATCCCGTGACGACCACACCGGACTCACCGCTCGCGGATGCAGCTCGCGCGATGCTCGAGCGCAAGATCGGCTGCCTCCCGGTGGTCGCGTGAAAGAGTCAAAATTGATTTGATTGCACAAGGTTTTAACTTGCTCAATCGCTTCAATGAAGGAAGTGCTTCGCCATTATTCACAGACGTTAATGCTTTTGGTCAACGTGCCGGAAATGGACGCTATTACAGCCGTCCAACTTCAGCGTATGATCCACGTCAATTCCAATTTGGAGCGAAACTTAGCTTCTAAAAGTTCTGA
>JANLTC010000404.1:0-8288 GCA_031362725.1 Deltaproteobacteria bacterium | reverse complement strand
GTAGGTCGCCTGATCGCTCTCGCCGGTCATCGCGCCGTCGTTCGACAGATAGCTCCACACGATCACGTCGGGATCGAGGCCGAGTGCGAAGCGCTCGAGCAGAACGCGACCCTGGAAGGTCGAGCACCCCGAGCGCTTCGTCGCCGGCCTGCCGCAGCCCGCACCCGTCCCGACGACGGTCTGGATCAACAAGCCCCAGCAACCCCCAAAGGAGCCCGCCATGCCAGCCGCTGCACACTAAATTCGACGAAGAGGTGTCTCAAAGTCGTTGACGCGCTCCGACCCGCCGATCTCACCCGGCTTCCGACACTGCTCGGCTTCGCGAAGGATCTTCGCTTGTACTCAGCTGTGAACCGGCGCCGGCAAGCCCTAGCCGCCACTTCCGTATCGTGGGTTTCCATGGCGAACACCATCGTACGCTCCGTCGCCACCCGCTACATCGAACTCACAGCCCCGGGGTGTCTCACGGATGTTGGCGTGGAGGGGCGCCTCCTCTCTCCGACCGAGGCCGCTCCGGCAACGAGCGGCGCAACAGCTTCTCAAACAGGGTGTCGTCGGGTCCGAGATTGGGGTAGGCATGAGAATAGGTCACGATGCTGCGGACGGACCGGGTCCGCCCGTAGTTCAGGAGCGCCATGCGAATCTGCAGGAGCGCCGAACCCGCCCCCGAGAGCAGCAAGCACAGCAGTCCGACCGCTGTCGCTCTCCTGTTCCCCGACCAGTAATGACGAGTCGCCCGGAGGATGAAAACTAGCAGCAAGAACATCAGCGGCGCTGAGCCGCGGCAGAGCAAGTCACTCCATTCCCCGAAACTCCACAGTGGCAAGAGCCCCATCGTGACCACCAGACACGAGAACCAGACGCGGTAACGTGATTCGCTCCGCCATACGAAGGGGGTCACCGCCGCGGCATAGACGCCCCAGGCGAAGAGATAAAACAGGACGAGCGCCCAGGCTTTCCGGTAGCCGCCCTCTAAGGCGCCCATTATCCAGAACGAAGGATTTGCCGACCCGCTCCCCGCCGCGTAGAAGATCACGAACACCGCCGCGAGCGAGCCGGCCCCAAGACTGTTTTCAATCGTGATGACACTGCACCGGTCGTGGAACCAATGGAAGGCTGCGGCGGTGATGACGAAAGGCAGCAGGGCGATCATCACCAAGGGTGCCCACACGCACAACAGCGAATAGACGAAGACGAACGACGTCGTTTGTTTCATCAGGAACAGATGGGTCATGAGACCCGCAGCCAGCCAACCCGATATCACCTGATGCGGCGACCAATAGAGCTGATACGTGTTCGACAAGAAGTTCCCGAGGAAAAAGCCCAAGTAATCGCTGGTCCTGAAATCGAGAACATCCGGGTTGCTCAGCATCTCCGCGGAGGCATTCCCGAGCGACGCGGCGGATCGAGGAGAGAGAGTCAGGACGTTCAGAATGTCCATTGGACCGAACAGCGCGAACACCGCTACCAGCCCTGCCGAGAAGCGCCACCCACTCGAGTGACTCATCCAGCGCAACGCGAGCACAGCACCGAGCACCGTCCACACGTACATGCTCCGCAGCGCGACAGCGTAGCTCGTCAACTTGCCGACGACGGCGGAGGGCAGGAAATACCCCATATAGAAGACGAAGTTCTGATCCTTGCCGTAGCGCACCGGCCACGCGTAGTCGATCAAGTCCAGTAGGCGGGCGTTGTGTATGGCGTAGTCCGTCGTTTGGAATCCGTAGCCACCGGCACCGGACAGATTTACCCATACGAGAACCAAGACAAAAGCACCGAGATCACGCATCGTGACGGTGTCGTGCCTCCCGGCAGTCGTCACGAGCAGCGTGCGCGTGAGGCAGTAGAGAAAGACCGTCGAGACGATCAGGGCGGCCGGGAGGTTCAGCCAGCTGGGCAAGAACAGCAGATACGGCAGCGCGAGATAGCACACGGTGACCCTGGCCAAGTCCAGTCGAGTCGTGAGCATCAGAATCGCCGTGCAAAGAGCGGCTTCCGGCACTGCGACGCATAGACCGTCGACCCATGTCAGATGGCGGACTCCGAGCTGATAGGAACAGTCGACCACCAAGAGAACGAGGAAGATGGTGAGAGTCGAGACGCGCTGAGACAGTCGATCCGTCATTCAGGTCTGCTTCGCTCTTCCCGAATGAAAGCGTCCCGGCCCGCGCCGCGAGTGCGGAGCGGCTTGGGCCCACCTTCTACGCTACGTCTTTCTTCGTGTCCACTACGATGTTGCCGACGCGGAGGCACCTCGCGGCGGCGGAGTCCGGGATATACTTCAAAGGGCCGGAGTTCAGGAAAGGGACCGACCGCGGCGAGAGGACACGGCTCGCGGGCGCTTCCCGGAGCCTGCGACTGCGGCGGCGGAGCGAAGACCCGATGGCATTCTTTCAGCACAAGCAAGCCATCGTCGAGTCGAAGCACATCGGGCAGGGCACGCGAATCTGGGCGTTCGCGCACATCCTGCCCGGAGCGCGGGTCGGGCGGGACTGTAACATCTGTGATCACACCTTCATCGAAAACGACGTCGTCGTCGGCGATCGCGTAACAATCAAATGTGGCGTGCAGTTGTGGGACGGCATCCACGTCGAAGACGACGTCTTCATCGGACCGAACGCCACTTTCACGAACGACGTGTCCCCCCGCAGCAAGAAGCATCAAGCGCTGATCCCGCGAACGCTCGTCCGTCACGGAGCGTCCATCGGAGCGAACGCCACGATTCTCCCGGGGATTACCATCGGCCCGCGGTCGATGATCGGAGCCGGATCGGTGGTGACCCACGACGTGCCCGCGAATGCAGTCATCACCGGGAATCCCGGCAGGATCGTAGGCTACGCCGCCGGCTTGCACGCGCCACCGGCGAAGCCCGCGTCCATGCCGTCGACGCCGGGGGGGCAACCGACGCGGGTGCGCGGGGTGACGTTTCACCGACTGCAGATGGTCGACGATATGCGGGGGCTCCTTTCGTTCGGTGAGATGAACGTCCATGTGCCGTTCTCGGTCGAGCGGTACTTCGTCGTTTTCGGCGTGGCGTCGGAAGAGATTCGGGGGGAGCACGCCCACAAGACGCTGCACCAGTTCTTGGTCTGCGTGCACGGAAGCTGCCACGTCGTCGCGGACGACGGCGAGCAACGTGAGGAGTTCGTGCTCGATCACCCCACCGTCGGTGTACACCTGCCGCCGATGATCTGGGCGGTGCAGTACAAGTACACAGCCGACGCCGTTCTGCTCGTTTTGGCCTCCGGGCGCTATGATGCCGAGGATTACGTCCGCGACTACGATGAGTTCTTGGTACAACGCGGCGGCCGGGCGAACAGGGCGGGTTGATGCTCTCGCTCGTCGTTCCGCTGTATAAGAGCGAAGAGAACCTCCCGCGCCTTCTAGACGCGGTCGTGAGCCTGCGCGACCAGCTGCTGCCCGAGTCGTTCGAAGTGGTCTTCGTGATCGACGGGAGCCCGGACCGCTGCCAGGACATTCTCGAACAGCGGCTGCCAGCGCTGCCTGTGCGAGCGCAGCTCGTGACGCTCAGCCGGAATTTCGGATCGTTCGCGGCGATCGCCGCAGGGTTGCAATGCGGCGCCGGTGACTATTTCGCCGTTCTCGCCGCGGACCTACAGGAGCCGTCGGAGATGGTGGTCGAGTTCCTATCCGCACTCAAGGGCGGCGAGGCCGACGTGGTATTCGGTGTGCGCTCCAGCCGGTCCGACCCGTGGGTGTCGGAACTCGTCTCCAACTCTTTCTGGGCGGCCTACCGGCGTTTCGTGTTCCCTGACATGCCGAAGGGTGGCGTCGACGTCTTCGGCTGCAACCGAGTCGTGCGGGACCGGTTGCTCGCTCTACCGGAATTGAGCACCAATCTCATTGCGCTCCTGCTCTGGCTCGGATTTCGGCGCAAGTTCATCGCCTACGACCGGCAGCCGCGCCTCGAGGGCCGGAGCGCCTGGACGCCCAGCAAGAAACTAAAATACTCCCTGGACAGCATCTTCAACTTCACGGATCTTCCGATTCGGATCCTGCTCATCGCAGGATGGATCGGCATCGCACTGGCGATCGTCTTCGGCCTCGTCGTCCTTTGGGCGAAGCTCCGCGGTGACATATCGGTTCCCGGGTACACGCCCATCGTCCTGATCATTATGTTCTTCGGGGGATTGAGTACGTTCGGCCTGGGGATCATCGGGCAGTACCTGTGGCTGACATTGCAGAACACCCGGCACCGGCCGAACTTCGTCATTCGCTCCGTCACCGAGTTCCTGGAAGCCGATTGAGCAACTCTTCTTCTGTAAGAGCGGTTGAGCCGGCGTCCTCACTCGCTCTCCGGGTTCAAGTAGATTTGTCCGGTCTCCCGCTACGCGATGGACGCCGATGTCGCGAAGCTGCACGCTGATTCGCTTATCATGACCGTCTACGAAGGCACCAGCGAGATCCAGGTGAGCTTCGCATTGCGCGAGATGGGCAAGGGCGCGCTCGGCGTCGCGCTCGCACGGCTGAAGGGCGAGCTCGGCGCGATGAGTAGCGACGCGAAGCGCGCCGAACTGGCGAAGCTGATCGACACTTCACTCAGTCGCATCCAGGGGTGCGCGCAGGTGCTCTCTAGCGATCTTCCGTACGCGCTGCTACGCGCGAAGATGATCGCAGAGATGGTCATCAATACGAAGTGCGGAGCCGAGCTCCTGCACCAGGTCGGCGCCGACGAGACGCAACTGGATCTCGCGGAGGCCTTCATCCGTCGCCGTGTGATCGAGAGCGAATCGATCGCAACGCGCATCGAGCAGAATTACGTCGGCCGACTCGAACGTGACGCGCGGATCCTCGCGGGCTAGGAAGCACACGAAGGGTGAGCCGATTGAGCGCCGCGATTGACGACTCGGGGAGCGAGGGGGCCGGATCGCGAGCGCGTTGCGGCGTCGCGGTGTGCGCGTCGATCGCTATCGTCTACGCACTCTGGCTGTTGTTGGCGTGGCCGCGCGGGGACTTCCCGCTGAACGACGATTGGGCCTACGCCTGGTCGGTACGCCACTTGCTGGAGACGGGCGAGCTGCGGATCTCTCAGTGGGTCTCTGCCGCTGCCATCGTTCCGGCGTACTGGGGCGCCCTGTTCTCGCAACTGGCCGGCGGCTTCTCGTTCACTGCGTTGCGTGTCTCCACACTCGTGTTCAGTCTGATGAGTCCCGTCGCACTCTTCTGGTTGCTGCGCCGCGTGGGCATCTCTCGATCGGCCGCCCTGCTTGGGATGCTCGCGCTGCTCGTGAATCCTCTCTTCGTGCACCTCAGCTACACGTTCATGACCGATGTCTTCTATCTCGGCCTGATGGTGGTGGGCCTCGCGCTCTACGTGGGGGGCATCGAACGCGACTCGGCGCGGTCGCTGTGGGCTGCGTCGATCGCATCGGCGCTGGCGTTCCTGTGCCGTCAACTCGGACTTGCGCTGCCACTCGCCGCGGTCGTCGTGTTGGTCGCGCGGCGGCGGCGCGAAGCGGTCGGGCCAGCGCTGCGCGCCGGGCTCATTCCCGCGCTGGTCTTCGTGGTCTATACGCTCTGGTTGAACGGGTTTCACGGAGTGACGTGGGCGTTCCAGCTCAACGTCGTGCAGAACGGTCTTGCGAAGCTGTTGCACGCCTCGACTCCGGTGGAGATGTGGGGCCGCGTGCTCTACACGCTTCTCTACCTGGGAATCTTCACGCTGCCCGCGCTGGTGGCGATGGTCGCGAGTGGGCAGCTGGACGGGCAGCGCATGCGACGCCTCGTGTGGCCCTTCACAGCCTGGTTCCTGTTGCTCATCGGAGTATCTGCGTACGGGTACGTGACGCGTGGTTCGGGAATGCCGTACCTCGACGGAATCATCGATCGAGACGGGCTCGGTGCGCTGACTCTGCAGGGTCGGAAACCGCTCGTCACGCCGGCCTGGGTCTTCGATCTAGTGACGTTCGTCGCGCCTCTTGCCGGAGCGGCGCAGGCAACACTCTGGATGGAGTGGCTGCGAAACGCGCGGCGCGAGATCCTGAGTTCCAGCGCCGTCGTGCCGCTCTCGGCACTCGTGATGGTCGCGCTGACACTCCCGATGGTCGAACTCTGGGACGAGTACCTGTTGGTGTTCATTCCGGCCTCGCTCTATCTCGCACTCAGGGAAGCCAGGCTGTCGCCGCGGAGCCTGGTAACAGGCGCACTCGTGTGTGTAGTCATGTTGACGTACGTCCTGCGAGAGCAAGCAGACTATCTCGCTTGGAACACTGCGCGTTGGGAAATGGGACGCCGTCTGGTGGGCGACGGGGTCGCGCCTATCGAGATCGGAGGCGGCTTCGAGTGGGTCGGCTGGTACGACTTCGAGAAGGCGCTTCCGCTCTCTATCGCCGCCGGCCACGGCGACAACCTGTTCGACTGGTTCAGCGTTCTGCCGGACCGCTACTTCATGGCCTTCGAACCGCTCGGAGTCGAACGGGGTCGCAACACCGTGTTGGGCGTCGTCCGGTACAGCACCCGCTTCGGGCCCGGCGGCGAGATCTACGTGCTCGAAGTGGTGAAGCCATGAGTGGAGACACACCGATGCGCGCGAAGAGTGCCAGCATCGCAGCGATGTGCGCCCGAACGTGACGCGCGGATCCTCGGGGGGCTACCAAGCACACGAAGGGTGAGCCGGTTGGGAGCACCTGCGGATGCCGTCCATGTGTAAGCGCTCAGCGAACCCCGTCTTGGCGCTCGCACTTCGCTCTGTGAGCCTCGCGTGATTCCAGCGGGGGGGATTTACGCGATGGCAATGACGACAGCTGCACGGCGGGGGCTGACGGCGCGCGAGCAGTTCTGGCTTGGGCATCTGCGCAAGATCGAGGCGGCCGGGATCGCCTCGAAGGTGTATGCGGAGCGCGCGGGCCTGTCGGTCGGCGGGCTCTACCACGCGCGCACGCGGCTGGTCGCACGGGGCGCGTGGCCGGAGCGGAGAGGGACGCCGACACCGCCCGTGTTCACACCGGTGCGCGTCGTCGACGCACCGACGCCGGGCCCGGCGTGTCGACTGCGTCTTGCAAACGGCGCGGTGCTCGAGTGGAGCGCCGTGCCCGCGCCGGAAGTGCTGGCCGTCCTTCTCGAGCGGATGGGCGGTGCGCGATGATGCGCCCCGGCGAGTCGGTGGAGGTCTATCTGTGTCGCGATCCGGTGGATCTCCGCAAGTCGATCCAAGGGCTCTCGGTGTTGGTGCAGCAAGCGCTTGGGCTCGATCCGTTTGCGCCGCGCTTGTTCGTGTTCTGCGGCGGCGGAGCGACAAGATCAAGATCCTCTACTGGGAGCGGAGCGGGTTCGTGCTCTGGTACAAGCGACTCGAGAAGGCGCGCTTTGCGTGGCTCGATCGCGAGACGCCCGATGCGACGATTGCGATGACGGGTCGCGAGCTCAACTGGCTGCTCGATGGGATCGATGTGTTTCGATCGAGGCCGCACGCGACGCTTTGCTACGAATCGGTCTTGTAGGTCGTCTCTCATCCGTGTAGAGTGATCGCCGTGACGAGCGCCGCACGCGAGCTTCCCGAAGAGGTCGATGCACTGCGCGCGCTGGCGCTCCAGCAGCAGACGGAGCTCGATGCGCAGAGCGATACGCTTGCCGAGCGAGCGCGGCGCATCGACGAACAAGCCGCGCAGATCCGCCAGCTCGAAGAGTACGTGCGGCTGCTCCGCCACCAGCGTTTCGGGCGCACCAGCGAGCAGACGAGCCGGCTCCAGCTCGGGCTCTTCAACGAGGCCGAGCTCGCCGCCGACACCGCGGAGAAGGAAGACGCGCAGGGCGGCGTCGAGATCGCGGCCCACACGCGCCGCCCGCACGGACGCAGGCCGCTGCCGAGCTTTCTCCCGCGCGTCGAGATCGTCCACGACCTCCCCGAGGCCGAGAAGGTGTGCGCGACCGACGGCACGGCCCTCGTGCGCATCGGCGAGGAAGTGTGCGAGCAGCTCGAGATCATCCCCGCGACGATCCGCGTGCTGCGCCATGTGCGCCCGAAGTACGCGTGCCCGAGCTGCCATACCGGGATCCACGTTGCCGCGCTGCCGCCGCAGCCGATCCCGAAGAGCCTGGCCTCGCCGGCGCTGCTCGCCCATGTCGCCGTCGCGAAGTACGCCGATGGCCTTCCGCTCTATCGACAGGAGTCGATCCTCGGACGCATCGGGATCGAGCTGCCGCGCGCGACGCTCGCCCACTGGATGGTGCGCGCCGGCGAGTTGGTGCAGCCGCTCGTGAACCTCTTGCGCGACGATCTCCTCGCCGGCGGTCTCGTGCAGTGCGACGAGACACCGTTCCAGGTGCTC
>JANLTC010000393.1:0-13132 GCA_031362725.1 Deltaproteobacteria bacterium | reverse complement strand
GGCGCCCGCGTGCTCCATGCGACTCGCACCTGGAACACCGAACTCGCCAGCGGCGCCATCTTTGCCCTCGACCCCGACGGCACCCGCATCGAACTGATCGCCGCGGGGACGCTCGTTGCGTGAGTCGTGCAACTTGCGTTGGGGACGTTCCTTGCGTGGCTGCGTGGTGACAGGGTCGTGACGTCGCGCTCTCCGAACGGCCTGCACGACCGCTCCGACGAACATCTGTTCGGCCCCGATTTGCTCATCGCGCCGCTCTGGCAGATCGATGCGCGCGGGGGCCGACGTTCCGGTCCGACCGTAGCGGCGGAGGCACACGTGTCTTGCACCCGACAGCGACGCGGTGAGTCGCCACAGCGATCCGACCCCTTCCATTGCGGTGAATCCGCCCTTGGGACGCGAGCATGCTCGCGTTACGTTCCGGCCATCGTCACCTTCTGCCGTACAACACGAATCGGAGATCAGCATGGCCGCCAAGAAAGCCAAGTCGGGTTCGGGATCGAAGGGCGCAGGCCGCCGCGCCGCGTCGAAGCTGTCCGCCGCCGAGAAGGCTGCCTATAGCGAGATCAAGCAGGGCGTGAAGCATCTCGAGAGGTCGATCGGCGAGATCACCAAGGGCTTGCGCAAGACCGAGAAGGCGATCGAGACCGACGCGCGCGCGCGGATTCGCGCACTGCGGGTCGAGGCGCGCACGCAGCTCGGCGTGCTCAAATCGAAGCGATCGGAAGTCAAGGGCCAGCTGAAGAAGGTGTCGGCCGCCGCAGAGGGATCGTGGCAGGAGATCAAGCAGTCGGCGGACGCGCTACTCGCCGATGCGCGGGTGACCGCCGCGTCGGTCGTGGATCGTCTTCGCGCTGCCATCACGCGCTGAACCGCCGGCGCCGCGTCTAGTCCGGAGCGGCGCGCAGCCGCGACGCCATGTCGTCCGGCGCCGGCGGACCGGCGAGGCCGGTGACCGCCTGGATTTCGTGCTCGTCGAGCGACTCGCCCGCGAGCAGCGCGCGGGCGAGCGCATCGAGCTTGTCGCGATTTGCGGCCAGCAGCCGATTCGCTTCGCTGTGACACTCTTCGACGATGCGGCGGACCTCTCCGTCGATCAGCTCCGACGTGGCGTCGCTGTAGGGCCGTTGCTGGAAGGCCGGCGGCAGGCCCTCGTCCTGCGGCGCGACGAAGCTGATCGGGCTGAGTCGTTCGCTCATGCCCCAGCGCAGCACCATCCGCCGCGCGATCTCGGTCACCTGTTGGAGATCGCTCTCGGCGCCGGTCGTCACGACGCCGTAGACCAGCTGCTCGGCGGCGCGACCTCCGAGTGCGCTGGTGATCCGCGCGCGCAGGTAGTCCTCGCCGTAGCTGGTGCGGTCGTCCACGGGAATCTGATAGGTCGCGCCGAGCGCCATGCCGCGCGGCACGATCGACACGCGGCGAACCGGATCGCTGTGCGGCACCAGCATGCCGAGCAACGCGTGACCCGACTCGTGATACGCGGTGCGCTCGCGATCGACGGGATTCAACAAGATGTGTCGCACCGGCCCGAGCGTGATCTTCTGCAGCGACTCCGCGAAGTCGTCGGCGCCGACCGAGTTCGATCCCTTGCGCGCCGCCAGCAGCGCCGCCTCGTTGACGAGGTTTCGCAGGTCGGCGCCGACCAGACCGGGCGTCTCGGCTGCGATGCGCTCGAGCGAGACGTCCGGCGCCAGCGGCACCTTGCGCGTATGCACCGCGAGGATTGCCGCGCGACCAGCACGATCGGGGAGCTGCACGACGACGCGGCGATCGAAACGCCCGGGCCGCAGCAACGCCGCATCGAGTACGTCGGCCCGGTTGGTGGCGGCCAGCACGATGATGCCTTCGCGCGGATCGAAGCCATCCATCTCGGTCAGGATCTGGTTCAGCGTCTGCTCGCGCTCGTCGTGACCGCCGAGGGCCGCGCCGCTCCCGCGCGCGCGGCCGATCGCGTCGAGTTCGTCGATGAAGATGATCGAGGGCGCGGCCTCGCGGGCCTGCTGGATCAGATCGCGCACGCGCGCCGCCCCGACGCCGACGATCATCTCGATGAACTCCGACGCGCTGAGGCTGAAGAACGGGACGCCCGCCTGGCCTGCGATCGCACGCGCGAGCAGCGTCTTGCCGGTTCCCGGCGCACCGACCAGCAGCACGCCCTTCGGCATCGTGCCGCCGAGCCGTTGGTACTTGGCGGGGTTCTTCAGGAAGTCGACGATCTCGACCAACTCGTTCTTGGCCTCCTCGATGCCGGCGACGTCGTCGAAGGTGACCTTCGGCTGTTCCTCGCTGTAGCGCTTGGCGCGGCTGCGACCGAGTCCGAACACGCCGCCGCCGGCTCCCGCGGCCGCGCGGCGACTGATCCAGATGAACGCCGCAATGAGCAACAGCGTCGGCCCGAAGCCGACCAGCACCTTGAACCATGACGAGCCGTCCTCGTCGCGCGCGTCGATGACGACGCCCTGTTGCTCGAGCAGCGTTTCGAGACCCGCATCCGCAAACGCCGGTCGCTCCGTCGCGAAGCGTTTCGAGGTGTGCGGTTCGCGCGGGTCGGGAGCGAGCCATGCCGGCAACTTGGGCTCCGACGACGAGTCTGGTTTCGTCGTCGGGGTCGGGTAGGTGATCTCCGTCTTGAACGTGCCGCGGATCGAATCCCCGAGGCCGGTGACTTCCGCGACGTTGCCCGCCGCGACCTGCTCCTTGAAGAACGTGTACGGGATCGTGATCGAAGACGGCTCCGGAAAACAGGCGCGCATCAGCAGGAAGTTCGCGCCGACGACGATCAGCACGACCATCCACCACGGCTGCGGCCTCACGGTCGGCGCGCCGCGTCCCGCGTCCTTCGAGGTGTTGGGCTTCGTCGCCGGATCGTCGTGAGGGTGTTTCGCCATCGTCCACGCGGGTTGAAGGGAATCGCAGAGTAGCGGGGTCCCACTGGCGTATCCTACGCGCCCCGCCCGAAGGAGATCCGCATGCCGATGCCGCGCGACCTTGGAATCATCGATCTGATGCTGGGAATCCCGAGTCCCGAGCCGAAATCGAGCTACGACTTCATGCGCCCGCTGTTCCGCGACAAGGAGAGTCGCGAGTCCTTCGAGTTCCCCGTCGAGTACATGTTCAAGGACGTGCCGAAGACGGGCATCCACGACGACTACATCCGGTACACGCTCTGCGAGATGGACAAGTACGGCATCGAGCGCGCGCTGATCGGCGTGTCACTCGATGACGAGACCAGCAAGCGCGCGCTGAAGCAGCATCCGGATCGCTTCCTCCCGTCGTGCGGCACCGACCCGAACCGCGGCATGGAGGATCTGCGCGACATCGTGCGCCTGCACGAGGCGTTCGGCATCAAGGCGGTCGGCGCGTTCCCGTGCGGTCTCTTCCCGCAAGTGCCGATCCACGACAAGCGCTTCTACCCGGTCTACGCGAAGTGCTGCGAACTCGACATCCCGATCTGCATCTGTGTCGGCGTGCCGGGCCCGCGTATCCCGATGGACGCGCAAAAGGTCGAGTACCTCGACGAAGTCTGCTGGTTCTTCCCGGAGCTGAAGATCGTGATGCGCCACGGCGCCGAGCCGTGGACCGACCTCGCCGTCAAGTTGATGCTGAAGTGGCCGAACCTCTACTACTCGACCAGCGCGTTCGCGCCCAAGTACTACCCGAAGGCGATCATCGACTACGCCAACACGCGCGGCGCGGGCAAGATCCTCTACGCCGGCTACTTCCCGATGGGCCTCTCACTCGAACGCATCTTCGCCGACATGCCGGGCGTCCCGTTCAAGGACGCCGTCTGGCCGAAGTTCCTCCGCGAGAACGCGATTCGCGTCTTCGATCTCTGAGAGGTGCCGGGCGTCAGGTTATTTCTTGTCAGGTTATTGGTTCGCCGGCTGTACGTGCCGCACGGGCGCGAGTGCCCAATAACCTGACAAGAAATAACCTGACGCCCGGCACCGTTCTACGTTCTATCGGATGCGGTGGATCTGCGACGATCCGATGCTGACGATGTAGACGTCGCCGAAGCCGTCCTCGCCGAATGCGGCGATGCCGCTGATCGTGCCGGTATCCGGGCGGATCGATTGGGTCATGTCCTGGAGACCCGTCGGCAGCATCGCCCAGATGCGGTTGCTGCAGTAGTCGCTGAAGAGATACGCGCTCGCGAGGAACGGCGCGGAGCCGCGGTACACGACGCCGCCGGTGATCGCACAGGTGCCATTCACGTGTGTCGGATACTCGTAGTACGGGAACGTGAAGTTCACCGGGCTCAGCGGGTTCTCGCAGGGCTGACCCACATGCGTTTCGTGGCAGAGCGTGCCTTCCTGCACGTCCCAGCCGTAGTTGCGACCGCCCGGGTCGGTCGCGGGCTCGTAGTCGATCTCTTCGCGAGCGCCCTGACCGACGTCGCCGATCCACAGATCGCCATTCTCGCGGTCGAATGCGAATCGGAACGGATTTCGGAAGCCGAGCGACCAGATCTCGTCGGCGACGCCGTCGGGGCCGACGAAGGGGTTGTCGGGCGGAATCGTGTAGGGCGCCGTCGGACCACCGCTCACGTTGAGGCGAATCATCTTGCCGAGCAGCAAGGTCGGGTTCTGCGCGCTCACGAACGGATCGTCGCTACCGCCGCCGTCACCGAGCGCCCAGTAGAGATATCCATCGATCGGCGAGAACGCGATCGTCCCGCCCTTGTGATTGTCGAAACCCGCCGGTTGATCGACGACGAGCAGAATGAACTGGCTTGCAACGGTCGCGAGGTTCGGATTGCCGGCGCTGGCCTGGAAGCGCGCGAGTACCGAGTCGCCAGCGAGGTTCACGTAGTAGACGTAGAAGAGGCGGTCGCTCGCGTAGCCGGGTGAGAACGCCATGCCGAGCAAGCCGCCTTCGCCTGCGTTCGCGATCAGCGCGGAGATGTCGAGGAAGGCCGCGGGAAGTACGGATCCGTTCGCGACGATCCGAATCCTACCCGCCTTCTCCACCACGAAGAGACGCGAGTCGCCGGCGGGTGCCGTCAAGAAGATCGGTTGGTTGAAGGTCCCGGGAACGCGGATGGCGCGCAGGACCGGGTCGCAGCTCGCGCTCGCAAGCGCCGCGCAGGCGAGCGTCCCAACGAGCCAGCGAAGCTTGCGAGCGCGCGCGCGCGGCTCGCTCTCGATCGTCGCTCGTGACGTGTCTCGTACCGACGGCAGGATCGGTTGCATCGCGCGTCTCCTCACGTGGGCGGCAACGAAGATACCGCCGTTGCGGAGATTGCATAATGCAAGACCGAGGCCCAACCGCGGAGACCCTCGGAGACGATTGCAATGCGCGCGTATCGTCCACGCACCACGACTGCACTCGGGCCCGTGTAGATTGGACAACTGCGCTGCACCCGGAGACGACCAGGCGCTCCGAATGGAAGGTACGGGTCAGCTCTTCTTCAGCTCGATCAGGATCTCGTGATAGGTCTTCGCACCGACATTGAGCGCCCACTCCGTGCCGCCCTTCGGAACCGGCACGGTGTTGCCCTTCTCGGGAACCTTGCCGACGAATGGATCCATGCCACTCGACTTCGGCGGAATGCCGGCGACCAGATCGCCCGACATGATCACCAGGTAGTAGTCGTGCTCGTGGTGGTGCAGATCGGAATGCTCGCCCGGTGCGAGCTTCATTTCCCAGATCCGCACGTTGTCGTCCTCGAAGAGCACGTGATCCGCGACGTTGCCGATCGGGTCGCCGGCGTGCTCTTCGCGAAACTTCTCCATCCGCTCGCGAAGCGCGGGGCTGGGGTCGAGGAACTCGGGCGCGCTGTAGCGCATGGGACTCTCCTTGGGATTCGTGTGGGCGGCGCGGCGTTCGGAGGAAACCCGCGATGCGCGCGCCTGTCAATCGCCGCGGCGAGCCGGAGCCGTGGGCCGCCGCGCTCGCAGCGCGACCACGCCAAGCGCGATCGCCAGCGCCAGCATCGGCACGACACTCCACGTCGCGTTCGCGGCGAGTGCCGTCGCCGCCTGCTCACCGAGGATTCGCGGCGCGAGCGCGAGACCGTAGTGCGCGACGAGCGGCACCGGGTGCAGCACGCCATCGGCTCCCGCCACGTCGACATCGATCCCCTGCAGCAGTGCGACCGCGAGACCCGCGAGCGCGCCGCCAGCGACGAGACCCGAGGAGAAGAGCGTTCCCGGCGACGAGTCGGCTTCCGTCTGCGCCGCAGCGGAGCGCCGCTCGACGACGCGTCGCACCACGCCGCCGAGCGCGATCGCCGCCGTCGTCGGCAGCGGAATGTAGACGCCCACCGCAAACGGCAGCGACGACACGCCGCACAGCTCCATCACGATCGCGATCGCGACGCCGAGCAGCACGAGCCCCCACGGCAGCGCGCCGCCGAGCACGCCGTCGATGATCAACCGGAAGAGCTGCGCTTTCGGCGCGTCGAACTTGGTGACCACCTTCTCGACGCGACCGTCCGGCCCGCGCTGTTCGGGCTCGGTGCCACACACGCCCGGGTCGACGCGGAATGCGATGCGGTCGTCGTCGCCGACGAGATAACGGCCGACCGCGACACCTTCGGTCGGCTCGCGCACCATCAGCACGCGCCACGATTCGCCGCGGAACTCTGTGCGAGCCGATGCGAAAGCGAGTGCGTCGGGCGGCGCGGCCGCGACGCTCGCGGCGCTGGCGCGGAACGCGGGATGATCGGTCGCGACGTAGGTCGTCGCCGCGCGATCGAGCGCGACGAGGATCCAGCCTATCGCGAGCGCGCTCGTCGTCACGCCGACCAGCAGCGCGAGCTGCTGCGCGCGCGGCGTCGCACCGACCAGGTAACCCGTCTTCAAGTCCTGCGACGTGGTGCCGGCGTTGGCTGCCGCGACACAGACGAGCGCCGCCGTCGCGAGCGCCATCTCCTTGTACGAAACACCGGTGCGTCCGGCCGCGACGAAGAGCAGACAGGTCGCGAGCAGCGTCGCCACCGTCATCCCCGAGACGGGATTCGACGACGAACCGATCTCGCCGGTGATGCGACTCGATACGGTGACGAAGAAGAATCCGAAGAGCACGACCAGCGCGGCCGTCGGCGCGTCGATGCCGAGTGGCGGCGCCAGCGCGATCGCGACGCCGAGCGCGAGCGAGCCGCCGACTGCGAGCCGGATCGGTAGATCGCGATCGGTGCGTTCCCGCGTCGCGCCCGCCGCGCCGACGTTCACGACACCTTCGCGGAACGCGCGCCAGATCGTCGGCAGCGTGCGCAGCAGCGTGACGAGGCCGCCGGTCGCCACCGCGCCGGCGCCGACGTAGAGCAGGAACGCGTTGCGCACCTGGCCCGGCGTCATCGCCTGGACTGGTACAGCGCCCGCGCCGATCAGCGGCGACGTGAGACCCGGTCCGAAGATGTGGATCGCCGGGATCATCACCAGGTACGAGAGCACGCCGCCTGCGAGCATCACCAGCGCGATGCGCGTGCCCACCACGTAGCCGACGCCGAGCAGTGCCGGGTTCGTCTCGATCGCAAAGCTGCCGCCCGGGAGCACGCGAGCGAACGACCAACTCGCGACGTCGCCCCAGAAGCGGCCGAGTCCGCCGAGCAGCGCGAAGCCGGCGCCGCTGCCGAGTCCGGCGAAGACGGTGCGCGCCGCGACGCCGCCGCGTTCGCCGGCCAGCAGCACCTGCGCGCACGCGGTGCCTTCGGGATACGGCAGGCGATCGCGCTCGCGAACGATCAGGCCGCGCCGCAGCGGAATCATCATCAACACGCCGAGCACGCCACCGATCAGTGCGATGAGCGTCGTGCGCAGCAGATCCAGCTCGAAGCCCATCAGCAGCAGCGACGGCAGCGTGAACGCGACGCCCGCCGCGATCGACTCGCCGGCCGAGCCGGTCGTCTGCACGATGTTGTTCTCGAGCGTGGAAGAGCGACCGAGCTTGCGAAATGCGGTGATCGACAGCACCGCGATCGGAATCGACGCCGAGACGGTGAGCCCGACCTTGAGCCCCAGATAGACCGACGATGCGGCGAAGCAGATCCCGAGCGCGGAACCCAGCAACAGGGCGCGCAGCGTCAGCTCGCGCGGGGCGTCGGATGAGGCCATCGCGCCGTCGGTAGTCGAAGCGAGGCCGCCGTGTCAACGCTCGCGTAGAATGCGGTCGCGAGGAGGCGCCCCATGACGAGCTTCGATCTGGTCGTTGCCAACGGAACCCTGGTCGACGGCACAGGAGCGCCGAGCCGCCCCGGCGAACTCGGCATCCGCGATGGCCGCATCGCCGCGCTCGGTACACCCGGCGAACTCGCGCCGCACGCGGCCCGCACGCTCGACGCGCGTGGCGGCGCCATCGCGCCCGGCTTCATCGACATCCACACCCACTACGACGCGCAACTGTTCTGGGATCGCATGCTCAGCGTCTCGCCGTGGCACGGCGTGACGACGGTCGTGGTCGGCAACTGCGGTTTCGGCGTCGCGCCCACGCGACCCGCGCACCGCGATCTGATCCTGCGCACACTCGAAAATGTCGAGGGCATGTCGCTCGCGGCGCTGCACGCCGGACTCGGCCGCGCGTGGCCGTTCGAGTCGTTCGGCGAGTTCCTCGGCGCGATCGAAGCGCGCGGCACCGCGATCCACGTCGCCGCGCTGGTCGGTCACACGCCGACCCGCACCTACGTGATGGGCGACGCGGCGACCGAACGCGAGGCGACCGAGGGCGAGATCGCATCGATGCGTATGCTGGTCGCGCAAGCGCTGCGCGACGGCGCGATCGGCTTCGCGACGTCGAAGGCGATCACGCACGTCGGCTACGAGGGGCGGCCGGTGCCGAGTCGCGCCGCCGCGCACAGCGAGATCGAGGCGCTCGCCGCGTGCCTCGGGGAAGCGGGGCACGGCGTCTTGCAGTGTACGATCGGCGCGGGACTCTTCGTCGAAGAACTCGGCGCGATCGCGCGCGCGATCGGTCGCCCGGTGTCGTGGACCGCGCTGCTCGGCGACATGCTCGGGCCCACCGGCCACCGCGGCGTGCTCGAACGCTGCGCCGCGCTGCAAGCCGAGGGCGTGCGCGTGGTTCCGCAGGTGTCGCCGCGACCGCTGCTCTTCGAGTTCCAGTGGAGCGCGCCCTTCCCGTTCGAGAGCCTGCCCTGCTTCAAGCCGGTGTCGCAGGCCGATCGCGCCGGCCGAAAGCGCATCTATGCCGATCCCGCGTTTCGCAAGCAACTGGGCGAGCAGATGCGGCGCTGGCATCAGGTGGTGATCTCCGTGTGTCCCACCGAACCGGCGCTCGACGAGCGCGTCGTCGCGGACGTCGCGGCCGAGCGCGGCGTCGATCCGGTGGATCTGGTGCTCGATCTCGCGCTCGCCTCGGATCTCGAAGCGCGCTTCCGCGTCGGCATCTTCAACACCAACGACGACATCGTCGCGGAGCTGCTCGCGCATCCCGCCAGCATGCTCGGGCTCTCGGATGCGGGTGCGCACGCGTCGCAACTCTGTGACGCCGGCGCACCCACGACGCTGCTCGGCAAATGGGTGCGCGAGAAGCGCGTGCTGACGCTCGAGGAAGCGGTGCGGCGCCTAACCAGCGAGCCGGCCGATGTGTTCGGCATCCAGGATCGCGGGCGGCTTGCCGTCGGTCTCGCTGCCGACGTCGCGGTGTTTGATCCCGCAACCGTCGACTGCGCGCCGGTCCGGCGTGTCTTCGATCTCCCGGCCGGCGCGGACCGGCTGGTCGCGGATGCGATCGGCATGCGGGCCGTCGTTGTCGATGGAACCATCGTGCGCGAGGACGGTCGCGACGCAGTCGATCCGCGCGGCGCATTGCCCGGGCGCGTGCTGCGGGGCAGCTGAGCTTGCTCTCGCAGGGACGGTCGGGTACCTCCCTCCGCTCGACCTCGGAAAATCGATGACACGCGTCCGCTTCTTTCAACCCACCGTGCTGCTCCTGGGTCTCGGCGCGTGCTGCCTCGTGCGTGGGCGGTGCCTCCCTTCGATCCGATCGAACTCGGCTCGATCGACACGCCCGGAAACGCCAGCGGCGTATCGGTCGTAGGAACGCTCGCGTACGTGGCAGACGGCGATGCGGGCCTGCGTGTGATCGACGTCTCCGACCCAGCGCTGCCCGTCGAGCTGGGCTTCATCGACACAACCGGAACCGCCAGCGGCGTATCGGTGGTGGCAACGCGCGCCTACTTGGCGGACGGCTTTCAGGGCCTGCGCGTGATCGATGTCTCGAACCCGGCGCTGCCCATCGAACTCGGCTTCCTCTACACAGGCGGCTATGCGCGCAAGGTGTCGTTGGTGGGTACGCTCGCCTACCTGGCGGACAGCTTCGGCCTGCGCGTGATCGATGTCTCCGACCCGGCGATGCCAGCGGAACTCGGATTTCTCTACACGCCCGCGCCCGGGTACACCTCCGACGTATCGGTGGTGGCGACGCGCGCCTATGTGGCAGAGACGACCGCGGGCCTGCACGTGATCGACGTCTCCAATCCGGCGCTGCCCGCCGAGTTGGGTTTCCTCGACACGCCCGGCTACGCCTATGCCGTATCCACGGTGGGGACCCGCGCCTATCTGGCGGACGGCGCGTCGGGCCTGCGCGTGATCGACGTCACCAACTCCGCGCTGCCCGTCGAACTCGGCTTCATCGGCATGCCCGACCGCGTTTACGACATCGCAGTCGTGGGGACTCGCGCCTACGTCGCGGACGGTCTGTCCGGCCTGCGCGTGCTCGATGTCCCGGAGCCGGGCGCGTTCCCGCTCGGGTTCGCCGCGGCATCGGCGCTGCTCGCGTGGCAGGCGCGACACAGGCGCGTGAACTGACTATCGAACGAGTCGGCGGGCAGCCCGGACCTCATGGTCTAGCATGGGCGACTCCCGGACGACCCGCAGGAGACCCGATGCAAGCCCCGGTCATCTCCGCCGACTCCCACATCACCGAACCCGCCAACACCTACGTCGACCACATCGACGCCAAGTGGCGCGACAAGGCGCCGCGCATGGTTCACCTCGACGGCGTCGGCGATGTCTTCCGACTCGATGGCGTGTCGCGACCCATCCCGATGGGGCTCGTCGCCGCGGCGGGCAAACCCGCGCACGAGATCCGCGTGCAGGGCGTGCGCTTCGAGGAGATGCACCGCGGCGGCTGGGATCCCGTCGCGCGCCTCGCCGATCAGGATCGCGACGGCGTCGCCGCCGAAGTGATCTATCCGACCGTCGGCATGGTGCTCTGCAATCACAAGGACTTCGACTACAAGAAGGCCTGCTTCGACGCCTACAACCGCTGGATCGCCGCGTTCTGCGCGTCGTCCCCGACGCGGCTGCTCGGCTGCGGGCAGACCGCGCTGCGCACGGTCGCCGAAGGCATCGAAGACCTGAAGGCGATCAAGGCGCTCGGGCTGCGCGGCGTGATGCTGCCCGGCAATCCCGCCGTCGAGGACTATCACACCGCCGCGTACGATCCGTTCTGGGAAGCGGCGATCGAGACCGGGCTGCCGCTCTCGTTCCACATCCTGACGACGCGCGGCGACAATTTCCAGTCGCGCGGCCCCGCGATGAACGGCTTCCTCGCGATCATCCGCGGCTGCCAGGACATCATCGGCATGCTGATCCTCGGCGGTGTCTTCGAGCGCCACCCGAAGCTGAAGGTGGTGTGCGTCGAAGCGGATGCCGGCTGGGTGCCGCACTACATGTACCGGATGGACCACGCCTACAAGCGTCATCGCTACTGGCTGCCCGCCGGACAGGAACTCTCGAAGCTGCCGAGCGAGTACTTCCGCGAGAACGTCTACACCACGTTCCAGGACGACTACGTCGCGTTCCAGACCGCGGACATGGTCAACTGGCACCGCTTGCTGTGGGCCAACGACTTCCCGCACAGCGACTCGACGTGGCCCGACTCGCAGCGGGTGCTCGCGGAGCAAACGGCGGCGCTGCGACCGGAACAGACGCGCGCGATCGTCTGCGACAACGTCGCGGAGCTCTACGGGATCGATCTCGCCGCGCTTGGCTAGGAATTACGCGATCTGCTCCGCCTCGACATCTTCGAACCCATGCATTCCGCTTCGCTTCGAAGCTGGTCCCGCGCGAGAGCCGCCAAGCTCGACGAGATCGAGGATGTCCATCGAGCAGTCGGTAGCGCTGGCGACGAGCCTGCGACGCGTTGGCTGGTTGCTCCGATCGCGTGATGCGGCGCTAGCGTGCGTCGATCATGGGAACATCGCCCTGGTAGGAGACCAGCATGGCATCCCGACCGCAATCTCGAACTCGCACCAGACCAGCAACGAGCGCGCGATTCCGCGTGGGCGATTGCGTCACGTTTCGATTCGGTGTCGGCCTCGTCAAGGGCACGATCATCGAAGATCGCGGCGAGATCGGCGTCGAGGGAGTGCGTCTCCTCACGGTCCGCGTGCGACGTACGGATTCGGAAGATCTGATCACGGAAGTTGCCCCCGACAAGCTGCAAGCCGCGTGAACTGACGAGCCTCGACGGGGACATGTTCGCGGCGCCAAAGCGCGGTAGCGTCGCCCTGAACCCAAGGAGGATCCCATGTCCCAGCCCCTCACCGGCAAGACCGCCATCGTCACCGGCGCATCGAGCGGCATCGGCCGCGAGATCGCCCGCCAACTCGGCCTCGCGGGCGCGCACGTCACGCTCGGCGGCCGCACGCGCGACGCGATGGACGAAGTCGCGCGTGAGATCGAGAAAGCCGGCGGCGGCGCGCGCGTCGTCACGCTCGACGTGCGCGACGTCGCGCAGGTTCGCGCGCTCGTCGAAGGCGCCGTCGCAGAAACCGGTCGCCTCGACATCATGGTGAACAACGCGGGCGTCTCGTTCCCGAGCAAGATCGCCGACGCCGATCCCGAAGAGTGGAGCGCGATGTTCGAGACCAACGTGATCGCGCTACTCGCCGGCTCGCAGGCGGCGATCCGCGCGATGCGCGCCTGCAAGGCGAACGGCCACATCGTCAACATCTCATCGATCGCCGCGCAGCGCAGCGACTCGGGCGTCTACGGCTCGACCAAGCACGCGGTGAACTGCATCGGCGCAACGCTGCGCGCGGAACTCGAAGGCGACACGATCCGCGTCGTCACGGTGATGCCCGGCGCGATCGCGACGAACTTCGCCCGCAACTTCGATCCCGAGTTCGTCGCGGGCTTCGTGAAGGCCACCGGCGCGGACATCG
>JANLTC010000167.1:0-11889 GCA_031362725.1 Deltaproteobacteria bacterium | reverse complement strand
TACATGTCGTCGGGATTCTTCTGCCGATCGCGCGGACGGCTCCGGCGCCGACATTCGCTTCGGGGCGCCATTCTGCCCAACTCCAGACGCCTCAATCCCCCAGCAACCGCTCCGCTGCCGGCCCGATCGTGCGCAGGAAATCGCGCAGCGTCTGCCCCGGCTCCTGCGTGAATGGCTCCTCCGTGCTCGCGAGCGCGAGGATCCGATCGAGGCGGAAGTTGCGGAAGTCGGAACGCATCTCGCACCACGCGGTGAGCGTCCAGCTGCGACCCCAGAAGAACGCGCCGAGCGGGCGGATCACGCGATCGCTCTCGTCGCCGTCGGCGCGGCGGTAGCGCACGCTCAGCTTGTGTTGCGCGCCGAGTGCGGCGCGTACGGCGAAGAGCCGTTCGGAGCCGATCCGATCCGCGTCGGCGCGCGGTGCGTAGATAGCCGCGGAAGCGAAGCGCGGGCGCAGTCGCTCGGGCAGCACCGCTTCGATCTTCGAGAGCGCGGCGGCCGCCGCGCGCGCGAGCGCTTCATCGCCGAACGACTGCACAGCGCGCGCGCCGAACACGAGCGCCTCGAGTTCATCGGCGTCGAACATCAGCGGCGGCAGGTCGTAGTTGCGCAGCCGGTAGCCGACGCCGGCTTCGCCCTCGATCGGTGTACCCGCGACCATCAAATCGCGGACGTCGCGGTAGACGGTGCGCTCCGAAACCTCCAACTGCTCCGCGAGCCACTTGGCCGTGCGAGCACGACCGCGCCCGCGGAGCAGTTGGATGATCTGGAACAGCCGGTCGGCGCGTCGCATCGGTGGGCATGGTATGGCAACGCGGGATCGGCTCGAACCGCTGTAGCGCGCGGCCGTCCTCGGCCGTGGTGCGGAATCATGCGGTAGCTTCGGCCTCCTCGACGAGACCGATCGCGTTGCCCTCCGGGTCGGCGAACATGCCGAGCACCGGACCTCCCCCCGGCAGCGCGGTGCGCGGCATCAGCACGCCGCCGCCCAGCTCCGACGCCCGCAGCAGGCTCTTCTCGATGTCGGGCGTCGCCACGTAGAACGTGACCTTCGGCTGCGGCAGCTCGCCGAGCTGCCCGATGCCGCCGGCGATGCCGCGCGCCGTGATCGCCTCGACCATCCCGTAGTTCATCGGGTTGCTCGCATCGATCTTCCAACCGAACAGCGAACGATAGAAGTCGCAGAGCGCGGCTCCGTCCTTGCCCATCACTTCGAACCAAACGACCGGATGATTCATCTTCGTCCCCTCGATTGTTGTCGCACGTCGTGTGCGATGCGAGGGACGATGCGCCTCGGCTGCTGACAGCGTGTAGTCAGCAGCAACGGCGGCCTCAGACTCTGCTGACAGCGTTGTGGCAGCAGGAGCCTTCCCGCGTAGCGAGCCAACGGCGAGCGGCGAGGCTCATCAGGCCTGACCTAGAGCAAGCCCGGAATGATCGCCTTCCGCTCGCGCGGGTACTCCGGAAACTTCTCGCGATACCAGCGGTGATGCGAAAGCGCGCGCGGCAGCAGGTTCGCGATCGTGAAGAACGCGAACGCGAACCCCGCGTACGTCCACGTCGCGAGCGCCCAGCCGCACCACTCGACGATCTCGCCCAGGTAGTTGGGACACGAGACGAAGCGGAACAAGCCGCCGCGCGGGATCTCGTAGCCGGTCTCGCCCGGCTTGCGCAGGTTTCGCAGGATCGTGTCGGATTGCAGGTTCACCGCCCAGCCGAACAGGAACAGCGCAACGCCGATCACGAAGCGCGGATCGCCGAACCACGACTCGACGTGGCGCAGCGCGCCGTGCGTGATCGCGTATGCGTTGAGACTCGCGTTGGTGACGTTGAAGAGGATCGCGAGCACGACGGTCGTGAGCGGCGTGTGCTTCGCGCCGACGCGCATCCGCAGCGGGAACACGAACGTGCGCTGCAGGTAGTGCAGCTCCCACAAGAACAGCAACACCAGCGGCACCGGGCGGAAGGCGTGTTCGCCGCGCAGGAATACGATCGCGAACAGCAACGGCGCGGGGAGTTCCTGGAGCACCCAGGCGAGGCGCGTCGGCAGGTTCGGGCCCGAGCCTGGGCGTTCGTGGCGGCCGTACGGCGCGGGCACGAAGAGCAGCGCGACAAACGATGCCGCTCCGGCGGCAACGAGTCCTACAAGTCCATAAAAGTACCAGCGCTCGGGATTCATCGGGATGCGCAGCGTAGCGTGGCGGTCGCACGAGAAACGGGGTCGCTTCGCGGCGTCGCTGCCACGCGCAGCCTCGCGCGCGCCACCTCATCGACATGCGCATCACACTCGCGTCTGTCTCGCTCGCGTTCTCGATGGGGCTGGTCGCCGCCTCGGCCGAAGCGCTGCCGACCGTGCAGATCGGGCTCGACTTCACCGGCCCGACCCGGGCGCAGAGCCGCTCCGTTCCGCCCGACACGATGGGTGCCGCAGGCGACGAGCACGTCGTCGCGCTGGTGAATGGTCGCTACTCCGCGTTTCGGAAGAGCGACGGCCAGCTCGTTGCGACGAGCACGCTCGACGAGTTCTGGGGCGACGCCGGCATCGAGCCGATCCACAGCTACGACCCGCGGATCCTCTACGACGCGCAGACGGATCGCTGGTTCGCGCTGTCGTCCGAAGCCGCCAATTCGACGCAGGCGGGCTTCCTGGTCGCGGTCTCGAAGAACTCCGATCCGACCGCTGGCTGGACGGCGTTCCGGATCGACGCGGATGCCACCAACGAGACGTGGGGCGATTTTCCGATGCTGGGTCTCGACGCCGAGGGCGTCTACATCTCTTCGCCGGCGTTTCCGGTGAACGGTCCCGATCTGCCGAGCGGCAACAACTACGTGGTGCTGCCGAAGGCCGACCTGCTTGCGCCAGTTCCAAGCATCGCGAACGCAACGATCTTCGCGAAGCAAGGCCTCGGGAAGTCCGGCTTCCAGCCGCAGCCGGTCGTGAATCTCGACGGCGGCGGCACGCCCGCGAAGTTCTACGCGGGCACGCTCAGCTTCCTCGGGCAGATCCAGCGATCGCGGATAAACGGCCCGATCACCGCGCCCACCTTGACCGGCGGCGGCTTGATCCCGGTGGAACCGCTTCCCGAACCGCCCGACGCCGAGCAGCCCGGCCCGAAACGGAACCTCGACTCCGGCGACAGCCGATTCGCGTCGAACCTGGTGCTCCAGAACGGCGTCACCTGGGCGGTGCAGGGGGTCGATGTCGACGGGCGCGCAGCGGTGCGCTGGTTCCAACTCGATCCGGTGAACGACATCGTTCTCGACAGTGGCGTGATCGCCGACGCGGTGCTCGATCTGATCTATCCGTCGATCGCAGTGAACGAGTTCGACCAGATCGTGATCGGGATGAGCGGCTCGGGCGAGACGATGTTCCCGAGCGCCTACGCGGTGGTCGGCGACGTAGTCGGCGGCGTCACCAACTTCGGCGATCTGCTGCTGCTCGCAGCAGGCGTAGACAGCTACGAGAACAGCACCACCCGCAATCGCTTCGGCGACTACAGCGCGACGGTGCTCGACCCGAGCAACCCGCACGCGTTCTGGACCTTCCAGGAGTTCGCGCTCGCTGACGACGTCTGGGCGGTGCGCATTTCGCAACTGATCCTCGTGCCGGAGCCGGGCACGCTGGGCCTGCTTGCGCTGGGACTCACCGCGATCGCGATGCGACGCCGCCGCTGAGTGATCGGTGCCGGGCGTCGAGTCCTCGCTGCGTCGAGCAATCCAAACGAGTTGACGACAAGACAAGTTGACGCCGGGCTCCGCGATGCCGCGGTAAGCTGCGCGCGTGACGACCGACCCTACGCTGCTGCGGCGACGTTCGATGACCGCGGTGGCGATCGCGGTGGGCGTCGTCGCAACGGTGCTCGCGTACTCGCCGTATCGCGTTCCCGGTCTCGGTCTGGTGATGCTCGCGCCGATCGCATTCGTACTCGATACGGCTACGCCGCGCCGCGCGTTCGCGCTCGCGTGGCTCTACAGCGCGACCTTCGGTTTCTGGTTGGTGCGCTGGGTGATCCACGCACTGGTCGTCGAGTATCACGTCGCGGCGCTGCCCGCGTGGCTCTTCACGTCGATCGTGGTCTTCGGGCTCGCGCTGGTGCCGGCAAGCGCCGGCGCGATCTATGCCGCGTTGCGACCGCGGCTGCGCGACGCCGCCGCGCCGCTCGCGTTCGCGGCGATCTGGGCGCTCGGCGAGTGGGTGCGCGGCTCGCTCCTCGCGATGCCGTGGCTGCTCGCCGCGCAGACCGTCACGCGCTTCCCGATCGCGCTCCAGATTGCGGATCTCGGCGGACAGGTTCTCGTGTCGTTCGTGCTGCTGGCGATCGGCGGCGGCATCGGCATCGCGCTGCGGCGGCGCAGTGTCGTCGCGCTGCGGGCGCCGCTCGTGATCGCCGCGCTGTGGCTCGGCTACGGCGCATGGAGGCTCGCCACCATTACGCCGGGCGATGCGCCGCGGCTGCGGGTCGGGATCGTGCAGGCTTCCGTGCCGCAGGCCGAGCGTTTCCAGCCCGGCTCGGCAGCGCGCAACGTGGCACGTCATGCAGCGGCAACGCGAACCCTCGCAGCGAGCGCACCGCTCGACCTCGTCGTCTGGTCCGAAACGGCCGTCGACATCGACCTCGACCACACGCCGAGCCTGCGCGCGCAGCTCGAACGACTCGCGAGCGAGATCCAGGTTCCGATCGTCACCGGCGCGCCGCGCTCGGCGGGCACGCGACACAGCAATGCGGTCGTGCTGTTTGCGCCGCAGCATGGAATGGTCGAGTCGTACGACAAGCAGCGGCTCGTGCCGTTCTCCGAGTACGACCCCGCACTCGGCGGCGCACTCGCAAAGCTGATCGGCCCGGTCGTCGAAGGCGACCCGTACGTGCCGGGCACCGAAGCGACGATCTTCCGGAGCACTGCGATTCCGTTCGCGACACCGGTGTGCTTCGAGATCACGGATCCGGATCTGGTGCGGCGCTTCCGCATGGCCGGCGCGCAGCTGCTGGTGAATCTCTCGAACGACGCGTGGTTCGGGCGCGTCGGCTATCCCGAGATGCACTTCGACCACGCCATCTATCGCGCCGTCGAGATGCGGATGCCGGTGGTGCGCGGCGCAAACACCGGCATCTCGGGTGTGGTCGACGCGGCGGGACGCGTCGGCGCCGAGATTCCCGTGTTCGAGGAAGGCACGCTGCGCGTCGAGGTCGCGGCGGCCGGTGCGCCGCCGTTCTACGCGCGAACGGGCGACGGACCGCTCGTCACGGCGCTGTTGCTGCTGCTCGCGGCGACGCTTCGACACGAGCCAATCCGCGCCACGGATGCGACGCGCGCCGCGGGCCGGCGTCGAAGCAGATGACGACGTCCGCCGGCAGCGCGTCCGTGTCGAGCAGCGCGCGGATCGACCTGGCCGCTGCCGCGAGCAAGACGAGCAGCGGGAGGCTCGTCGCAGCACGGACGGCTAAGCTAGCCGACGGCCCACGGCGCTTGCGACGGATCGCTTCCCGTCCTGTTGAATCGACTTGCTGGATCGATCGGAACCTCTCAGCCAACTGAGAGAAGCATGAGACTGGGAGAAGCATGATGTTCGGCAGGCGACCCGACGCACAGCTCGTGCGCGATCTCACCGCGGTGCGCCGCTTCATGCCGTTCATCTCGCCGCGCCGCAACGAATCGGTGGTCTACTTCTCGCACACGCTCGACGTCGAACAGGCGCTCGCGTACCTCGAGAAACTCAACCAGGATCGGCCTCCCGAACGCCCGATCACGTTCTTCCACCTCGTGCTGCACGGCCTCGCGCGGCTCTTCCACGAGCGGCCGCGCCTCAATCGCTTCGTGGCCGGCGGGCGCCTCTGGCAGCGCGACGGCATCTGGATCTCGTTCAGCGCGAAGCGCGCGTTCAACGATGACGCGCCGATCCTCACCGTGAAGCAGCGCATCGAGCCGACGCAGTCGTTGCCGGAGATGGTCGACGCGATCCTCGAGAAGCTCGGCTCGGGTCGCGCCGGCAAGAAGACCACGTCGGACACCGAGGTCGACGTGTTGCTGCGGCTCCCGGTGCCGGTGATCCGCGCGGCGATGTGGCTGGTACACAAGGCCGATGCGTTGGGTGTGCTTCCGGCCGGCATGGTCCACTCCGATCCTTTGTACGCATCGGCGTTCGTCGCGAACCTCGGGTCGGTCGGCCTCGAAGCCGGCTATCACCACCTGTGGGAACACGGCAACTGCCCGATCTTCTGCGTGATCGGTCGCATCGCGCAGGGTGAGGCCGGACGCCGTCAGGTGACGCTCAAGTACACCTACGACGAGCGCATCGAAGACGGCCTCTACTGCGCGCGCTCGATCGAGAAGCTGCGCGGCTGGCTCGAGAACCCCGAGAAGTCGTAACGACGATGGCGACCCGCCGCGATCTCTACGAAGTGTTGGGCGTCGCGCGCGGCGCGGACGCCGATGCGATTCGAACCTCGTATCGCGCGCTCGCACGCAAGTTCCATCCCGACCTGAACCAGGGCCGCAGCGAGTCCGAGGAGCGCTTCAAGGAAGTCTCCGAGGCGTACGCGGTGCTCTCGGATGCGGAGAAGCGCGCGCTCTACGACGAGTTCGGCGCGATCTCGCTCGACGCCGGCTTCAACGCCGAAGCCGCGCGCGGATCCCGACGCTTCGGCGGCGGCTTCGGACAACCCGGCGGCGACGGCTACGGCTTCAACATCGACGACGTGCTCGGCAGCGTGTTCGGCGGACGCGGTCGCCGCAGCGCCGCGTCGTTTCGCGGCGAAGATCTCGAGGTGACGCTCGAACTCGAGTTCCTCGAAGCGGCGCGCGGTGCGACCCGACAAATCAACGTGATGCGACCCGGTCACGATGGCCGGCCGGCCTCGGAGCGCGTCACCGTACGGATCCCGCCGGGCGTCGACGACGGCGGTCGGATTCGCATCGCGGGCAAGGGCGCCGAGAGCCGTGGCGGCGGTCCGGCCGGCGACCTGTTCGCGAAGATCCGGATTCGCCCGAGCGCGATCTTCCGCCGCGATGGTCGCGACCTGCTGCTCGATCTACCCGTCACGGTGAGCGAAGCGACACTCGGCGCGCGCATCGAGATCCCGACACTCGATGGCACCGCGACCGTGACGATCCCGCCCGGCAGCGATTCGGGGCGCCGGCTGCGACTCCGCGGCAAAGGCATCGCGGATCCGAAGAGCGGCGCGCGCGGCCAGCTCTACGTCACCGTGCAGATCCGCGTTCCGGTCGGGCTCGATGCGGACGCACGTGCGAAGCTGCAAGAAATCGCCGCGTTCGATCCTCCCGGCATTCGCAAGGAATGGGAATCGTGAGCGAGCGCGATCCGCACGCGGCACCCGACGTCACGATCTACGGACCCGCCGCGGCGCCGTTCGTCGTGAAGGTGGGCCTCGCGCTGCGCATGAAGAAGCTCGCGTTCGAGATCGTGGAGCCATCGGGCACCGAGGATTTCAAGCGCTGGAATCCGGAGACGGGTCTGCTGCCGGTGATCGACGTGGACGGCACGCGCGTCGCCGACTCGTCGAAGATCCTCGACTGGCTCGATGCGAACTTCCCCGAGCCGCCGCTGCTCGCGCGCGATCCGCGCACCGCCCGTGCGCAGCTCGCACTCGAACACTGGACCGGCGAGACCTTCTACTTCTACTGGCTGCGCTGGCTGCGCGCGATCTTCGACCTGCCGAAGATCGCGGAGCTGCCGACGACCGGCTCCAGCCCGATGATCGGCGAACTGGCACGGCTCGGTGTCTTGTCGCGCGTCCGCGAAGCGATCGCGGAACGCTCTGGTGCCATCGATCTCAGCCATCTCGACCAGGAGTTCGAACGCCGCCTCGACGATCTGATCGGCTTCCTCGGCACGCGGCCGTTCTTCCACGCGGATCGTCCGAGTCGCGCGGACTTGACGGTGGTCGCGTTCCTGCGAAGTCTCCAGACGGGGCACATTCCCGGCGGCAACCGGATGCTTGCCGCGCGTCCGGCGCTCGGCTCGCTGATGGCGCGGGTGGACGCCGAGCTCGACGGCTAGCCGCCTGTTCAGTTGCGGTGAGCGAGCGAGTTTCGCCATGCTGGCCGCGTGGAACCCACCTCGCAGCCGACGCGCCCGCCCCTTCGCCACGACGATGGGCGACTGGTGCGCGGTCGCAAGAGCCGCGCGCGCATCCTCGCCGCCGCGCGCGATCTGTTCCACGAACACGGCTTCGACCGCGCCACGCTGCGCGCGATCGCCGAGCGCGCCGGCATGGGCGCAAGTTCGATCTACCGCCACATCACGACCAAGGAAGAGCTGCTGATCGACGATCTCGCCGTGCGCCAGGAGGAGGCGTGGCGGCGCTTCCGCACGATCGACGACCGCGCGGCCGCAACACGCGAACGCGTGCTCGCGTTCTTCGCCGAGCAGCACCGGTTGCTCTCGGAAGACCCGGACTTCACGACGATCGCACTGCGCGCGCTTACGCACCCCGAGGCGCGCGTCGCGAAGCGCGTGCTCGCGCTTCACGACCGCACGATCGGCCTGCTCGCCGAGATCTTGCTGCGCGGCCGCGTGCGCGGGGATCTCGCCCGCGACGCCGACGTGTTGCTCGGTGCGCGCGCCCTCTTCCACGCCGCGCTCGGCGCACGCATCTCGTGGGCGAATGGTCTGGTCTCGGCCGACGGCTGCGCCGCGTCGATCAACTCTTCGGTCGACGTCCTGTTCCGCGGGCTCTCGTCGCACACAGCCGCGGCGAGCTCGGCCTCATGAACCTCGCCGCTCGCCGTTGGCTCGCTACGCGGGACGGCCTGATGAACCTCGCCGCTCGCCGTTGGCTCGCTACGCGGGACTCGGCCTCGTGAGCCTCGGTGCTCGGCGTTGGCTCGCTACGCGGGAGCGCTAACTCTCGGCGGCGACGCGCGGGAGGAAGACGCGCATGCGGGTGCCGCGGCCCGGTTCGCTGTCCACCTGCAGGAAGCCTCCGCAGCGCTCGACGACGCGGTAGACCACCGCGAGACCGATGCCGCTGCCCTTGCCGCTGGCCTTGGTGGTGAAGAACGGCTCGAAGAGGCGATCGCGCGTGGCGGCGTCCATACCGGTTCCGGTGTCGCTGACCTCGAGCAGCACATGGACGCCCGGTTTCCCCGGACCGCTCGCGATCTGCTCTTCGCGCACGTCGATGCCGATCGTGCCGCCGCGCGGCATCGCGTCGCGCGCGTTCAGCACGAGGTTCAGCAACACGCGCTCGAGCGACGAGCGGTCGACCAGCACGCGGCCGATCGGACGTTGGCAGCGCAACTCGATCGGGTGCGTGGCCGAGACCGCGGTGCGCAGCACGTTCGCCATCGACAAGGCGACCTCGGCGACGTCGAGCACACAGGGCGCGCGCGGCTCCTCGCGGCCGAACGCGAGCAGGTCCTTCACCAGCATCGCGCCGCGCTCCGCCGTTTCGAGGATCTCGCTGGACGCTTTGGAGATGCGCGACGCCGTGCTCGTGCGGCGGATCTCGTCGGCGTAGCCGACCACCACGCTCAGCAGGTTCCGAAAATCGTGCGCGACGCCCGCCGCGAGTCGGCCCAGCGCTTCCATCTTTCGCGACTCCGTGAGGTAGGACTCCTGGGCGTGCAAACGCAGCTCGGCGTCGCCGAGCGCGTCCTCGTCGAGAAGGCGTGCCAGGGCGTCGGCCATCGTCGCGGCGAAGTCACGCTCGGCGTCGCTCCACTGGCGCAGCGCGGAGTGCTCGTGACACACGACGCCGACGACCTCGCCGGCGCGGAAAATCGGCGCGTCGAGCATCGCGGCGATCCCGAGCGGCTCCAGATACGAGGCCTCCAGTTCGTGCGTGATTTCGTTGCTGCGTGCCGCGCCGGCCGGGATGTCGCGGCGCTCCTCGAGTGCCCGGCAGTAGTTCGGAAAATCGGCGACCCGCAGCATCGCGCCCGCCGAGTGCGTCTCCTTACCGCGCTCCTTCAGGAACTCGCAGCGCAGCGCGCGCCGGTCGTCGGTGAAGAGCCAGATGCTGACGCGGTCCACGGCGAGTACTTCGGCTGCGATCTCGGACGCTCCGCGGAGCGCCTCGGCCAGGGTCGTACCATCACCAACGTGTAGCCGCGCGAGCCGCAAGCGCGCGGCCTCGTGTTCGCGCATGCCGTCCCCGCTCGTCGGGCTGGTCTCGATCATCTTGCGACCCTACGCGAGCCCGTCCGAGGCCGCCACCCGCGTGCGTCCCTCGATGCGGCGCACGTAGAACTCCGGCGGCAGGAACGCGAGCCAGAGCGCAAAGGCGCCGGCGAGTCCAAGCAGACTCACCGCGAGCAGCGCGGGCATCCACGCGAACACCAGCACGCCCTTCGTGACGTTGGTGAAGAGCGCCGTCGCGAGAATGCCCGCCGTGCAAGCCAGCGCGAAGCCCCAGAGCCCAAAGCGATGACAGGTGAAGCGATCGACCAGCCCGAGAGCGAGGCGACGCCGGGCACGGCGGTAGTACAGCAGCGCGGCGGTGGCGCCCCAGGCGCTCGCGAATGCCCGCGTCGCCACGTGCAGATGAAACCAGACCGTGAATCCCGTCACACTGGTGTGGCAGCCGGGCAGGATCACCGCCATCCAGGAATCGAAGAGCAGCGCCGAGGTCAGCACGCACAGGTAGAACGCCCAGCGGCGGTCGGGATGGAAAACGCGCCAGATGCCGAACGACAGGCTCGACGCGCTCACGCTGTGCAGGAACAGCGCGACGGTTTCCACGGGGTAGGCGGCGTCGACGTGCCCGCCGTGTGCCATCTCCATCGCGGCGACTTCGAGCGCCGCCGCCAGCGCGAGCGCGCTGACCGCGAGCCCGAGAAACGATTCCGCCGCGCGATGCGATTCGCGCGCCAGCCACAGCAGCCGCCGGCCGACGGCGAAGCCCGCCACCAGGGTCGCCAGGAAGGACAGTCCGGCGAGGAGTTCGAGGCTCTGCATCCGCGGGTCGCTTCGGAACCCGCGAGCGCTGGCTTGAGATGGCGCGCGCGCGACGCGCCAGCGCCCATGAACTTCGCTCGCCTACGGCTCGCTGCGCGCTCCGCTTGCGTCGAAGCGCTCCCAGAACAGGCAATCGTCCACTGACTTGCGCGGCGGGCGTCCGTAGCTGCCGATCGGCCAGCCGATCGGCAGCAGGGCACAGCTCTGGCGATCCTCGGGGAGACCGAGAACCGCGTCGATCTCCGCGCCGAACGCGCGGTGCACGGTCGTCAGCGACGCGCCGAGTCCCACCGCGCGACACGCGAGCAGGATGTTCTGCACCGCGGGAAACAGCGCTTGCAGTTGCGGCTCGCCGCGGCGCAGCCAGCCGGCGACGAACAGGTGCACCGGCGCCTCGTGCAGATGCTCGGCGAGGTGCAGCGCCGCCTGCATGTTGCGTCGCTTCGCGGGCGCGAACGACGGATCCTTCGCCGCTTCGAGCGCCGGCGCGATGTAGCTCGCAAACGCGCGCCGATAGCGATCCGCGACGAACGCGCGCCGCTCCGGATCCGTGACGGCGATGAAGCTCCACGGCTGCCGATTGCCACCACTCGGCGCGAAGGTGCCCGCCTCGCAGACCTTGCGAACGAGCGCGCGCGGCACCGGATCGGGACGCAACCGGCGAATCGCACGCGTCGTGCGGATCGCTTCGAGCAGCGGCACGTCCTCGCCGATCGTCGCGACATCGATCTCGCCCGGCACTTCGCTCAAGCGCGTCCCTCCGTTGCGCGGCCACGCTAGCATGGGCTTTTCGGGAGGAATCAGATGCGCGCAGTCGTCGTCGATCGTTGGATGGAGCCCGCCGAACTCAGCGTGCGCGAATTGCCCGATCCCGTCGTCGGTCCGGGTCAACTCGGTGTCGACGTGAAGGCCGCGGGTTGCAACTTCTTCGACATCCTGATCGTGCAGGGCCGCTATCAGGTGAAACCGCC
>JANLTC010000320.1:0-7429 GCA_031362725.1 Deltaproteobacteria bacterium | reverse complement strand
CCCTCGCGGTGGAACAGGTCGTCGAGCGAGCGGCTCACCCACGGCGCATAGGGATCTCAAGCTGCGTTCTTGGCGAGGTCCGATAAGCAGCATTCCCGTTGACTCCCCGCTCGGTCAGGTCAGGAAGGAATTGTCATAGCTCCCGTTATCGGACCAAGAACCTCGCTTGTCCTTACTAGGCTCTTGCTTGCAGCGCGAGGCAGACTACTTCGATCGGGTCTTCCTGGATGCCGGGGTCGATCTCCGATCCACGTGATTACTTGGCTTCGCGGCGCTCAGAGACCGGAAGGGCGCATTCCAATCACGCCGCCGGCTTCGAGCGCGCGAAGCGCGGCGTGCGACAGGCCGAGCACGCCGCACAGCACGCGTTCGTTGTGCTGGCCGAGTGTCGGCGCCGGGGTCCGCAGCCAGCGATCAGTGTTGGTGCTGCGGAAGGGCAGCGACGGGAGCGGAATCGCGCCGACGACCGGGTGCTCGTGCGTCTCGAAGTAGTGTCGTTCCCGGAGCTGCGGGTTCGTCTGGAGCAGCCGGCACGGGCTCGTGACTTCCGACGCCGGAATGCCGAGCGCGCGGAGTTCGGCGACGAGTCCCGCGCGGTCGCGATCGCGGGTCCAGGCGCGCAGCCGCGAATCGATCGCATCGTGGGCTGCGCGGCGACCTTCACGTGTGTCGAGCGCAGCGTCCATCGCCCAGTTGGGATTGCCGAGCGCCGATCGCAGCGCGCGCCACTGGGCATCCGTCGCGATCGAGAGCGCGAGCCACTTGTCCGTCGCACCCGGTCCATCCACGCAGGGGTAGAGGCCCTGCGGCGCCGCCAACGCCGAGCGGTTGCCATCCCGCTCCATGCGCCGCCCGTAGGCGCTCCACTCGACGACCTGCTCCGCGGCGATGTTGAGCGCGCTCTCCACCATCGTGCTCTCGACGTGGAGCCCGCGGCCCGAGCTGTTCCGCTCGGCGAGCGCGACCATCACTGCGAAGCTCGCGTGCATCGCCGCGATCGGATCGCAGGGGCCGCGCGGAATGCGCGGCTGGTCCGAGGCGTGCCCCGTCACCCAAGCCAATCCGGCGAGCTGCTCCATGGTCTGCGCGAAGCCGGTGTGGTCGCGCCACGGGCCGGAGAGCCCGAAGGCGGGCATGCGCATCAGGATCGTGCGGGGATTGAGCTCGCGGATTCGCTGCCAGCCGAGCCCGAAGCCGTCGAGCACGCGCGGCGTGAAGTTCTCGACCACGACGTCGCACTTCGCGACGAGGCGCTCGACCAGCGCGAGTCCCGCGGGCTTCGCGAGATCGAGCGTGATGCCGAGCTTGTTGGTGTTGGTGTGCAGGAAGTGTGGGCTCGCCTCCCACCAATCGGGGTAGTGGCCCGCCATCATGCCGCCGACGGTGCGCAGGCCGTCGATGCGACTCGTCGACTCGACGTGGATCACCTCGGCGCCAAAGGTCGCGAGCAAGTGCGTCGCGGCCGGCCCCGCCCACCACGCCGTGAGGTCGAGTACGCGAAGCCCCGCGAGCGGCAGCGCGTGCTGCGAAGACGCCGGGGCCGGTCGCATCTCGCGCTTCGAAAACGCGGCCGATCGCGCGTGCTCGCCGAGGCGCGGCGCCGGGCGCGGAGCGGGCGGATCCTGGTCGTCGAATCGATACGGCCGGCGCGGCTGCACGAAGCGGCCCTCGGCGGCCGAGACGAAGACGCCCCGCGCCACCAGCTGCTCGTGCGCGAGCACGGTCTCGCCGCTGCAGATCGGCGACACCGGAATGCGCAGCAGCGACGCCAGTTCGAGGACCTCGGCCGTCGTCTTCTTCGACAGCCAGGCGTGCATGAGCTCGTTCCACTCGGCGAAGCGCATGAGGCGCCCCGCGAAGAGCGCGAGCTGCTCGTCGGCCTGCAGGTCGGGGCGCTCGATCATCAGCAGGAAGTCCGAGAACTGCTGGCGCGCGTTGGTGCAGAAGCCGACGTAGCCGTCGGCGGTCGGCTCGATCGACGGCGTCTCGACGGCCGGTGCAAGGAACGCGTGCTGCGGGTCGGCGGGGCTTCCGTTCAGCAAGCGGTTCAGCGTCTCGGAAAAGTTCGAGAACACCAGGTTCGCGACTTCGAGCAGCGACACGTCGAGGTGATCGCCGCGCCCGGTCGTACGCGTGCCGAACAGCGTCGCGAGCGCCGCCGCGGCGCCGTACGCGCCTGCGCCCCACTCGGTGATGCGACCGCCGGCCTGGAACGGCTCCTGGCCCATCAGGCCGCGGATTCCGATCGAGCCCGACTCGGCCTGGAGTGTGAACTCGGTGGCCGCGCGTCCGGCCCAGGGACCGGTGAGCCCGTACGGCGTGATCGACAGCACGACGAGCGACGAGTTCGCCTCGCGCAGGCGCGCTACGTCGAGACGCTCACCGGTGTCGGTTGCGAGGCCGTGCGCCTCGACGACGAGATCGGCGTCGCCGAGCAGCGCTGCGACGTGGGGATCCGACGCCGTTGCGATCACCGACTGCTTGCCCGCATTGAGGAACGTGAAGAGCGCCGAATCGCGGCCGCCGAGATCGGCGCCCGTAGCCGACCATCGCCGCAGCGGATCACCGCCGGGCGGCTCGACCTTGACGACCTCGGCGCCCGCATCGACGAAGAGCTTCGAGCAGTACGGCCCTGCGATCTGTGTCGAGAAATCGAGCACGCGGATGTCACGAAGACCCTTCTGCAAGGCGACTCCTTCTCGGCCCCGGCATCCGAGACCGCAGCACGGCACGCGCCGGAGTTTGCCGAAAATTGAAAACTGGCTCAATTTTCACGTGTGCCGAGGAAGCCGATCCGAGATCGATCGACCGCGCCCCGTCGACGGGCCCGAAGGCGCGTCGGCTACGCGAAGTCGGGCGCGACGCGCGAGCGCATTCTTGCGGCCGCGCTCGCCGAGGCCAGCCAAGCGGGCCTGCACAAGGCATCCGTCGCCGGCATCGCAGCACGCGCGGGGGTCGCAGTCGGCAACCTCCACTACCACTTCGGCTCGCGGCGTGCTCTGTTGCGGCAGTTGATGGGCGCGTTGGTCGCGGACCTGATGCCGAGACTCCACGCCATCGACGCCGACGACGGCGCCGATTTCTTCGAGCGACAACGCGCCGGCCTGCTCGTGTACCTCGAGTACCTGCAAGGGAATCCGGCGCACGTGCGACTGGCCGACGAGATCAAGCTCCACGATCCCGCGCTCTACCGGCGCGCGGTCGCGAGCTGGGTCGAACGCATGACGACGCGGATCCGCGCCGGCATCGCGGAGGGAACGCTGCGGTCGATGACGGAGTCTGAAGTCAGTGCGCAGGCGCACTTCCTGCTGGGCGCTCGCCACTTCCTCGAGCAGATGATGGAGAGCGGCGCAGGTGCGCGGCCCGAGGCGGTCGTCGACGCCTACATCGCGCTGCTACGCGACGGTCTCGGTCGCCGCGCGCGACGACCTTCACGCGCAAGGAAGCGAGCATGAAGGAAGCGAACGCCGAGCTGGGATTCGATCCCGACGCACTCCGCGAGAAGTATCGCGAGGAGCGCGAGAAGCGGCTTCGGACGGACGGCAACGAGCAGTACCGCGAGGCGAAGGGCGCCTTCGCGCACTTCTCCCGCGATCCGTACGTCGCGCGCGGCTTCACGCGCGCGCCGCTCCGCGAGGAGGTCGAAGTCGCCGTGATCGGTGGCGGCTTCGGCGGACTCCTCGCCGGCGCGCGCCTGCGCGAACTCGGCGTCGCAGGCGTGCGGGTGATCGAGAAGGGCGGCGACTTCGGCGGCACCTGGTACTGGAACCGCTACCCGGGCGTGGCGTGCGACATCGAGTCGTACGTGTACCTGCCGCTGCTCGAAGAGCTCGGCTACGTGCCGAAGGAGAAGTACAGCCGTGGCGCGGAGATCTTCGCCCACTGCCAGGCGATCGCCCGCAAGTACGACCTCTACCGGGATGCGTGTCTGCAGACCGAGGTCGAAGCGATCCGCTGGGACGAGGACGATGCGCGCTGGGTCGTCACGACGGATCGCGGCGACGCGATGCGGGCGCGCTTCGTGTGCCTCGCGAACGGCTTCCTGCAGAAGCCGAAGCTGCCCGGCATCCCCGGCATCGAGGGCTTCCGCGGCCACGCATTCCACACCAGCCGTTGGGACTACGCGTACACCGGCGGTGACGCCGGAGGAAATCTCACGGGCCTCGCGGACGAGCGCGTCGCGATCGTCGGCACCGGTGCGACGGCGGTGCAGTGCATTCCGCATCTCGGCGCGAGCGCCGGACACCTATTCGTGTTGCAGCGAACGCCGTCGTCGATCGACGTGCGGGCCAATCGCCCGACTGATCCGGAGTGGGCGCGGACCCTTGCGCCGGGCTGGCACCAGGCGCGCATGGACAACTTCCAGATCCTGACGGCCGGCGGCTACCAGCAGGAAGACCTGGTGAACGACGGCTGGACGGACATCATCCGCAAGCTGCTCTCGATGATGCTCTCGAACGACAAGCCGGACATCTCGCCCGAGGCGATCGCGCACACCATGGAACTCGCCGACTTCCAGAAGATGGAGGAGATCCGCGCGCGCGTGGACGGCATCGTCGCAGATCGCGCCACCGCGGAGGCGCTGAAGCCGTGGTACCGGCAGTTCTGCAAGCGGCCGTGCTTCCACGACGAGTACCTGCAGACCTTCAATCGTCCGAACGTCACGCTGGTCGACACGGCGGGCAGGGGCGTCGAGCGGATCACCGAGAAAGGTGTCGTGGTCGGCGGCCGCGAGATCGAGGTCGACTGCCTGATCTTCGCGACGGGCTTCGAGGTCGGCACCGACTACGCGCGCCGCGCGGGCTACGACCTCGTCGGGTGCGGCGGGCAGACCCTCACCGAGAAGTGGAGCGACGGCATCCGCACGCTCCACGGCATCCATATCCATGGCTTCCCGAACTGCTTCATGATGAGCATCGCGCAGTCTGGATTCACGGTGAACTTCCCGCACATGATTGGCGAGCAGGCGAAGCACATCGCCTACGTGATCTCGTGTGCGCTGGATCGCGGCCTCCAGCGGCTGGAAGTTTCGGCCGAGGCCGAGGCGGAGTGGGTCGATGCGGTGCTCCAGCACTCCGGGATGACGCAGGAGTTCAGCCAGAACTGCACGCCGGGCTACTACAACAACGAGGGACAGCCCTCGCTGGCGAGTCGCCAGAACGGCTTCTACTTCGGGGGGCCCACGGAGTTCGTGAAGATCCTCGAAGACTGGCGAGCCGACGGCAGCCTGCAGGGACTAGCGCTGCGATGAGCGGCGAGGGGAGGGCTTTCTGTTGAGCCAGAGCCGATTCGACCAGAGCCGCCACGAGTGGCGCGAGGTGACCGGCGAGCCCGGATCGTCCTACAAGATCCGCCACGACTACACGATCCTCGGTTACGACCTCGGCGCGGGCACGCTCGACATGGTTGTGCGATGGAAGGGCGACGGCGGTCACTGCCCGATCCATCGACACATATCGACCACGACCGTGCTCGTGCTCGAAGGCGAGCAGCACCTCTGGGATCTCTATCCCGATGGGAGTCGCGGCGAACACCGGGTCCGCCGCGCCGGCGACTACGCGCTCACGGTCGGCGACGCGCATCCGCACCTCGAGTGCGGCGGCCCGGAAGGCGGCCTCGTCTTCTTCGGCAATCACGCGAGCGACGGGCTCCTTTACGACATCTTCGACGACCAGGGAAAGCTCGTCATGAACGTCACGATGGAGTTGCTGGTCGCCGACTTCGAGGCAAACACCTGAGATGAGCCGAGCGCGCGCAACCATCGCCGGTGTCGGCGAAACCCGCTACACGCGCTGGGGCAAGATCGGCGACGTGACGGAGTACGCGCTGGCGCTTCAGGCGATCCAGAACGCCGTCGCCGATGCCGGCCTCTCGATCGACGACGTCGATGGTCTCGCCTCCTTCGCGGAAGACCGCAACGAAGGCGTCTTCGTCGCCGCCGACCTGGGTCTCCCCGTCCTTCGCTTCGCCAACATGGTGTGGATGCCGGGAGGCGGTGGCGGCTGCGCGGCCGTCGCGAACGCCGCGATGGCCGTCGAGACCGGCCAGGCCGAGGTGGTGGTCGTCTACCGCTCGCTGTGTCAGGGGCAGTTCTTCCGCTTCGGCACCGGCGGCATGGACGCCTCCGTTCCGGTGGAGCCGAAGCCGCCGACCCTGCAGCAGGCGGGTTCGCCGATGCTGGCATCGATGGGCTTCGCGTTGCCCTACGGGCTGATCATGGCCGCCGCGGCGTACGCGCTCCCCACGCGCCGCCACATGCATCTCTACGGGACCACGAGCGAGCAGCTCGGCCGGATCGCGGTGACCTTCCGCGAACACGCGAGCCGCAACCCGCGCGCGGTGATGGGCGCAAAACCGATGACGCTCGCCGATCACCAGGCCTCGCCAATGATCGCCGACCCGCATCGCCTCTTCGATTGTTGCCTCGAGAGCGACGGCGCCTGCGCGGTGGTGGTCACCACGCGCGAGCGCGCGCGCGATCTCGCGAAGCGGCCCGTCGAGATCCTCGCGAGCGAGCAGGGCGCGCCGAAGGGCTACGCGTTCGGACACTTCACGAACGCCAACATCGCCGATGAACTCTACGCAACGGGCGGCACCGAGGCGCTCGCGAAGCGGCTCTACGGAAAGGCGGGCCTCGGCCCCGGCGACGTGGACGTCGCGCAGATCTACGACCACTTCACCGGCTGCGTGCTGATGCAGCTCGAGGACTACGGCTTCTGCCGGCGCGGCGAGGGCGGTCCCTTCGTCGAGAGCGGCGCGCTCGCGTGGACGGGTGGCAGTCTGCCGACCAACACGCACGGCGGGAGCCTCTCCGAGGCCTACATCCACGGACTCAACCACGTGGTCGAGGGCGTGCGTGCGCTGCGCGACGAATCGACGAGCCCGGTAAAGGACGCCGAGGTGTGTCTCGTCACGAGTGCGGCCTGCGTTCCATCGAGCGCGGTGCTGCTGGGGCGACGATGAGCGAACGATTCTTTCCCGACTCGATGCCGCCGCCGCTGGCGAACGCCACCACGCTGCCGTTCTGGCAGGCCGCAGCCGAGCATCGCCTGGTCGTGCAGCGCTGCACGGCCTGCGGGCACACGCGCCTTCCGCCCACGCCGGTTTGCCCCGAGTGCCGCGCGGCGGACGCGGATTGGAAGCAGCTCTCCGGCCGGGGCGCGGTCTACACCTACACCATCGTGCACCGCGCGATCGCGGCCGGGCAGCCGCTCCCGACGATCCTTGCGGTCATCGCGCTCGAGGACGCCGGCGGCGTCCGGATGATCTCGAACGTGGTGGGCGCGAAGCCGGAAGCGATCGCGATCGGCGCGCCCGTCGAAGTGGTCTGGGAGGACATGAGCGCGGAGATCGCGATCCCGCGGTTCCGGCTCACGGACGAGCCAGGATGAAGTGCACCGACTGGTTCATCGACGCCGACACGCACGTC
>JANLTC010000270.1:0-2106 GCA_031362725.1 Deltaproteobacteria bacterium | reverse complement strand
CGCGCTCGGCGTCGGAGTTCACGCGCTTACCGCGCGCCGCGGCGCTGAGCTCGGCCACGAACACGTCGCGCTCCTTGGACGCGCGCTCGAGTCGTCCGAGGTCGCGGGCGCGGTCGGCTTCGGCGATCTCTTCGTCGAGCGCGGCGAGCCGCGTTCTGTAGGCAGCGCGGGCGCGGGCATCGAGACGCTCCCCCGCGTCGCCGAGCCCCTTCGTGATGTCGAGGGTGTCGTCGATTGGTGGCACGAACGAAGGCCCGCGACCACCGCGGACGAGATCCGTCGCATGGAATTCGCGTCCGGGTTCGCGCAGCAGTGTCGCGAGATAGTGGAGCCCGCGCATGTCTCGCAGCCGGATCTCCTTGCCCGCGTAGGCGATCGTCCAGGAGTCACCCTCGCGGCGGAAGACCTGCGGCGCGGACGAGTCCGCTTTGTCAGCTCGCGATACGCCAAGCGCGTCGATCTTGGCGACCAGACCCGCCATGCCAATCGAGTCGGCGGTCGCGCGTGCCTCGGCAAGAAGAGTGGCTGCCCGCTCTCTGTCGGAGGGTTCGCCGCGGTCTCGAAGCAACAGCGCGTACTCGTAGTGCGTGCGAGCCAGGAAGGTTGGCGAGGCCGCTCGCGCGGCCTGCGCGAGTGCGTCCTCGAAGTGAGTCGCCGCCTCGTCGAGGCGCCCGAGCGTCCGCGCGAGCACACCAAGATAGTGCGCGACCGGGCCGAGCGACGCCGCCTCGGCCCACGCCACCCACTGCAACGCACTCGGTGCCATGAACTCGTAAAGCCATGCCGCGCAACGCGCGTCGCCGAGCAGGGCGCAAGCGTCGACCAGAAAGGCCACCGCCACGAGCGAGATGCTGTCCATCCGAATGTGTACGAAGTCGTCGGCGGTGACCCGGTCGACAATCCGGCGCGCCTCCGCGGCATTGCCCCGTTCGGATTCCATCCAGGCCAGCGGCGAGAGCGAAGCGGGCGAGGGATGCGCTTCGGACATGCGGCGGTACTCGGACGCAAACTCGCCCGCGCGGCCTTGGAGGGTTCGCAAGTACATCATGAAGGAGATGAAGTAGCCGCGCGCAGCGAACGGCAGGACCGCTTCGCCGACGCGAAGGGCTTCGTGGATCGCTCGCTCGGCATCTGCCAAGCGGCCGTCGAGGGTCGCCACGTTTGCGTCGATCAGACGCGCGTACCACGACCAGACGGGTTGCCGCAGCTGGGCAGCAGCGCGTGCCAGCGCCGGCTGCTCGCGGCGCATGGCCGCCGCGTCGCCGCACTCCAGAAGATGCACGCATCGCCAGAGCTGACCCGTGGCGAGTGACTCGACGTCGCCTGCCTCCTCGGCGAGTTGCACGAGCTCGGTTGCGGTGGCGAGTCGCAATCGTGGGTCGGTCCGCTGGCTGTTCCTAAAGTGCGATTGGGCCAACACGTAGCGGAGTGTCCCCTTGTCTCCGATGCGGCGGGCCATTCCGATCGCTCGGTCGTCGAGCGCGGCCGTGCGGCCCGGCTCGCCGAAGCAGAAGACCAACGCGAGTCGTGCCAGCGCACGTGCGTGGAGCCCGCTTTCGCGCTGCTCCCACGCCGCGATCGCCTCCTCGAGCAGTTGCACCTCCGTCGGATCCGGTGCGGGCTGCTCCGCGAGCGTCATCGCCGGCGCGAAGCCAAGCGCCGCACGCGTGAGAAGTTCCGGCGACGCCAGTTTGCGCGCGAGCGCAGCGGCGTCGAGGAAGGCCTGCTTCGCGTCGCTCGTCTCGCCCGCCCGCTTGCACGCCTCGCCGAGACCCAGGAGCACCTCGGCCCGCCGCGCATCGTCGGGCGCTGCACTCCAGTCGAGCGCTGCGATCGCCTTGCGGTACAGCCGCGTCGCTTCCTCGTGCGCGAGGAGCCCGAGCGCGTGTTCCGCGGCGCGACACGACCAGGTGACGGCCTCTTCGGGATCGCCGGCCGGCCCGGCCTCGAACCAATGATGGGCGATCTCGGTGGCGTACTCCCCTGCACGCGGATCGCTCGCGAGCGCCTCGGCCGCCTTCGCGTGCATCGAAGCGCGCGCTGCTGCGCCCAGGCTGTCCGCCAGCGTCTCGCCGAAGAGCGCGTGCGCGAATCGCCAGTGTCCGG
>JANLTC010000265.1:0-5674 GCA_031362725.1 Deltaproteobacteria bacterium | reverse complement strand
CGACGAGGAGCCGCTGGCGCCGCCGATCGCGATCGGCGAAACGGGCATCGCTCCCTCGGCGTTGTCGATACCACCAGCGGGCTCGTTCGTGTCGCTTCCACCGGCGCCCTCGGCACTCCGCAGCGGGGAACGCGGCGGAGTGCTCCTCGCGCTTCCGAAACTCGCCAACGGCTCCATCGCAACCGGCTTCAAACTCGCGCCCGGTGCGCACGTGGCGAGCTCGTATTTCTCGGCGGTGCTGTGTTCGACCGTAGTGCACATCGTCGGCGCGCCCGACTCCGATCCGGCGGCGCTGATTGAGACGGCGCCGATTGGCTCGGCCGTCGTGCGCAACGACGTCTACGTTACGGCTGCCGCCACGCTGCGACCGGTGGGGACCGGACGCGATCCGTATCGCGACCTCGAGTATGCCCTCGACGTCGCGCAGGTCGATGCAGCCCGTTCGGTGACGGACGGTACGGGCGCACGCGTCGTCGTCCTCGACTCCGCACCGGACCCCGCGCAACGCGATCTCGTGGGTGGGCGTATCACGACCGTGGAAGATGGACCGGGGCGGTTGCCTGCTGCGCACGGCACGCTCGTCGCTGGCATCGTTCACGCCATCGAGAACAACGGCTTCGGCATAGCGGGCGTCGCGCCCGGCGCCGACCTGCTCTCGATCGTGGTGTGCAAGCCAGCGGCGGCGGGCACCAGCGACGAGTGCCGCCTCTCCGACCTGTTGCGCGGAGTCGATCTCGCTTGGGAAAACGGCGCACAGATCCTGAACATGGCGCTGGTCGGTCCGCCGAATCCGCTCTTGCAACGCGCGATGGACCGGCTCGACCAACTCGGCGTGGTGCTCGTCGCAGCCGTAGGCAACGAAGGACTCGACGTGCCGCGCTACCCGGCGGCCTACCCGTCCGTGATCGGTGTCGGCGCCGTCGACCGCGAAGGCCGGGTGTATCCGCGCGGCAATCGCGGAGCGGCCGTGGAAGTGCTTGCGCCCGGTGTCGAGATCGTCTCGACCGTTCCGGGCGACGCGTTTGCATTCGGCGACGGGACGAGCCTCGCCGCCGCCAACGTCACAGGACTGCTGGCACTGGCGATCGCGGCGAGCGGGGATCCGCTCGCGGCGCGCACGGCGTTCTTCCAGGCTGCACAGGAAGACTCCGCCGCGACACTCCCGATCCGCATGCCTCGGATTTGCGCCGTCCTGAAACGGCTCGGCAAACCCTGTGCAACGCCCTGAACCTCGCGCCGCCTAGCGCTTCACCAACCCGGTCGGGATGTCGCGGAACGGTCGGTCCTTGTCGACGCGAATCTCCGGCGGCAGCCGAAGCACGCGCTCGGCGATGATGTTCTTCAGGATTTCGTCGGTGCCCCCCGCAATGCGGATGCCCGGCGTCCCGAGATACATCTCCTGCCACAGCCCTTCCTGCGGACTCGCCGACTCGTCGTTGACGGCGCCCATCATGCCCTGCAGTTCCATCGCGAACGACGCCATCTCCTGGCCGAGCGGCGCGCCGACGGCCTTGCCGATGGAGCCCTCGGGGCCCGGTGTCGCGCCGCGCGAGAGTGCGGACAGCGTGCGATAGCCGGTGTACTGCAGGCCCTTCGAGCGGATGTAGAAATCAGCGAGCTTTTGGCGCACGCACGAATCTTCGATCGCCGCGCGTCCGTTGCGACGCGTGTCGCGCGCCAGCTTCAGCAGATCCTTGAAGCGACCGGCGCCTCCGCCCGCGCCAATCGCAACGCGCTCGTTCATCAACGTGGTGATCGCAACACCCCAGCCGTCGCCGACCGCGCCGAGGCGATTGGTGTCGGGCACGCGCACGTCGCTGAAGAACACGGTATTGAAACCCGAGGCGCCGTTGATCTGCTTGATCGGCCGGATCTCGACGCCCTTCGCGTGCATGTCGACGATGAAGTACGTGAGCCCCGCGTGCTTCGCCGCTTCCGGATCGGTGCGCGTCACGATCATCCCGAAGTCCGAGAAGTGCGCGCCCGTCGACCAGATCTTCTGGCCGTTGATCACCCAGTCAGATGACTCGGAGGGCGTTCGCGGGTTGCCATCCTTCACTGCGCTGGTGCGCAAGCCCGCGAGATCGCTGCCCGCGTCCGGCTCGCTGAAGAGCTGGCACCAGACCTTCTGCCCACGCGCCATCTCCTGGATGTATTGCTTCTTCTGCTCGTCGCTGCCGTGCGCCATGATCGTCGGCCCGAGCATGCCGTGGCCGATCGCATAGATGTTCGGCGGCACGTCGAACTTGGCTTCTTCCTGGCTCCACACGACGGCTTCGAGGCGACCGAGGCCCTGCCCGCCGAACTCCTTCGCCCACGTCAGGACCGCCCAGCCCTCGTCGAACTTCTTGGTCTGCCAGTCTTTCGCCTTCTGGATCACGTCGGCGCTCTCGCGCTCACCGAGCGGGTTCGCCGCGATCTCGCCGGGCGGGCGCAATCGCGCGTTCTTCTCGAGCCACGCCCGAGCCTTGGTCCGGAACGCGGCTTCTTGCGGAGTGTCTTCGAAGTTCATGGTGTTCTCACTCTCCCGCGTCGAGATCGACGTTCGAGGATTTCGCTTCGAGGCGCTGGATCAGTTTCTCGCGCCATGCGCTCGGTGTACCGAGTGCGGCGGAGAGCCACTTCGCGCGGCGGTAGAACAGATGGCAATCGTACTCCCAGGTGAAGCCGACACCGCCGTGGAGCTGGATCATCTCCTCACACGCCAGCTCGAAGGCGTCGCTCGCGGCGGCGCGGAAGCCGCACGCGGCGAGCGACAGCTCATCGCTGTCGGTCGAGAGCGCCCAGGCGGCGTAGTAGCCGTTGCTGCGCGCGATCTCGATCTTCGCGTACAGCTCGGCGAGCCGGTGCTTCACGGCCTGGAACGACGCGATCGGGCGGCCGAACGCGTAGCGGCCGAGCGTGAACTCGCGCGTGATCTCGAAGGCGCGTGTCGCGCCGCCGATCTGCTCGAATCCCATCATCACGGCGGCGCGGTCGAGCAGCGCGTCGAGTTGCGCGGCACCTTTCGCGTCCGACCCGAGCGTTGCCGCAGGCGCGTCCCGGAACACGATCTTCGCGACCGAGCGGCTCGGATCGAACGACTGGAGCCCGCTGCGCTCGACACCGGAAGCGGACAGGTCGACCAGCGTGAGCACGGGTCCGCTCGCGCCCTTCGCGACTACGACGGCGACGCCGGCGCCTTCGCCGTCGAGCACCGGAACCTTGGTGCCCGTCAGCCTGCCGCCGGCGAAGCGCGTCGCGACGGCGTTGGCGTCCGCCTCGCCGGCGCCCTCGGCGAACGCGAACGTCCCCGCGATCTCGCCCGATGCGAGTCGCGGCAGCCAGGTCTTCTTCTGCGCGTCGCTCCCGAACACCAGGATCGCTTCGGTCGCGAGGTACACCGACGAACCGAAGGGAATCGGCGCGAGCGAACGGCCGATCTCTTCGGCGATCAACACCAGTTCGAGATAGCCGAGGCCAGCACCGCCGTACGACTCCGGCACCGCGGCACCGAGCCAACCCATCTCTGCGACGCCCTTCCAGAGTGTCGGGTCACTGCTCGCAGTCGGCGATTCCAGCACCTTGCGACAGACGTCGAGGCCGGCGTTCTTCGCAAGGAAGTCGCGGGCGCTCTGCTGGACGAACTTCTGGTCGTCCGAGAACTCGAGATTCATGCGGGGGGCTCCTTTTGACTCCAGAGTCAACGCCAAGGCCCGCGCAAGGTAGCGCCATTCTCGGCGCCGACTACGGTCGCGCATCCCGTCGATCGCGAGAGCTGCAACCTTCGCTTGGCGACGCACCTGCGGCAGCGCATCATGGGGCAATCAAGCCCGGCCGGGAGCCGCGACGGGGGAATCCAGCAGATGCCGAGTGACGTGACGCGCAACGAACTGGAGTTGGCCTTCGCGCACTATTGCGATGTGCGCCAGCGCGCCATCGCAACCAGCGACTGGCGCCGCTGGGCGGCGCTCTTCACCGAGGACGCGCGCTACATCGAGCACGCATATGGCGAGTTCCAGGGCCGCCAGGCGATCAGCGATTGGATCGTCGGCGTGATGGAGCCATTCCCGATGATGACCTTCCCGAACGACTGGGTCGTCTTCGACCCCGAGCAGTGCTTCGTCGTCTTTCAGTGTCAGAACCGGCTGCCGCACCCAAGCGACCCGAAGGGCGCACCGTTCCAGTTTCCGACCTGGACGAAGCTCGACTATGCGGGTGACGGACTCTGGAGCTGCGAAGAAGACGTCTACAACCCGAAGAATGCCGCCGCGGTGATCCAGGCTTGGATCAAGGCCGGCGGGAAACTCGCGGCGCGCGAACGCGTGAAGATGCAGCACCTCTGAGTCGCGCCGCGGCCGCGAGGCAGAGCAGCGCGACGCCCGTCGCCGCGACGGCGCCGGGCTCGGGCGCCGCCGTCGCGAAGATGACGATCTGTCGCCGTCGGGCACGTAGAGATGCTTTTCGTCCGGCGAGAGCGCGGGCTCGCCGGGATCAGCGAGCAGAACGCTCGGCGCGACAAGGCCGACGTGCGCCTCGATGAACGCGAGCGCGCCGGTCTGCGGATTGCGGCTGAAATCGACGACGGCGCCGGGATCCAGTGTCGTTCCGTAGAGTCGCGTGCCGGCCGCATTGAAGACGAAGCCCTGCACGCCGCGCAGGCTGCTGCCCCCGGCGCCGTCGGAGACGAAGCGGGGGTTGGTGAGCGCGCCGGCGTCGCCGAGTTCGAAGATCGTGATGGCGCGATCGAACTCGGCCGCGACGTAGAGGTTCGCGCCATCGGGCGAGAACTTCATGTACGTCGGACCGCCGAGCGGCTAGGCCAGGCTGTCGAAGAGCGTGATGCCCGAGTAGACGATGTCGTTCGCGGTGCGGTTGAACAGGAACACACGCGATCCCGACTCGCCCCCCACGTAGACCGTTCCGCCGTCGGGGCTCACCGCGATGCCGTTGACGTTGCCGAGGTCGGGCGTGACGCCGGCTTCGTAGCTTCGTTGGCGCACGAAGGTCAGCAGACCGGTTGCAGGATCGCGATCGAACGCCGCTACGGCGCCGTCGAAGTATCCGCTCGAGTAGAGGCTCTCCTCGTCAGCACTGAGCGCGAGTTGCGTCACTCCATTGAGTCCATCGACGCCGCCCTGCCCGTCGAACATCGTCTGGATCTGCGTGAGCGCGCCGGTCTGCGCATTGCGCGAGTAGACGGTGAGCGCGCTGTCGACGAACGCCGCAGCGTAGAGGTAGTGCCCGTCGGCGGTAAGCACGAGCGCCAGCGCGCCAAAGAGACCGCTGACCCCGCCGACACCATTCTTCACGGCCGAGCTGAAGGTCAGCGCTCCGGTGTCGGGGTTCCGTGCGAAGACGCTGATCGCGGCGTCGCTGGTGGAAGCCACGTACACGAAGTTCCCGTCGGGACTGACGCCCACCGACCTCGCGCCGTTCAGGAAGCCGCTTCCGACGACGCGATCGAGGTAGGTCAACTCGTCTGCTGCGCCGACCCCCGCCATCGCGATGCACAGCACCGCTGCGCCGAGTCCCTGCCAGATCCGCTTCCGCATGAGTGCTTCCTTTGCGCGCGCTACTTCAGCTCGTCACGACCGTAGTTGAGGATCGTGCGCGCGATGATGAGTCGCTGGATCTGCCCGGTGCCCTCGTAGATGTCGGTGATGCGCACGTCGCGGAACCACTTCTCGAGCAG
>JANLTC010000261.1:0-4581 GCA_031362725.1 Deltaproteobacteria bacterium | reverse complement strand
ATTTGAATAACCTGACAGAAAATAACTTGACGCCCGGCACCGCTCTCCCCGTTAGGCGACGACGCCCTTGGCGCGGAGCGCGTCGATCTCGTTTGGCGACAATCCGAGTTCGGCGAGCACTTCCGCGGTGTGCTCGCCGAGCGATGGGGCGGGATGGCGGATCGCGGCCGGCGTTGCGGCGAAGCGCACCGGCGGGCGCGGCTCGCGGATGCTGCCCATCACTGGATGCACGCTGGTGACGAGCGCGCCGCTCGCGACCACCTGCGGATGACCCGCGACGTCGTCGATCGCGAGTACGGGTCCGCACGGAACGTCCTCCGCCGCGAGCCGCTCGATCGCCTCCTCCACCTTCATGTCCACCTTGCCGCCGCCGAGTTCCGCGAGCAGCGCGACGAGGTTCACCGCGCGCCCCGCGGCGGTGGCAAAGCGCACGTCCGCGACCAGATCGGGACGACCGACGGCGCGGAACAGCCCATGCCACTGCGCATCCGTCACGATGGCGATCGAGAGCATGCCGTCGAGTGCCTGGATCATCACGTAGCCCGCCGAGAGCGGCGGCCGAAGCTGGACGTCGTCCTCGAGGATCGTGTGATTCGACATGCCGTCGGGCCACAGGAACGCAAGCGACGCGTCGAGCATCGAGAGGCGCACATGCTGGCCGCCGTGTCCGCGTTCGCGGGCGAGCAGCGCCGCGGTGATTGCCTGCGCAGCGGTGTAGGCCGTCACTTTGTCGCAGATCATGTTGCGCACGTAGGCCGGCGCGCCCACGCCCTGCACCGCGGCCATGCCCGACATGCCCTGGATGATGTGGTCGTAGGCGGGGCGCGATGCGAAGGGGCCGGTCTCGCCGAACGCGTTGATCGACACGTAGATGAGATCCGGGCGAAGCGCGCGCAGCGCCGGCTCGTCGAGGCCGAGCCGCTCGACGACGCCCGGGCGGAAGTTCTGCACGAAGACGTCGGCGCCAGCGACGAGGCGCTTCAGCAACGCGCGACCTGCTTCGTCGCGCAGGTTCAACACCGCCGAGCGCTTGCTGCGATTGCAGCCGGCGAAGAACGCCGACATGCCGCCGCGCTGCGTCGCGAGCTGGCGCATCACGTCGCCGATCCCCGGCGGCTCGATCTTCACGACCTCGGCGCCCTGGTCGGCGAGGATCATCGTGGCGAGCGGCCCGGTGATCATCGCGGTGCAGTCGATGATGCGATAGCCCGCAAGCGGTCCCGTCATGGCGCCTCCCCGGTCGGTGGTCACCGCGACTCTACGCCAGGTGCCGGGCGTCAGGTTATTGGTCTTGTCAGGTTGTTCGAAGGATTTGACGCCGCAGGAGCCCGACGCTCGCACGCGCTACGGGCGCTGCCCGCTCGGACGCCACGCGCCGTCGCCATCGGCATCGGCATCGACAAAGATCGGGTTGGTGAACGCGATCGGCGTGAAGCCCGGTAGCACGGCGGCGCAGGTCGGTCCGCCGGTGCCGCGCACTTCGATCGTCACGAAGCTGTCGGTGTCGAAGTGCAGCGGGAACTGCCACGCACCGGCGTCGTCGAACGGTGCGCTGCTGCGAGCTGCCGCACTTCAACCCGGACCTCGATGCCGACCCCGCGCTGCCAGCCGTTGCCAGCTGGCGTGCGGCGCTGGGGAGCGCCGACGCTTTTCTGCTGTCGAGACCCGAGTACGCGCACGGCGTTCCGGGTGCGCTGAAGAACGCGCTCGACTGGATCGTGTCCAGCGGCGAATTCACGGACAAGCCGCTGGCTCTGATCGACACCTCGCGATCGAGCTACGCGACGCCGCAGCTGCGCGAGATCCTCACGGTGATGATGGCGCGCATCGTGCCGGAGGCTTCGATCACGCTGCACCTCGCATCGGACCGCGTGGACGAGGCTGCGATCCTGGCGAACCCAGCGGCGGCGGATGCACTGTGCGCAGCCGTCGCGGCGCTCGTTGCGGCGGTGGGTACCGGCGCGGCGGACGCCTGATCGGGTCCGCGCTACGCCCGCGGGCGACGGCAGCGCATTCGCCACGCGCGTGCCAGCGTGACGGCGATCGCTGCGGACGTGGCGTCGCTCTCGGGCGCCGTGATGACAGAGTTCACGATCTCGGGCTGCGCGTCGCCCTGCAGGAAGATGCCCGGGAGACCTTGCGTCTCGAAGCCGAGGCTGGGATTGGCGGCAAGCAACGAGTCCTCGATCACGAGATTGCCGGTCGCATCGTTGCTGACGAAGAAGATCGCGCCGCCGCCCTCGTTGGCGCCGTTGTCGTGGATCCGCGTGCCGCAGAGCCGCAGCGTGAAGGTGTTTCCATCGTTGTAGATCGCGCCGCCGCTGCCACCCCCCGGCGTACCCTGTTGCGCCGGATTCGCGCCGTCTCCGATCGCCCGGTTGTGTGTGAAGAGGCCGTTCAGAACCGTGTACGAGACCCCGATGCTACTGAGCCCACCACCGTTCGAGCAGACGTTGCCGAGGCCGGGTCCGCCGCCAAAGGTGCTGGAGGTCACGTAGACCGGCAGGTCTTCGTACTGATCGAAGACGCGAATCGCGCCGCCGCCGACATCGGGACCGACCTCGTCGCAGACATTCCGGACGAAGCTCGAGTTCACCACCTTGAAGCGCCCACCGCGCACGAAGATCGCTCCGCCGCCGTCGGGCGTCTCGCCGCGCGCGTCGCCATCCGCGAAACCGAGGTTCTGCACGGTGAGCTGCGGATGATCCTGATTCTGGCAATGCGGCGTCGTCCAGACCTGGGCCTGGTCGCAGGTATTCATGTAGAGGATCCGCACCTGCCCACCACCGCTCAGCGTCACCTTGCCGCCGCCATCGAGCACGATGCGCGGCCCGGTGTCGTTGAAGACCTTCGCCGTCTGAGAGAGCGTGATCGTCACCGGCGCCGGGCCGCAGGCGAAGGTAATGACGCCACCCTGCGCGACCGCCGCGACCACGGCGGCGCCGGTGCAGCTTGCCGGCGTACCGTTGCCGACGACGACGTCCGGATTCGCGGTGTCCTCGAGTTGCGCCGCGGCCGGAACGGCGCAGGCGCCGGTCGGATTGCCGGCTGCGGCGGCCGGGCCGGCGCTAGCAAACAGCAACGAGCCGCAAAGCGTTGCGAAGGCACGGGAAAGGCACGCGGACCCGGTGGGCATCGAAGCGCCTCCACTGCGAACCGGAACTTCGCGGCGGCGCGCCCGGTCGTCAAGCACAGTTCCCGTGACGCCGCTGGATACACTGCTCACAGAAAGGCGTCAGCGAAATCATCGCGACCGGATCGGGCTCACCCCACCCGCGCGCTCTGCCCGCGGTCGACCGGGAGCGCGACGTCGCTACTGAACCGGGCTTCGTCGGACTCGAGGAAGAGCGCGGCGTAGCCCAAGTCCCAGGCCGTCCCCATCTCCCCGCGCAGCGCAACCTGTGCGCGCGCCGGCGGAGCAGTTCGTCCCGTGCAACCCCGAGTGCGTGCGCGATTCGTCGAGACCCATGCGCCTGGCATGCGCCCTCAATGGGCGCAGCGCGCGCGATCGACGCGCCCCCGAAGCGAGGCGGATCCGTATCGCGCGAAGACGCGGCGGGATCTGGACGCGCACGAGCGCATCGACGACGCTCCCGCCCCATGCAGATCCAGATCGGCGGCGTTCGACTCTTCTTCGACGTCGAAGGCGCGAAGCTCGTGCCCGACGGCGCGGCGATGCGCGAGCGCCCGACGCTGCTACTCCTGCACGGCGGGCCGGGCTTCGACCACTCGTCGTACAAGCCGGTGTTCTCGCCGCTCACGGATGTGGCGCAGCTCGTCTACCTCGATCACCGCGGCAACGGCCGCAGCGATCGTGGCACGCCGGAGCAATGGAATCTCGCGCAGTGGGGCGACGACGTGCGCGACTTCTGCGACGCGCTCGGCATCGAGAAGCCGGTCGTGTTCGGCAACTCGTTCGGCGGCATGGTTGCGATGGCGTACGCGACGCGACACCCCGATCACCCGGGCAAGCTCGTGCTGTCGAGCACCACCGCAAAGAGTCGCTTCGACCGCGTCTTCGGCGCTTTCGAACGACTCGGCGGTCCGGAAGCCCGCGACGCCGCAAAGCGCTACTGGGAGAACCCCGGCGCCGACACGATGCCCGACTACGCGCGCCTGTGCTTCCCGCTCTACTCGCGCTCCCCGCGCGATCCCGACGCCAACGCGCGTACGGTCTGGAACTTCGACGTGATGCACCACTTCGGCGGCGGCGAAGATCACAGCTTCGACCTGCTCCCCGATCTCGCGAAGCTGCGCTGTCCCACCTTGGTGATGGGCGGCGAAGACGACCCCGTCTGCACGATCGACGACCAGGTCGACATCGCCGCCGCGAGCCCGCCGCACCTCGTGCGCTTCGAACGTTTTCCGAAATGCGGTCACGGCGTCTACCGCGACGATCCGTCGCGCGCATTCGCTTTGCTGCGCGAGTTCCTCGCGAGCTGAAGACGGAAGGGAACGGGGCCGAGCTTCGTGCGGGGGCGCGCTGCGGGGGTTCGGATCCGACTCCTCGCGCTCGCGGGGCTCGCTTTGGCGCCGGCGATTCGTGTTAGGGCTTTGCACGATCATTGCGGGCGGCTCTAC
>JANLTC010000254.1:0-3100 GCA_031362725.1 Deltaproteobacteria bacterium | reverse complement strand
CCGGCGGAGCTGTCCGGCGGCGAACGCCAGCGCGTCGCAATCGCGCGCGCGCTGGTGAATCGCCCGGCGCTGCTGCTCGCCGACGAGCCCACCGGCAATCTCGACACGCGCACCAGCGAGGAGATCCTCGCGCTGCTCTTCGCGCTGCACGACGAGGGACACACCGTCGTGCTGGTCACCCACGACGTGGCGATCGGACGCCGCGCGCCCCGCCTCGTGATGCTGCGCGACGGCTGCGTCGAGAGCGATGGCCGCAGCGGCGCAACCGCATGAACCTGCTTGCCGCGAACGCGCTCGGCGAAGCCATCCACACGCTGCGCCAGCACCGCGGTCGCGCGTTCCTGACGCTGTTCGGGATCGTCTGGGGCACCGCAGCGGTGATCTTCCTCGGCGGCTGGGGCGACGGCGTGCGCGTGATGATGGAGCGCGGCTTCTTCAAGACCGGGCGCAACATGGGCTCGGCCTGGGCGGGTCGCATCGGAGAGGACTTCACGCCCGCGGCCGATCGCCGCTACCTGTGGTTCAACCAGCAAGATCTCGAAGCGCTGCGACGCCGCGTGCGCCGCAGCGATCTGGTCGGCGGCGAACTCTGGGAGATCGCCGCCGCGACCCACGGCGGTCGCGCCCGCATCACCGATCTGCGTGGCATGGATCCCGAAGCGATGGAAATCCGCGGCGTGCCGCTCGCCGCCGGTCGCCGCATCACGCGCGGCGATGTCGAGCACCGTCGCCGCGTCGTGCTGCTCGGCGACGAAGTGCGGCGCCTGCTGCTGCGCCCCGGCGAAGGCGTCGGCACGTGGATCCGCATCGAGGGCAAACCGTTCCAGGTGATCGGCCTGCTCGCGCCGGTCGGGCTCCAGCTGAACCAGGACCGCATGCTGATCGACAAACAGGTCTGGGCGCCGCTCTCGACGGTGCAGGTGCTGTTCCCGCGTTTCTGGACCAACGAACTCGTGGTTTCGAACATCACCTATCGGATGCGCGACCGCCGCGAGGTGGCCGACGCGAAGCGCGAGGTGCGCGCGATCCTCGCCGACCGCATCGGTGTGTCGCGCGACGACGACGAAGCCGTGATGGGCTGGAGCAGCATCGAGATGCTGAACCGCTTCCCACTCGACCAGAACAAGGGCTTCCTGCTGATCCTCGCGATCGCGACGCTCGGCGTCGGCGGCATCGGCGTGCTGTCGATGATGCTCGACGCCGTGCATGAGCGGCGCCGCGAAATCGGCTTGCGCATCGCGGTCGGCGCGCGTCCGCGCGACATCGTCGCGCAGCTCTTCGTCGAGACGCTGGTGGTGACGTCGGTGGGCGGGCTCGCGGGCGTCGCGCTCGGCGTAGTGGGCTGTCTCGCGATCGGCTCGCTCGACGTGCCGGATCTCGTTCCGGTTCCGATCCTGTCGGGGCGCCTCGTCGTCGCGGCGCTCGCGGTGATGACGACCATCGGCGTCGTCGCGGGTGTGGTGCCGGCGCTGCGCGCCGCGCGCATCGACCCGGCGATCACGCTGCGGATGGAGTGAGGCGCGATGGAGCTGCTGCTCAACACCTTCCGCACACTGCGCGCCCACGCGTTCCGCTTCGCGCTGACCTCGCTGGGTGTCTCCTGGGGAACGCTGATGCTGACGCTGCTGACGGCGGCCTCGGTCGGCGTCGATCGCCACTTCACCCACGAGATCGAAGAGGTGGGGCCGCGCATCGTCTGGATGTTCCCAGGCACGATCGTGAAGGATCGTGTCGGCGAACGCGGCGCGCGCGAGGTCGAACTCGAGGTTGAGGACGCGAAGCGCATCGCCGCACTCGAGGACGTCGTAGCAGCGGCACCCAACGTACTCGAATGGTCGACCGTCCTGCGCGCGCAGGGTCGCACGAAACTCTTCGGGCTCTACGGCGTGCTCGCCGAAACCCAGCAGATCCGCAATTTCCAGATCGAGCGCGGCCGCTTCGTTTCGCCGCAGGACGTCCGCGACGGCGCGCGCGTCGCATTCCTGGGTCACGCCGCCGCGGAGCGTCTGTTCGGCGCGCGCGACCCGGTCGGCCAGACGCTGCACATCGAGTCGCTGGCGTTCCGCGTGATCGGCGTCGCGAAGGCCAAGGGCGATCAGCTCGTCAACATGGGCGGCCAGGACGACAAGGCGGCCTTCATCCCCGAGACCACGATGCGGCGCTGGATCACCCACGACGCGCCGCTGAAGGCGCTGATCTTCGAGCCGCGCACGCGGGACGTGAGCGGCGCTGCGATCGCGCACGTCCGTCAGCTGGTCGGGCTGCACCACCACTTCGACCCGAACCTCGATACCGCGCTCTCGTTCGTGAACATTGAGGACGTGATCCGCATCGTCGAACGCATCGGGGTCGGATTGCGCGTGTTCCTGATTGGTGCCGGGCTGCTGACGATCGCGGTCGGCGCGGTCGGCGTGATGAACATCATGCTGGTCGTGGTCGGCGAACGGCGTCGCGAGATCGGCTTGCGCAAAGCGCTCGGCGCTACACAGCGCGACGTCTTCGTACAGTTCCTCGCCGAGTCCGCGGCGGTGTGCCTCTTCGCGGGCGCGCTCGGTCTCGCGCTCGGCGCGCTGGCCGTGAAGGTGCTCGGGTGGGCGATCGGCCCGAACTCTGGGTTCATGTCGCCGCCGGTGCTCGAACCGATCGGTTCCGTCGCGGTCGCCGTGGTGCTCGTCGTCTCGGGCATCGCCGCAGGCATGCTTCCCGCGCTGCGCGCCGCGCGCGTCGAGCCGGCGGAGTCGCTGCGCGCGGCGTGAGCGCGCGGATTGCAGAACCGATCCCAGCCCGGCCGCGCTGCTAGTGAAGCGTGGCGAGCGCCGGCGGCGCGACCCACGGCCGCGTGCGCGGCGAGGCGTCCTTCACTTCGAAGAGTACGTGGCCGCGCTCGGTCGCGATGCGCACAAGGCGGGGCGACGCTTCGAAGCGTGCGGCTGCCTTCGCCGGCACGATCAGATAGCCAGGCGCCTGTTCGTCGAGGTAGCGGTCGAGCAGCGCGTCGCTGTCGAGATCGGGCGGCAGCACCTGGCCGGCGTTGCCACAGGCGAGGTAGAGCTCCCAGGGATTCGGCGATGCGACGATCGCGTCGCGGTGTAGCGCCGAA
>JANLTC010000239.1:0-9173 GCA_031362725.1 Deltaproteobacteria bacterium | reverse complement strand
CCCTATCAACAGGGCGTGCTGCTGGTCGCGTCCCTCGGCGGCGCGCCGAAGAACCCGGTGTGGTTCGGCAACCTGGTGAAGCACCCTGACATCGAGGTGAATCATCGCGGCACGCGGATGCGGCTGCGCGCGCGTCAGGCGAGCGCGGAGGAGAAGCCGGCGCTGTGGCCGATCTGCGACCAGCACTACGCGCCCTACGCCGATTACCGCAAGCGCACGACGCGCGAGATTCCGATCTTCGTTTGCGAGCCGCGCTGAGGCGCGTGGTCGCGCCACGCTGATCGCTACAGCGGAAGATCCCCCGCCGCGCTCTTCACGCTGCCGGTCTTGGTGTAAGCCTCGATCGTGCGCTGCGCGATGCGCCACTGGTGCACTTCGTCCGCACCGTCGGCGAAGCGCGCCCAGCGCGCCTGCGTCGCCATGTGCGCGAGCGGCGTGTCGGTCGAATAGCCGAGTGCGCCGTGCACCTGGATCGCGCGGTCGATGATGCGATTCAGCGCGTTTGCGACAAAGTGTTTGGCCATCGAGACCTCACTGGTGAAGTTCTCGCCGCGATCGATCTTGTACGCCGCGTGGAGCACCATCAGCTTGCACTGGTACAGCTCCATCGTGGAGTCGGCGATCATCCACTGGATGCCCTGCTTCTCGGCGAGCAGCGAGCCGTGCGCGAAGCGCTTCAGCGCGCGATCGACCGTCATGTCGAGCGCCGTCTCGGCCTGGCCGATCCAGCGCATGCAGTGCGCGAGTCGCGCCGGGCCGAGCCGGTACTGGCCGAGGCGATGGCCCTGACCGAGGCCGCCCAGGATCGCGTGCCTCGAGACACGCAGATTGGTGATGCGGATCTCGCAGTGATTGTGGCTCGGGCCGCTCATCGTGTGGATGTCGCGAACGATCTCCCAGCCCTCGCTTGGGATGTCGACGAGGAACGCGGTGTTGGTCGCCTGCGGAACGTCGGGAGCGTCCTCGGTGCGCGCGATCAGGATCGCGAACTGCGCGCCGTGTGCGCCCGAGATGAACCACTTGTGCCCGTTGATGACGAAGTCGTCGCCATCCGCGACTGCGCGCGTCTGGATCAGCGTCGGGTCGGAGCCGGCGACTTCCGGCTCCGTCATCGCGAAACACGAACGCATGCGGCCGTCGCAGAGCCCCTTCAGGTACTTTGCTTTCTGCTCGGGCGTGCCCCAGTGATGCAGCGTGTGCATGTTGCCCTCGTCGGGCGCCGAGGCGTTCAGCGCAAACGGACCGAAGCGCGACCTCGCCGCCTCCGCCGATACCGCCGCCATCGCGACATGGCCGAGCCCCATGCCTCCGTATTCCTCGGGCATGTGCGGCAGCCACAGGCCCCACTCCTGCGCGGCCTTGCGCATCACGATCACCTGCAGGGCGAGCACCTTGCGATCGCCCTCGTGGGCTTCGATCTCGCGCTCCGCGGGCTGGACGACCTTCTCGATGAACTCGCGGACCTTGTGGCGGACGAGTTCGATCTCTTCGGGAAACGAAAAATCGATGGCCATGGAATCTCCGGTGCGGGTGGGGGCTAGGGGCGTCGAGCGGCAGCGAGGCGGAAGAGCGACTTCGCTCCCTCACCCATCCCCGCGAAACGTGAGTCCTGGGTCTGTCCCTGGTGAAAGCGGAAGTAGATCTGTTGGAGCACGACCGCCATCTTGAAGGTGCCGAACACGAGGTAGTAGGCGAGCTGTGAGAGGTCGCGACCGCTCTGCTCGCCGTAGCGCGCTGCTGCCGCGGCGCGACGCAGGAAGCCCGGCGCCAGCGTCGGCATCGGGTTCAGTGACGGCGGCACTTCGTCGGGGTCGTACCAGACGGCGAGCACGGTGCCGAGATCGCAGAGCGGGTCGCCGCGCGTACCCATGTCCCAGTCGTAGACGGCGACGCAGCGGCCCGGGTCGTCCGCGGCGACGGCCATGTTGTCGAGGCGCCAGTCGTTGTGCAGCAGCGTCGGCGTAGGCGACACCGGAAGGTTGTCGAGAAGCCAACGCTGCAGCTCGTCGGCGAGCGGGAACGCCTCCACACGCGCGCGCTCGAAGCGCTCGGTCCAGCCCTTCACCTGGCGCGCGAGGAATCCCTCGGGCCGGCCGAGATCGCCGAGTTCGGCCTTGACGGGCTCGACCGCGTGAAACGCGGCGAGCACGTCGACGACGACCTGCGAGAGCTTGCGGTTGCTCGCTTCGTCGGCGCCGCCACCGAACGCGGGCGGAATCGCGCCGCGCACCACCACGCCATGACGGCGCTCCATCACGAAGAACGGTGCACCGAGGACGGCCGCGTCGTCGCAGTACACGAACGAACGCGGCGCGAGCGGGAACGCCTTCCACAGAACCGACAGCACCCGGTGTTCACGAGACATGTCGTGCGAGCCGGGTGCGACCGGCCCGAGCGGCGGCCGGCGCAGCACGTACTCGATTGCGTCCGCGCCTTCGCCGTAGCGAAGCAGGTAGGTCAGGTTGGCGTGACCGCCTGCGAACTGGCGCACCGAAAGCGCCCGGTCGGAGCCCGGGAACCTGCCGCGCAAGTAGTCGGCGACCCGCGCGGGGTCGAAGCGTTCGTCCGGGCGGACGTCGATCACATCAGCGGACGGAGACGCAGGGGGTTGGGACATTGGAGCCCGATCCTATCCGCCCGGGCTTGCGATGCTCAAGTCCCCTGTTACCGTACCGATCGTTACATACACGAATGGTTGGAGCCGCCAGGAGCCTCAGACGATGCCTCGCACCCGCCCGCCGATCTCCGACCGCCCTGGCACCCGGGAAGGGGAACGGCGGGCGGGTCGCACGCCGCAGCGGGCGCAAGCCGAAGCGACGCGCGAACGGATCCTGGTCGCCGCGCTCGAACTCTTCGGTGAGCGCGGCTTCGCGACGACCGGCATCGAGGCGCTCTGCCAACGCGCGAACGTCGTCCGCACCGCGATCTACTGGCATTTCGGCTCGAAGGAGGGGCTGCTCGTGCCCGTTCTCGAGCGCGCCGCGTCCGAGTGGATCGAGGAGATCCAGAAGTCGGTCTACCTCGAAGGCGATCCGCTCGCGCGCCTCGACCGCTTCGTCGCCAGCCTGCGCGACCTCGTCGTGCTGCGGCCAAACCTGGTCCGGCTGCTGCTCTCGGTGGCGCTCGAGCGCAGCGAAAAGGACGCCGCCACCCGCGACGCGCTGCGCACGATCTTCGAGCGCGCGCATGCCGCGATCGTGCAGGGCATCGATGATTCGCTGGGCGCGCCGTGGTCCGAGTCCGCGCTGATCGCGCGCACCGCGCTCGCCTTCCTGTCGCACGCCGCCACGCACCAGCTCATCGATCCGCGGCCGGGCGAAGCGCTGCGCATCTTCTCCGAACTGCGCACCGCCATCGTGCTGATGATCGGTGCGCGCCTTCAGGAACATCTCGCAGCCGCGCCCGCTCCCGGAAGGAATGAATCATGACTTCGCCTGCCACTCCGTTCGCCGCAGGGCGCGAAGCGCCTGGCCCCCTGGGTCATGGGTCGACCGAGACACTGCCCAGCGACGAGCGCCACGACGGCGCCGCGATCACCGAGGCCAGCTACCGGTCGCTGATCGAGCGGCTCTCGCGCCAGTCGGTCGCCAAGCACTACGACGCCTACATCGACATCCCCTGGGACGATCCGGCGTACGCGCTCGTCGCGGACGATCCGCGCTGGGAACTGCAACCGTGCGACCCGCTCGGCGCGACGGCCTGGTATCGGGCGCTTCCGCAAGCGACCCGCGCGCGCTTCGGCATGGAGTTGATCGCGAACTTCGCGAAGATCGGCGTGCAGTTCGAGAACGCACTGCAGCGCGGCCTGCTCGAATACGCGTTCCAGCTTCCGAACGGCGCACCCGAGTACCGCTACGTGATGCACGAGGTGATCGAAGAAGGCCAGCATTCGCTGATGTTCCAGGAGTTCGTGAACCGCACGCAGATCCCGATTGGCGGCCTGCCGAAGTGGATGCAGATCGGTTCGCGACAAGTCGTGCGGTTGGCACGGCGTTTCCCCGAACTGTTCTTCCTGTTCGTGCTCGGCGGCGAGGACCCGATCGACTATGTGCAGCGCGAGCAGCTGCGCACCGGCCAGTACGCGCACCCGCTGCTGCGACGCATCTCGCAGGTGCACATCACCGAAGAGGCGCGCCATCTGTCGTTCGCGCGCGCGTACCTGCGTCGGCACGTGCCGCGACTCGGCGCGCTGAAGCGCCTCGCGCTGCGTGTACGAACGCCGCTGCTGCTCGGACAGATGGGTCGCATCATGATGCAACCGCCGGCGGCGATGGTGCAGCGCTACCAGATTCCGAAAGCGGTACTGCGCGAGGCGTATCGAAGCGAGGCGGCGCGCACGCAGCGCGCGGCAGCGCTGCGCAAGCCGCGCGAACTCTGCATCGAGCTCGGCATCGCTTCGGCTCCCTTCGATCGGCTGTGGAAGCGCATGGGCATCTGGGGATAGCGCTGCGTATGATTCGCCCGCTTTGTCTCCGAATTCTTCAACTCGCAGCCACCTGACCCGTGTTCGGCGCGATCGGTTCCTCCGCTCGCGCGGGATCATGAGGTGGAAGCGATGACGGCAACCGACATCGCGATCCTCGTGGCGGGCGGTGTCGCGGCCGGCGTGGTGAACACGCTGGCCGGTGGCGGTTCGCTGATCAGCGTGCCGCTGCTCGTGCTGGTGGGACTGCCGGCGACGACCGCGAACGGCACCAACCGGATCGGCGTCTTCTTGCAGAACCTCGTCGCGGCGTGGAGCTTCCGCGCACGCGGCGTCTCGGGTCTCGCGGGCGCCTCCAGAGTCGTGGTGCCGGTCTGCATCGGCTCGCTCGTCGGCGCTTACACCGTCGCGAAGCTCGACGACGCGACCTTCCAACGCATCTTCGGCCTGGTGATGCTGATCGATCTGATCCCGATGCTGCGCAAGGCGCGGCCGGGTGGCGAGCACCCGACGCGTCCGTGGCCGCGCTGGCTGCTCCTTAGCGTCTTCGCGGGGATCGGGCTCTACGGAGGCGCGATCCAGGCCGGCGTGGGCCTGCTGATGGTCGGTGCGCTGAATCACACCGGCTACGACCTGGTGCGCGCCAACAGCATCAAGGTCACCACCAACGTGGCGATCACCGCATTTGCGATCCCGATTTTCTGGTACGCCGGCCAGATCGCGTGGCCGCATGCAGGCGTGCTGGCGATCGGCTTCGCATGCGGTGGCGCGCTCGGCGCGAAGATCGCCGTGAGCGGCGGCGAGCGCGTGATCCGCCCGGTGATGATCGCCGCGATCCTGCTGCTTGCGGGCCGTATGCTCGGCCTCTACTGACTCCGCCCCGCGCAAACTCCAGGTATGCTGCGCCTCCATGAAGCGCGCTCTCGGAGTTCTCGCCCTCGCTGTTCTCGTATTCACCGCCGTGTTGCTGATGCGCGCCGTGACACTGCGCTCGGCGCAGCTCACGCTGCCTCCGGCTCCGCGCGTCGAGCTGGCCGACCCGGACGCGATCGTCGAACGACTCGCCGCCGCGATCCGCATTCCCACCGTCTCGCATCAGGATCCCAGCCAGGACGATCCCGCCGTGTTCGAGGCGCTCCGCAACCACTTGGAGCGCAGTTTCCCGCTGCTGCACGCGACGCTCACGCGCGAGATCGTGAACGAGCGCAGCCTCGTCTACACCTGGATGGGTCGCGATCCGTCGAAGCCGGGCATCGTGCTCATGGCACACCAGGACGTGGTGCCCATCGAACCGGGGACCGAAGCGAACTGGCAGCAGGCGCCGTTCTCCGGCGCCATCGCCGAGGGCTTCGTCTGGGGCCGCGGCACGATCGACACCAAGGGCAAGCTGCTGGCGCTCTTCGAAGCGATCGAAGCGCTGTTGCGGAACGGCTTCCAGCCCACGCGCACGATCCGTCTCGTCGCGGGTCACGACGAGGAGGTCGGCGGCCGCAACGGTGCGCTCCTGGTTGCGAAGCGCTGGGAGGCCGACGGCACGCGTTTCGACTGGGTGCTCGACGAAGGAGGCACGATCGGCGAGGGCCTGGTGCCGGGCGTCGCCGCGCCGGCGGCGCTGATCGGGATCGCGGAGAAGGGCTATGTGACGCTCACGCTGACAGCGAGCGCCGAGGGCGGTCACTCGTCGATGCCGCCGCCGCACACGGCGATCGGCATTCTCGCGGCCGCGATCGAACGCGTCGAAGGCCACCCGCTGCCGGCGTCGCTGCAGGGCGCAACACGCCAGTTCCTCGCCGCGCTCGGTCCCGAGATGGAGTTCCCGATGCGCGTCGCAGTTGCCAACAGCGATCTCCTCGAACCGCTGCTGCTGCGCGCGCTCGCCGCGTCGCCGCGCTCCAACGCGACGATCCGCACCACCACCGCGGTGACGATGGTGCAAGGCGGCGTCAAGGAGAACGCGCTGCCCGCATCGGCTCGCGCGACGGTGAACTTCCGCATCCTCCCGGGCGACACCGTGCAGAGCGTGACTGAGCACGTGCGGCGCACCGTGCGCGATCCCCGTGTCGAAGTCGCGCAGCTCGAGGGCTCCCATGCGCGCGATCCTTCGCCAGAGAGCCGCATCGACTCGGAGCCGTTCGCACTGCTGACGCGTACGATCCGGGAGACCCACCCCGACACCGTCGTGGCGCCGAACCTGGTACTCGGCGGCACCGACGCGCGGTACTTCCACCCGCTCTCGGAGAACGTCTACCGCTTCGGCCCGCTGCACATGGGCCCCGACGACCTGAAGCGCGCCCACGGCACCAACGAACGCATCGGCGTCGACGACTACCTGGACAGCGTGCGCTTCTACATCCGACTGCTGCAGAACGCGGGCTGACGGCAAGCGCGCGAAGCGCGCGCGCAGTGAGCCGCAGGCGAACGAAGATCATCGGGCTCGCGGACCGTGAACATCGCGGGCGCGCCCTTGGAATGCGAGAGCCGCAGGCGAACGAAGATCATCGGGCTCGCGGTCGAGGTCGGCACAACCTTCTCGCGTCAGCGCCAACCGCGAACCCAGAGGCGCGGCTCGAGGCCGACGAGCACCGCTCCGTCCCGACCCGTCCACCAGAGCGCGTAGCCCGCGTCCCCGGCGCGCCGAACCACCTCCGCGTGCGGCATCCCGAAGCGACTCCAGCGCGGCGCCGAGGCGACCGCCACCGCACCGCCCACTGCATCGAGGAACGCGGGCGTCGAGGAGCTGCGACTGCCGTGATGCGAGAGCTTCAGCACATCCGCGTGGAGCGACGTGCCGCTCGCGATCAGTGCCGCCTCGGCCGCCGCCTCGACATCGCCGGCGAGCAGCACCGAGCGACCCGCGACCTCGACGCGCAGTGTCAGCGAGCGATCGTTGCGCGACGCGGATGCCGAGACTTCGGGCGGCGGCCACAGCGGCGCGACGTCGAGGTCGCCGATCCATTCGCGCGGGGATCCGGCGCCGCGTTCTTCGACGCGCACACCGAGCCAACGCGCCTCTTCGAGGAGCGCCGCGAACGCAGGCTCCGTCGCCGCGCCAAACGGCAGCCAGAGCCGCTCGGTCGGAATCGCACGCAACACCGATCCGAGTCCACCGCGGTGATCGAGATCCGCATGACTGGCGGCGACGACGGCGAGACGCCGCACCCCGAGCGCGCGCAGCGCAGGCACGACCACCGAAGCCCCGAGGTCGGTGCCGTCGGGTAGCGCGGTGCCCGCATCGACCAACATCGCCGCGCGACGCCCCTGCACCAGCGTCGCGTCGCCCTGCCCGACATCGAGATGCACGACGCGCGGCGGCAGCGGATCGATCCGCGGCGGTGGCGCCAGCGTCAGCCCCGCCGACACTGCGAGTGCCCAGCCGATGCGCCGCCACGGAGATGTGGCGCGCACCACGAACAACAATGCGGCCAGCGCGGTGAGCACGAACGGCAGCGCCGGTCGCGACGCCCACGACGGCGGCGCCGCCTCCGCCGCGATCGCGAGCGCATCGAGCGAGAACGACCCCGCCCAGGCAAGCGCACGCAGCGTGCCCTCGACCGCCCAGCCATCTGGCGCCAGACCTGCGAGCAGCGCCGCGACGAGCGAGATCGGCATCAGCACGAAGCCGGTCCACGGCACCGCGGCGACGTTCGCGACGAGTCCCCACGGCGAGACGCTGCCGATCACCGCCGCGGCTACGGGCGCGGTGGCCGCGGTCGCGAGCGCAGAGGTGTCGAGAAGATCGAGCAATCCAGCGCGCCAACCCGTGCGCGCAACAACGTCCGGGCCCGGTTCGCGCCGCGAACCGAAGATCAGCGCGCCGCTCGCGAGAAACGACATCTGCGCGCCCGCGTCGAAAAGCGCTTCGGGCTCGACCGCGAGAATCGCCAGCGCAGCGAGCGCAAGCGACGCGCCACGGCGAATCGGTCGCCGCAGCAAGACGGACGCTGCCAGCGCGAGCAGCAGAACCAGGGAGCGACGGACCGGGACCTCGAAGCCCGCCAGCAGCGCGTAGCCCGTCGCGGCGGCGACGGCCGTCGCGAGCGCGGCCCGCCGTCGATCCGCGCGGATCGACACGACGCGCAACGCTCGCCGTGCGATGCCGTAGAAGAGTGCGCCGACCAGCACCAGATGTAGCCCCGACACGGAAAGGAGATGCGTCAGGCCGAGCAGTCGGAATTCGTCGCTGCGCGCGGCGCCCAGTCCGCCGCGATCTCCCAGCGCGAGAGCTGCCAGTAGCGCCCCACCCTCCCCGAAACGCAGCAGTCGATGCGATGCCGTCGCGCGGAATGCGTGCAGCCACGAGAGCGGCCTGACACCCTCCTGATCCGGCAGCCGAACGACCAGATCGGGATGCGCGGTCGATCCGACTGCACCAATTCCGCGCCGTGCGAGGTCGCGCGTACGATCGCGTCGTCCTGGGTTCGCGCGTCCCTCGGGTGCGCGCAGTCGCGCACGGACGCGGATGCGGTCGCCGGCAACGACGCTGCCGAGCGCCGTCCGAGGAGATCCCGCCGCGCGCTCGCGCAAACGCATCCGGCTGGGAACCGCGATCGTCTCCGCCGCCGCCGCGACCGCGTCCTTCACTTCGACCTCGACGTCTCCATGGACGCGTGCAGACGCGACGACCGTCGCGTCGAAGCTCGCTTCGCGTGGCGCCACGGGCCGGCCAAACGCCGCCGCTTCGAGTTGCACGGCGAGCGCGAGCGCACCGGATGCGCTGCTCGCCACGACCGCGAGCACCGCGACGAGCGCG
>JANLTC010000237.1:0-17678 GCA_031362725.1 Deltaproteobacteria bacterium | reverse complement strand
GCCGATGGGCGCGGGCGCGGCGCTCGGACGCATCGCTTCGAGGGTCGCGCTCGGGCATCGTGCTCCGTCATGAAGGCCCAGCGGGAACGCAACGTGTTCAGCATTGTCGCCGGCGTCGCCGCAAACCGGTGTCCGCGCCGCCCGACGCGGTGGATGCGCTGGTGGGCGCGGTCCGGCAGCTGGTCGCGACGGGCGTCGGCGCGCTGTTCGTACTCCCCGGTCGCGAACCGCTCGACCGTCACATCGCCGGCGGCATTCCGCTCGGTGGATGGCTCTCCGAGCCGCTGCTGCTCTCGCTCTTCGATCCGCACTCTCCGGGCCACGACGGCGCCGTCGCGATCGAGGGGGGGCGCGTCGTGCGTTTCGCGGTGCATCTGCCGCTGTCGAATGATCACGATCAGCTCGGCAGCGGCGGGACGCGCCATGCGGCGGCACTCGGGCTGGCCGAGCGCACCGATGCGCTCTGCATCGTCGTGTCGGAGGAACGCCGCGCGGTGTCGATCGCGCGCGACGGTCGGCTGCGCGCGCTGCCTGGACCGGAACTGCTCGCGCGCGAGATCCGGCGCTTCCTCGCGGAACGCGGCCCGAGGCCAGCCCCGCGGCAATCGCGACTGCGCGCCGTGCTGCGGCGCTGGCCGGAAGCGCTGCTCGCAAGCTGCGCGTCCGCTGGTCTCTGGCTACTGCTCGTGCCGGGCTCGACGGTGGGCGAGTTCGAGCGCCGCATCCCCGTCGTGATCGAGAATCTGCCGCCGGGCTATGCGATCGAGAGCGTCGAGCCGACCGAAGTCGAAGTCGTCTTCGAGGGTCGCCGCCGCGACGCCTACCTGGCGCGCCAGCAGACGAAACTGGCGCTGCGCGTCGACGCACTGCTGGTTCAACTCGGGCGCCGCACCTTCGATGTCGGTCCCGAGCAGGTGCAGCATCCCGAAGATCTCACGCCGCTCCGCGTGACGCCGGTTCGGATCAAGCTGAACGTGATCCAGAGCGGAGCGGTGAGCAGCGCGACGCCGGCCCGGCGCGGGTAGCTGGCCAGCTGGTGACCTCGCCGCTCGCCGTTGGCTCGCTACGCGGGAACAGCTGGTGACCTCGCCGCTCGCCGTTGGCTCGCTACGCGGGAACGGCTGGTGACCTCGCCGCTCGCCGTTGGCTCGCTACGCGGGAACACGGATCGTGACCTCGCCGCTCGCCTGCGGCTCGCTACGCGGGATCAGGCTTGCTCGTATCCCAGCACCGCCTTCACTTCGAGGAACTCCTCGAAGCCGAACTCGCCCCACTCGCGGCCGTTGCCGGACTGCTTGTAGCCGCCGAACGGCGCATCGAAGGACGGGCCCACACCGTTCAGGTGCACGTTGCCGGTGCGCAGCTGCGCAGCGACGCGGCGGGCTCGATCGAGATTCCCCGAGGTGACGTAGCCCGAGAGGCCGTAGGGCGTGTCGTTCGCGATCCGGATCGCATCCGCTTCATCGAGATAGGGCAGGATCGACAGCACCGGCCCGAAGATCTCCTCGCGGGCGATGGTCATGTCGTTCGTCACGTTCGCGAAGATGGTGGGCTTCACGAAGTAGCCCCTGTCGAGACCGTCGGGACGACCGGGTCCACCGGCGACGAGCGTCGCGCCCTCTTCGATGCCCTTCTGGATCAGCCCCTGGATCTTGTTCCACTGGAGTTCGGAGACGACCGGGCCGATCGTCACGCCCTCGGCCGACGCCGGACCGACCTTCACGCTCGCGACCGCGGTCTTCGCAATCGCGACGGCCTCGTCGTGGCGATTCGCCGGCACCAGCATCCGCGTAGGCGCGTTGCACGACTGGCCGCTGTTCATCACGCAGCCCTGCACACCGCCCGCGATGGCCTGCTCGAAATCGGCGTCGTCGAGGATCACGTTCGCCGACTTGCCGCCGAGTTCCTGCGCGACACGCTTCACGGTCGGCGCGGCTGCGATCGCAACCTGCACTCCGGCTCGCGTCGAGCCGGTGAACGACACCATGTCGACGTCGGGATGCGACGCGATCGCCGCACCGACGTTCGGACCGTCGCCGTTCACCAGATTGAAGACGCCCGCCGGGACGCCCGCAGCATGGAAGATCTCAGCCAGGATGATCGCGTTCAGCGGCGCGATTTCGGTGGGCTTCAGCACCATCGTGCAGCCCGCCGCGAGCGCCGGCGCGACCTTGCACATGATCTGGTTGACGGGCCAGTTCCACGGTGTGATCAGGCCGCAGACGCCGACCGGCTCGCGCGCGATCATCGTCGTGCCGCGCATTTGTTGGAACTCGTAGTCCTTCAGCACCGCGATCGTCTGGTTCAGATGCCCGATGCCCGTCGCGGCCTGCGCCGCCTTCGCGAGCCACAGCGGCGCGCCCATCTCCTGTGAGATCGTGCGGGCCAGCTCCTCGTAGCGCGTCATGTAGACGGCCGAGATCTTTTGGAGCAGCGCGAGACGCTCCTCTTTCGTCGTTCGCGAGAACGCCGGGAACGCGGCGCGTGCCGCCTTGACGGCGCGATCGACGTCCTCGGCGCTGCCGAGGCTGATGCGTCCGATCACCTCCTCGGTGGAGGGATCGATGACGTCGAGCGCAGCCGGCTTCACCGGGTCGACCCAGCGGCCGTCGATGTAGAACTGAAGGTGTTCCTGCATGAGATCCTCCGTGCCGCGGTGGCGGCGGTGGGTGGGGCGCTTCGTGATTCCCGGCAGGGTATAGCGGAGGGTTCGCTCTGACGAGCCGGGTCGCGATGCCGGCCAGCCTGATGATCTCGCCGCTCGCCGTTGGCTCGCTACGCGGGAAGGCGGCCGATGATCTCGCCGCTCGCCGTTGGCTCGCTACGCGGGAAGCACCGCCGATCAACGCGACTTGCGCGCTGCGCCGCTGCGGCGCGCGTTCGTGCCACCGAGCTGCGGGTCGAGTGCGCGCAAGTCGCGCGCGATGGCGCGCTCGGCGCTCGCCTCCATCGCGCGGAAGCGGCGCACGAGTTCCTCGCCGAAGGTCGTCAGCCGCGCGCCGCCGCCGGCCCGACCCCCACTCGCGGTTTCGACGACTGCCCGACTGAAGCCCTGGTTGAGATCGTCGATCATCTCCCACGCGTGGCGATAGGCCATCTCCATCGCACGCGCCGCTGCCGAGATCGAGCCGTGTTCGCGCACGCCTTCGAGCAGCTGGATCTTGCCCGGCCCGAGCGTGTGATCGCCGTCGAGATGGATGTGGAGTCGGACACGGGCCACGTAGATCTTCTCCTCAGTCGGGCGGCTCGAGAACGCTTTGGTCGAAGAAGGCGGCGAGATCGCTACCGGCAACGCGCTCCGAGACGGCCCGAAAGTGCGCCAGCGAAATCGCTTGCGGGGCTTCGACCAGCGCGCGCACGACGTCGTCGAGATTCTTTCGTCCCCCCGAGAAGCGGCGGATCTGCTGATCGAGTTCGCGCAGCAGCGTGACGGCGCGCGCGGTCGTCGCGGCGGTCGATCGCACGACGGTCACGCGCTTCACCGCGCGTCCCTTCTCCTCGATGCGTGCCAGCGCGCGTTCGTAGCGCCGCTTCGAGATCGTCTTCGAGCGCAGCAGCGCTTCGAGCGAGTACAACTCGGCGAGACCTTCGACCGCCCAATCGCCGCCCGGCCCGGCCCGCGCGCGCAACAGCACGTGGACGACCTCGTGCAACACCGGACTCGTTCCGTCCCCAGCGATCAGCGGCAGGCTCGCGTGCAGGTAGGCGCTAGCGGGAGCCGAGAGTCCGCCGCGCCACATCGGGTCCGCCGCGCCGACGATCGCGATGCGATCGGGCAGCGGCGTGATCTTGCGCAGCGCCGGCAACGCCCAGCGCAGCAGCGCGAGCACGTCTTGACGCCGCATGCCGCTGGCGACCGGTGCGCCGATGCCGACATGCGCTCCCGCGACGCGCTCGCGCAGCACGCCGAGTCGTCCGAGCAGCAGCCAGCCGACGGGGCGATCGAAGCGCCGCTCGGGCCGTTCGATCGACCAGCTGTCGGCTTCGAGTGGCGCGTACGGGAGCAGTGCCGACCAGCCCTGCGGAAGCACCAGGTGCAGCACCGCGCGGCTCTGCGCGTGGCCTTCGGTGCGGACGCGCGCGGGGGGCACCAGGTCGTCGCCGCGAAACAGCGCGAACGATCGCGTGCAACGCGCGTCGTAGCTGCTCTCGTCGCGCAGGTGGTCGATGCGCACCGCGTAGTGCAGCACGCCGCCGCCACGCGGCGGTGTCCAGACGACGGTCGCTTCCTCGACCACCACGTGACCGTCGCCGCGGAACGCGAGCTGGCGCTCCGGATCGACCGAGAAGCGCAGCGAGCGGAACACGTTCGCGGGATCGACGACGTGCAGCGCGACGTGCGCGGTTTTCTCGGTGGGGACGATGCGCACCTCGTAGCGGACGTCGTAGCTCGCCGTGGGCGGCGATTGCGCCCGCGCGACCGCCGCGGCGACGACGCAGAACGCGAACGCTGCGCGCGTCGACGCTCGCCCGATCAAGCCGCCGCCTCGGTGCGCCGCGCGATCGAGACGGCGAGCGCGATGCGCTCCGCTGCGCTGCGGCCCGGCGCGATCTCGCGATCGATCGCGCGCAGTCGCGGCAACAGTCCGGCGCGGTTCGCGAGCTGGATCATCAGCCCGGGTCGCGCGTTCATCTCGAGCAGCACCGGTCCGCGCTCCGCATCGACCACGAGATCGGCGCCGACGTAGCCGAGTCCCGTTTCGTCCGCCGCGCGCAGCGCGTGGCCGAGTACGTCCGCGAAGCCGGGGATCGCATGCCCGAGCAGCGCCGCGCCGGTATCCGGATGACGGCGGATCGGACGGCTGTCGAGGATCGCGTGCGTGGTGAGGCCGCTCTCGAGATCGATGCCCGCCGCGACGGCGCCCTGGTGCAGGTTGGCGCGCCCACCGGAACGCCGCGTCGGCAGGCGCGTCATCGCCATCACCGGGACACCGCGGTAGACGACTACGCGTACGTCGGGCACGCCTTCGCTCGCGATCGCGGCCAGCGCGGGGTGTACGAGCATGCGCTCCTCGACGATCGCCGCATCGCTCTGTCCCGCGATCGCGTAGAGCCCCGAGATCACGCCTGCGGCGTGGTAGGCGAGATCGTCGAGCGTCGTGCTGCGTCCGCCCGCCAACCGGAAGCGCGCGCCGTCGCGTTCGCGAACCACGACGATCCCATTGCCCATCGCACCCCGGGCGGGTTTCAGCACGAAGCTCGTGCGCTGCGCCATCGCCTCGCGCAGCTGGCGAATTTCGAAGTGATGACGCGCGACCGCGAGCAATCGCGGTGTCGGAATGCCCGCGCGCGCACACAGCTCCTTCGTGCGCAGCTTGTCGTCGACCATCGGATAGGCCGAGCGCGGGTTCCAGCGCAGCGTGAATTCGGCGTTGCGACGGTTGATGCCGAGTACCCCGCTGCGATGGAGTGCGCGCAACACCCTCATGTCGCGCCCCCGTCGCCATCGGTGCGATCGCCGAAGGAGCGGAAGCGCACCAGGTCGAAGAGTCGATAGCCGGTGTAGCCGCCGATCCAGACCAGGATGCCCATCACGCAGAACGTCAGCTCCGGGAACGAGAACATCACGTATTCCGCGGTCGGGTCGCGCAGCACCGGGTAGACGGCAACCGTCACCAGCAGCGAGTACCCCGAGCGGACCAGCGCGGTGCGCATGCCTTCCTCGGCGATCGCGATCGAGAAGCGCTCGATGAGCATCGTCAGGATCACGATCGGGAACAGGACGCCCGAGAACAGCTCGTGCGTCTCGAAGCGACGGCCGAGCAACGCGAAGGCCGCGACCCCCAGCACCACCAGGCAGAGCAGGATCGCGAGCCGCGGTACCAGCAGCAGGCGCAGCCGCTCGAGCACGAGCCGGCCGAAGACGCCCACGCCGATCACGGCCATCACCATCGCGAGACCGACGTAGATCGGCACGTTGCGCAGCGCAAACGCGATCAGCACGGGCATGAAGGTGCCGAAGGTCGGCACGCCGACGAGGTTCCTGAAGATCGCGACGATCAGCGCGCCGAGCGGCAATGCGAGCAGCAAGCGCAGCGCCGACTGCGTGGCGACCGGCAGCCGGTACAGCGAGAGCGCGCCCAGTACACGGTTGGGCGGCACCATCATCGCCGCCAGCTCTTCGGTTTGCAGGTGCTCGCGCAGGGCCTCGTAGTGGTGGGTGACGGCTTCTGCGCCAGTCGCCTCGACACTCGCGAACGAGCCCGCGCGCAACACGACGAGCGAGGGGGGTCGCGCCGCGAAGAACGCGCCCGTGGGCGAGAGCGGCACCCAGACGCCGCCCGCCCACGCATCGGCCCACGGCGTCTCACGCGGTGCAGCGCCACTGCGTAGCTCGAGTCCGCTGACCGGTCGCGCCGGTACGCCGGCGGCACGCAGCAACGTGACGAGCAGCGCTGCCTTGCCGCGCTCGCTGCCGGCGCGATTGGCGAGCACGAGCAGCGCGTCGTCGGAACCGCCCGGTGTCCCTGCCACTTCGTGCGTCACCATCGCGAAGATCGAGCGGATGCGGCCCGCCACGTCGGTCGCGGGCGGGAGTGCGAGCATCTGCAGCGTCGCCGCGATCTCGGCCGCGTCGCTCGGGAACTCGCGCGTCGGGCCGCCGTAGCTTTGTGCAAGCTCGGGCGGTGGCGCGATGGCTTCGGTCGGCAGCGGCGTCGGAGCCGGTGCAAGGCGGACGTGGAATCCATACGCAATGTCGTGCACGCCGTCGAAGGCGCCGCGCCAGACCGCGGTGCGTTCTCCCTGTTCGGTGCGGATCGTGAACAGCAGACGGTCCGCGGAAGAGCGCTCGTCGTACACCTCCTGTCCGGGGCCAGTCGACGGCACTGGCGCGCGCACGCTGCCGCGCCCGCCCGCGCCGCGTACCGTCACGCTCAGCTCGATGCCCCACAGCCCCTCCGGGTCGCTGGGCAGCACGGGCAGCTCGTAGACGAAGACCTTCCAGCCGAAGACCGCGAGTCCGAAGGTGACGAGCGCGAGCCCTACGGCGGCGGCGACCCGGTTCACGCGCGCAACTACTCTGGCTTGGCGGCAAGAGTGGAGCTGGCGACCGAACGCACCTCATCACGCAGCCGTGTCAACAGACGCCGCGCCCAGACGAACTCTGCGGCGAGCACCACGAGCCCGATCGGGATCACCACCAGGCCAGGCCCGGGCAGCACGACCATCGCGACGCCCAGTATCAGGACCGTGGAGCCGACCGCGAGTGCGATGATCTTGCGCGCGGCGCCGATCGTCACACGCGAGAGTGTCTCGACGTCGCTGGCGAGCGGCGACGCGAGCGGAGCGCTCTCCCGCCCGGCCGCCAGCGCCGAAGCGAGGATCCCGACGGCGAGGATCCCCATGATCACCGAGAGCGACGTGACGGTCGGGATCGGCTGCGTGTGGGCGAGGATCATCTTCACGCCGACGAAGGCGAGGATGAACACGAGGCTCTGCTTCAAGTACTTGAAGCGGTTCAGCAGCGGCGCGATCGCGAAGTAGAGGTTGCGCAGGCCGAGAATCGCGAAGACGTTCGACGTGAAGACCAGAAACGGGTCCTGGGTGACCGCAAAGATCGCCGGGATCGAGTCGACCGCAAAGAGCACGTCGGAGCTCTCGACCATCAGCAGCACGAGAAAGAGCGGTGTCGCGGCGCGGCGGCCGTTCAGCTGAACGAAGAATCGCTCGCCGTGCATCTCCGGCGTCACCGGGTAGATGCGGCGCGCCAATCGGATCACGGGGCTCTTTTCTGGATCCGGCTCTTCGTTGCCAGCGAGAAGCATGCGTACCGCGGTGAGGATCAGGATCCCGCCGAAGATGTAGATGATCCAGTCGAAGCGGGCGATCAGCGCGGCGCCGAGGCCGATCATCGCGCCGCGCATCACCAGCGCGCCGAGGATTCCCCAGAACAGCACACGGTGTTGGTACGCCAACGGCACGCGAAAGTACGAGAAGATCAGCGCGATCACGAATACGTTGTCGAGCGAAAGACTCTGCTCGAGCAGATAGCCGGTCAGGAACTGCAGCGCGGCGGTGTGCCCGTCGAGCGGCTGGCCGACCGAAACGCCGACGCCGAGCCAGTTGCGCTCGTACAGGAAGAACACCAGTCCGTTGAAGGCCAGCGCGAGCGTCACGTAGAAGCCGGCCCACGCGAGTGCCTCGCTCGTGCGAATCGCGCGGCTATCGCGGTGGAAGACGCCGAGATCGAGAGCCAATAGGCCCAGCACGAAGGCGAGGAAGCCGGCCCAGACCGCGATATCCAGCACATGCATGGGCCGCGCAGGGTACCTCGCGACGTGGCGCTCGGATACCCTCGACCCGATGCACGACGAGGACCTCTATGCGCTGCTTGGCGTCGCAAAGGGCGCAAGCGACGATGCGTTGAAGACCGCGTATCGCAAACTCGCGCGAAAGCATCATCCCGACGTGAATCCCGGTGACGAGAAGGCGGAGGATCGTTTCAAGGAGATCTCGTTCGCCTACGACGTGCTCTCGGATCCCGAGAAGCGCGCGCGCTACGCCGAGTTCGGAAACCAGGGGCTCGAAGCCGGCTTCGATCCCGAGCAGGCACGCGCGTACCGTCGCTGGTCGGAAGGCGCACGCCGCTCGCCCTATCACGATCAGGACCGACAAGGCGACGCGGACTTCGATCTCGAAGAACTGTTGTCGCGACTGCGCGGGTCGGGTGGATTCGAAGGCGCCGGCGCGTTCGGGAACGCGCCGCGCCGCGGCCGCGATGCGCGGGCCGAGATCGAGATCGACTTCCTCGACGCCGTGCTCGCGCGCGAAGTCGGGGTCGAGATCGAAGGGCGCGGCCGCTTGCGCGTGCGCGTTCCGGGCGGCGCCCGGGACGGAACGCGCGTGCGACTCGCCGGTCAGGGCGAGCCCGGTGTCCAGAACGGACCGCCCGGCGACCTGCTGATCACGCTGCGCGTTCGCGCGCATCCGTTCTTCCGTCGCGACGGCGACGATCTGCTGCTCGACGTGCCGGTGACGGTCCCGGAACTGGTGCTCGGCGCGAATGCGCTGGTGCCGACGCCCGACGGCAACGCGAGTGTGCGCGTGCCGCCGCACTCGCGTCCCGGCGCGCGCTTGCGCCTGCGCGGCAAGGGCGCCGCGACGCGCGCAGGCGGCCGCGGCGATCTCTTGCTGCGTCTCGAAGTTGCGTTGCCGGAGGACGGCGGCGAACGACTCGAGGAAGTCGCGAAGTCGATGGAGCCGCTCTACGAAGGTCGCGACGTGCGCGCAAAGATTCGAGGTGAGAAATGAGCCGCTACACGCTGCGCGACATCGCGGAGATCCTCGGCCTCGAGCCCGGGTTTCTCGACGCGCTGGCGCACGAGGAGATCCTGACGCCGGACGTTCCCGAAGCGGAGTACTCGGAACGGATGCTCGAACGCGCCCGCGTCTGTCACGAACTGGTGCACGAGCTCGAAGTGAATCTCGCCGGCGCCTCGGTGATCGTGCGACTGCGCGAGGAGATGGTCGTGCTGCACCAGCGCGTTCGCGTGCTGGCGCTCGAAGTCGAACGCACCCGAACCCGGAACGAATGACCCGCGCGCGCTGCTATTCGTCGTCCCGGCGGCTCGGCCGGCCGGTTCGCTCGAGCCAGCCGCGCCGGCGGAACCAGAAGAGCAGCAGCGCGGCGACCGCGAGCATCACGGCCCACAACACGAAGTAGCCCCAGCGCGTGCGCAGCTCCGGCATGTTGTCGAAGTTCATCCCGTAGACGCCGACCAGGAACGTCAGCGGGATGAAGATCGTCGAGATCACGGTGAGCGTTCGCATCACTTCGTTCAGGCGATTGCTGACGCTCGAGTAGTAGAGATCGGAGAGGCCGACGCCGATCTCGCGGAAGGTCTCGATCGAGTCGAGCACCTGCATCGCGTGGTCGAGCAGATCGCGCAGGTAGACGCGCACCGAGTCGCCGAACGGCGAGCGCTCGTCGCGCATGATCTGGCTGATCGCGTCGCGTTGGCGCCACATGATGCGATGCACCGACAGCAGCGTGCGTCGTACCGCGTGGAGCTGGTTCAGCGACTGTTGGGTCGGACGGCCGGTCACGTCGTCCTCGATGTCGTTCAGCACCTCGCCGAGCTGCTCGACGAATGGGAAGTACGAATCGATCACCGCGTCCAGCATCGCGTAGGCGAGGAAATCCTGTTCCATCCGGCAGATCACGGCGGTGCCCGAGCGGATGCGCTCCTCGATCGGCGCAAACACCGGATGGGGTCGCTCGAGTACGCTCACCAGCCAGCCGGGACCGACGATCAGCGAGACCTGCTCGATCGAGACGTCCTCGTCTTCGTTCGCGAGCACCAACTGCGTGATGATCAGATCGCGGTCGCCGTAGTCTTCGAACTTCGGCCGCTGGCCGAGGTTCGCGAGATCGGCGACGGCGAGCGGGTGGACGCCGAGCGCATCGCGCAGCCAGTGCAGCACGGAGCCATCGCCCAGACCTTCGATCGCGATCCAGGTGACACCGGGCGCATTCGCGGCCTCCGCCAGTTCCGCAGCCGAGGTGACGACGCGCTCCTCGGAGCGTCCTGCGCTGTAGAGGAGCGCGCGGATCGTCGTCGCGCTGGTGTTCTCGGGCAGCACGAAAGCGCCCGGATGCGAGCCCGGCGGAGGTCTGCGGCGCGCGAAAAGGCCCGCCGTCCCAGAGATCTGCATGGCGCTACTCGGGAACCTTCATGCCGCGCTGAACGGCGGGTCGCTCCGCGATGCGTTCGACCCACGACACGACGTGCGGTTGGTCCATCAGCGGCGGCGCCCGCAGTGCGTAGAGCGGCTGCAGCCACGGGTAGTGCATGATGTCGCCGATCGAGTACTCGCCTACGAGATACGGGCGACCATCGGCGAGGATGCGATCGAGTACGGCGAGCAGTCGCGACACTTCTTCGCCGAAGATCTCGACCATCTCGACGTTGCGCTCGGCTGCTGGCCGGCGCAGCTGCGCGCCGAGTCGCCCGATGTTCGGTCCGAGGCCGCCCGTCTGGAAGAACGCGTACTGGATCGCGTGGATGCGACCCGCCGGATCGGCCGGCAGCAGCTTGCCGTGCTTCTCGGCGAGGTGTAGCAGGATCGCGCCCGACTCCCAGATGACGAGGCCATCGTCGTCGAGCACGGGAATCTTGTGGTTCGGATTCAGCGCCAAAAAACCGGGCGCGAGCTGTTCGCCGGCGTCGAGGCGCACGCGCTCGACCTGATACGGCAGGCCCAACTCCTCGAGCGCGATCGAAACCTTGCGACCGTTGGGCGTCTGGGCCGTGTAGAGGCGAATCATCGGGATCTCCTTCGGGGCGTCGCGCGCGCACGATACCGCGGCCGGTCGCGGGCGCGCTTGCTGCTTGTTTCCGCGACGGCGTTGGCCGTAGGATCAACGGACCATGCAACGCAGCGCACGCGCCGTTCTCGTCCTCGCGCTCTCGATTGCGTCAGCCGCGTTGGCGGGCTCGGACGTGCCGCCCGAAGCGGTCGTCGCGGAGCTGCCGTTCCTTGCCTCCGACGAGGTGAATCGGATCTATCTCGACCTCGCTCCCGAGGGCTCCGAGCCGTTCCGCTTGATGCTCGACACCGGCGCCAGCTTCTCGGTGCTCACGCCACTCGCCGCGCGCGCGGCAGGCGTCTCGGTGCGCGCGATCAAGGACACGCCCTATCGGCGCGCGACGCGGCTCGGACATGACTTGCAGTTCTACGTGGATACGCGCAGCAGCGACACCGGCTCGAGTACCGGGTGGGAGTATGGCCTGCTCGGCGCCAATTTTCTCGAGAACTACGTCGTCGAGCTGGACTTCGCCAAGCGCAGCGTGCGCTTCCTCGATCCCGATCGCTTTGCGGTACCAGAGCGCGTCGAGGCAGCCGACGAGTCGGTGCTCCCGCTCGAGTCGACATCGAGTCGGCCGATCCTCACCGTGCGTGTCGACGGCCATCCGATCGATGTGCTCTTCGATACCGGTGCGCCGATGACGGCAGTCCTCTCCGGCCCGACAGCGAAATCGGTCGGGATCGATGTCGACGCGCTCCAGCCATTCGGCACGCTCGAGACCGCCCTCGGCAGCACGCAGACGCGCCTCTACGAGGCGCGCGAGATCGAGATAGCGGGACAGCGCATCGCGCGGGTTCCGGTCGAGGTTTCGCCAAAAGGTTGGTTCAACCAGGTCGGCTCCAGTAGCTCGGTGATCGGCTACGACCTGATCTCGCAGTTCCTCGTGCGCATCGACTACAAGCGCAAGCGAATCTGGCTGCGCCGTCAGAGCGAGACGGTCACCTATCTCGGCGTCGACTATGCGATGACGCGCGAGACCGGCGCGTTCCTGTCGGCTGCGGGCAAGAACACCATCGTAGTCGCGGTGCTGCCGGGGACGCCCGCCGCGCGACTCGGTCTGCGCAGCGGCGACGCGGTGCTGCGTGAAGATACGAAGGATGCACACCGGCTCTCGCTCGAGGAAGTTCTCGCGGCGATCCGCGCAGGCAAGCCGGTGCGGATCGCCCGGCTCGTGAACGACGTGTGGCTCGACATCGACCTGCCCGATGATCCCGTCCTCCAGCCGAACGGGGATCCGAAGGACGAGTGATCGCCCCCTCCCGGGCGTCGTGGTGAGCCGCTATCCACTCGTCATGTCGCCCGCAGCCGACGACGCGCAGCGCGATCCGCTCGCGCACGTGCTCGATCGCTTCGCGCTGGCGCGCGTCGGCGACGACGTCTTCGAAGCGCCGCCCACCAGCGGGATGCGTCGGCTCTTCGGCGGTCTCACGGCCGCGCAGTCCGCAATGGCCGCGATGCAAACCGCCCCGATCGGGCGCCTGCACTCGATCCACGGCTATTTCCTGCGTCCCGGGCGACCCGGCACGCCGCTGCGTTTCGAGGTCGCGCGCGTGCGCGACGGACGCAATTTTGCGACGCGTCGCGTGCTCGCCAGCCAGGGTACCGACGCGATCTTCGAGCTCTCTGCCAGCTTCACGGATCACGAAGACGGTGTGGCGCATGCGCACGAGCCCGCGCTCGCCGACGCTGCCGGTCCCGAGGGTCTTCCCGATTGGGAAAGCGTGCGCGCGCGCGAAACGGGCGAAACGCCGCGACCGAACGACGCCATCGAGGTGCGCGTGGTGCACCCGGAACACGATCGCCCCGGCGCCATGGCTCCGCCCACGCGGAGGGTCTGGATGCGCACGCGCGGCGCGCTCCCCGAGGATCCGCGCATCCACGCGGCGATGCTGATCTACGCCAGTGACCGCACCTTGCTGCGCACCGCGGCGCGGCTCCACGGCGGCATGAAGGATCGCCTGCCGGCGAGTCTCGATCACGCGGTGTGGCTGCATCACCCGCCGCGTTTCGACGGCTGGATCCTCTACGCGAGCGAGAGTCCGATCGCGGAGAACGGCCGCGCTTTCGTGATCGGCCGGATGCTCACGCCGGCGGGTCGGCGTATCGCCACGGTCGCGCAAGAAGGCCTGCTGCGGCGGCCGCGCGCGCCGAAGAGCTGACGCACGACTACGACACGCGCCTGCCCCAGCGCGCGGCCCAGGCGTCGAGATCGAGCAGGATGCGCGCGAGCTGCTCGCCGTCGTGTCCAGGCGCGTAGCGACCGTCGTCACCCGCGATCACCAGCCCGGCCTCGGCGAGATCCTTGAGCCGCTGCGAGAGCACGCTCGGCGAGATGCCCGCGGTTCGCGCTTGCAGCTCGGCGAAGCCGAGCGCGCCCGCCTCGTGCAACTCCCACAGCACGCGCAGCGCCCAGCGCCGCCCCAGTAGATCGAGCAGCGCCATGATCGGTCGACCGCTCGCCTTGGAACTCCGTCGCAGCGCCGCCACGTGTCTCCTCCTCTTCCCCTGTTGACTACGATTTTCATAGCGATAGCCTGGGCCTCGAATCACTACGAAAAACATAGTCGAGGGAGATCGTCGATGAAAGACACAGCCGCCGCGGAACGCATCGCCCCGCTCGATCCCCCGCACCCGCCCGAACTCGAAGCACACCTGGCGTCGCTGATGCCGAAAGGCTGGACGGGGCCGGCGCTGCGCCTCTTTCGGCTGTGGGGACGCCACCTGCCGATGGCGGAGGCGCTGCGCGGTGTCGGTCGCTACGTGCTGGCGCATGGCACGCTCGCCGCGCGCGACCGTGAGCTGCTGATCCTGCGAACCTGCGCGCGTTGCCATGCCGAGTACGAATGGGGCGTGCACGCGGTCTTCTTCCCGCCGCGCGTCGGGATCGATGTCGCGCAGGTCGCTGCGACACGCATGGGCGCCGCCGAGGATCCGGCCTTCGCATCCCGCGATCAGCTGTTGCTGCGCCTCGCCGACGAACTGCACGACTCGGCCACCGTCACGGATGCGCTGTGGAGCGCGCTCGCTGCCGAATGGGACGAGGTGCAGCGCCTCGAGATGCTGCTCGTCTGCGGTTTCTATCACCTCATCTCGTTCACCGCGAATGCAACGAAGCTCGCGGGCGAGCCGTTCGCAGCGAAGTTCCCGCGCTGAGTCCTGCGCGCCGCGGCCCGGCTCCCGATGAACCCCGCTGATGGTAGAGTGCCCCGACCCGTCCGAGGCGATCGGCGCCGCCGACGGGAATGGAGGGCGAACCGTTGAGCCGTCTTCGTGGGAAAGCGCCTTTGCGGGTCGCCGTAAAGAGTGCACTGATCGCAGTCGCAGTCGCGTGTTCGATGCCCGGGCTCGCGAACGCTGCCTGGCGCTTCGAGATCCTCACTGAGATCACTGCGACGCTGCGCGACATCGCCATCAACGACGCGGGACAGGTCGCGTACGCCACTGCGGGGCCGCCCGGGCAAGGCGACGAGATCTCCGCATCGAGACGAACGGTTCGATCACGCCGATCGCGACGGACGTCGACGGCCTCGACCTCTCCCTGTCCTTTCTTTCGTTCGGCCTGCTGAGCCTGCGCAACGACGGTGCGGTCGCGTGGTCGGCGACGTCACCAGGGGGAACCGGGATCTATCGCGGGACGGGAGTGGGCGCGCCGAGTCTGATCTTCGAGACCGACGCACAGGTCACGAACATCAACAAGTTGAACATGAACGGAACCGGGACCTTCGCCTTCCATGAGACTCGCCCGGGCGTGAACCAGACGATCATCTGGGTGATCGACGGCACGGGCCTTCATCCGCTGGTCGAGCCAGGCTTGATCGGTGTCGATAGGGGAGTGGGCGGCGAGACACGACTGAGCGACGCCGGAGCGGTGGCGGTCACGTTGCCCAGCTTCGCGGACTCGGTCCCTGCCTTGGTGGCACTCGTGACCAGTGCGGGCGTAGCTCTCACGGTGTCCGATCCGGCGCAGAACGAGTTCTTCTCGCAGCGTCCGCTCGATCTGAACGGTGCGGGGGATGTGCTGTTCGATGCGTCGCTCGATCCAGACGGAGCGCAGCGCGCGCTGGTGCTGATCAGGAACGGCGTGCACACGGAGATCGTGACGGATGCCGGCCCGTTCACGGTGTACTCCCCCGCGCGCTTGAACGACGCCGGTCAGGTCGTATTCGCCGGGACCTTCGGGAACACGTCGCCGGACGGGCTCTTCACCGGGTCCGATCCCGACGCCGACAAGGTGATCCGGGTCGACGATTTCGTGGCAGGCAGGCGCGTGCTGGCCTTCCAAAAGATCTTCGAGCTGAACGACGCCGGGCAGATCGCCTTCGTGGCAGCGCTGGCGCCACTCGTCCTCGGCGGTCAGTCCACGCTGAACATCGTGTTGGCGCCGGAGTCGAGCCAATCGCTCGGCTCCGCGCTCGCGGTCGCGATCCTCGGCGCACTCGCATGCAACAAGCGGGTGAACGACCCGCCTGCCAACCGGAGCTGAGTGCCTAGCGCCGGCAGCCCACCGCAAAGCGCACGAAGCGTCCGCTCGGGTAGCGCCGCGTGATGCGCTTGCCGCAGCCGCACGCGCAGAGCCGCGAGCGCTTCGTCGGCACCGGGCCGAGACGACGCAGTTCCTTGTCGCGATACGCGAGCGCCTTCGCGAGCGCGGCGCGCTTGCTGCCGTGGATGCCGTCCGAGAAAAAATGGGAGACCGCCCGGCTGCCGCGGCGGATGCGAACCCACCAACCGTGTGAGTTGCCGTAGTCGAAGCGGGTGATGTTGCGTTGCTTGCGAGCCGGCATGCGCAGTTCCTTTGTTGGACCTCGCCGTCCGCTCCGATAGGCCGCGGCTCCGCCCGAGTCCGTTCGAGGTCGAGTTCCCATGGTAGGCGCTAGATTCCAGCCGTGCGCGTCGGACTCTTCATTCCTTGTTACGTCGACCAACTTGCGCCCGCGGTCGGCGAGGCCACCGTCGCGGTGCTCGAGCGGGCGGGCTGCACGGTCGACTACGACCCCGCGCAGACCTGTTGCGGGCAGCCGTTTCTCAACCTCGGCCTCGCGGACGAGGCCGCCCGCCTCGCGCGCGCGCACCTCGATCGCTTCGCGCGCTACGACGCGGTGGTCTGCCCGTCGGCGAGCTGCGTCGCGACGGTGCGGCGCCACTACGGAACGCTCGGCGTCGGCAAGGGCGCGGCGGGCCAACACGCGCGCGAACGGACCTTCGAGCTGTCCGAATTCCTGGTGCGCATACTCGGCTGCATCGAACTCGGCGCGCGCTTTCCGCACACGGTCGCGCTGCTCGCGAGCTGTCACGGGCTGCGCGAACTCGGGCTGGGCCACGCGAGTGAGATCGTCGGCCCGCTCGGCGAGCCCGGTCCCACCGAGCAACTGCTTCGCGCGGTCGCGGGACTCGAACTGCAGATGCCGTCGCGCGACGAATGCTGCGGCTTCGGGGGCGCGTTCTCGGTCGAGTTCCCGGAGCTGTCGGGTCGTATCGGCCGCGACCGTCTCGCCGATCTCGCCGCCACCGGCGCCGCCTTCATCACCGCCACCGACACGAGCTGCCTGCTGCACCTCGACGGCATCCGGCGCCGCAACGGGGCGGGGCCGCAGGCAATCCACCTGGCAGAAATCCTCGCGTCGCGATGATCGCACGAGGAGAAAGGGGAGAAAGGGGACGGTCCTCGGCGTGGACTGGCCGAGGAGTTGAGGGACACCCTTCGACGAGGCCTGTCCCTCGAGTCCTCATCCAGGTCACTTTGAGGACCGTCCCCTTTCTCCAACCTTCGTCCCCGTCGGGACGTGCGCTCGGCGCGGACTCAGGGTAGAAAGGCTCGTATGACGTCACAGCGCGCAGACTCTGCAGGAAAAGCGACTACCACGAACACGCATCTCCTCGAGTGGGTCACCGAGATGGCCGAACTCACGAAGCCCGATCGCATCGTCTGGTGCGATGGCTCCGAGGAGGAGAAAAAGCGGTTCCTCGAAATCGCGCTGGACGAGAAGATTCTCGAGCCGCTGAACCAGGAGAAGCTTCCCGGCTGCTACCTGCACCGCTCGAACCCGAACGACGTCGCGCGCGTCGAGCAGCTCACCTTCATTTGCACGCCGACGAAGGAAGAAGCTGGGCAGACCAACAACTGGCTCGCACCGAAGGAAGGCTACGCCAAGCTCGGCAAGCTCTTCGACGGCTCGATGACGGGCCGCACGATGTACGTCGTGCCGTACATCATGGGCCCGGCGGGTTCGAAGCTCTCCAAGGTCGGCATCGAGCTGACCGACAGCGTCTACGTCGCGCTCAACATGCGGATCATGACCCGCATGGGCAAGATCGCGTTCGACATGCTGGCCGACTCGAACGACTTCAACCGCGGCCTGCATTCGAC
>JANLTC010000226.1:0-24083 GCA_031362725.1 Deltaproteobacteria bacterium | reverse complement strand
TGCGCTCTATCCGAGCGCTGCTGCGCCGCCGACACCGCCCGCGGTTCCCGCCGCGCTCGCCGACAAACCGAACCTGCTGCTGATCGTCATCGACACACTTCGCGCCGATGCGCTCTCCTGCTACGGCGGCAGCGTCGACGCAAAGAGCATCTGCGGCATCGCGGAGCAGGGCGGCACGCTCTTCAGCGCGTTCTCGCACGCGTCGTGGACCAAGCCGTCGTTCGCATCAATCCTTACTTCGACGCTGCCGTCCACGCACAACACGATGTCGAAGACCGCGACACTGCCGCAGGACCTGGTGATGGTGTCCGAGGCGCTCCAGCAACACGGCTACGCGACCGGCGGTATCGTCGCGAACATCAACCTCGCGCCGAGTTTCGGCTTCCAGCAGGGTTACGACGAATACACGTACCTGTCGCCGGACTATCTGTTTGGCGCCGACGAGTCGTCGTCGAAGTTGATCGCGTACCAGATCGGCCGCAAGGTGGCACTGAAGGGGAAGCCCGGGCATCGCGTGGCGGACTACTACCAGGACGCAACGACGGTGACCCGAGTCGCCGAAGATTGGCTCGCGCGCCACAAGGACTCGCGCTTCTTCTTGCTGCTCCACTACATGGATCCGCACGATCCGTACTTCCCGCATCCGTACACCGGCGAGGCGATCGCGCGCGTCGAGACCGACAACCCCGACCCGGCGCTCGCGAAGCACATGCGCGAACTCTACGACGGCGAGATCCGCTTCACCGACGAATACATCGGCAAGGTCGAAGCGAAGCTGCGCGAACTCGGGCTCTGGGACGACACGATGATCGTCATCACCGCCGATCACGGCGAGGAGTTCCACGAACACGGCGGCTGGTGGCACGGTACGACGCTCTACGAAGAGCAGATCCACGTTCCGCTGCTGGTGAAATGGCCGAAAGGCAAGGTCGGTGCGCCGGCGCGCGTCGAGGATCATCCGGTTCGCCACATCGACATCGCGCCGACGCTGCTGACGCTCGCCGGAGCGCCGATCCCGCCCGCGATGCAGGGGATCGACCTCGCAATACCACTCGCGCAGCGCAGCGAGGCCGAGCGCATGCACTACGCCGAAGAGGATCACGAGGGCAACGTGCTGCGCGCGATCCGCACCAACACCTGGAAGCTGATCGAAGCGAATCCGGGCAACCCGCGCGGGCTTGCGCCTTCGGAGCTGTTCGCGATCGACGAGGATCCGAACGAGAAGCAGAACGTGGTCGAACAAAACGCGTCGGTGACGGCCGAGATGCGCCAGCACGCGGAAGCGCAGCGCCAACTCGCCGCGAGTCGGGCCGTCGAGAGCGGCGCAGAGGCGAAGCTCAGCAAGGAAGAGTGCGAGAAGTTGCGGGTGCTCGGGTATGTGCAGGACTGCGACTCGGTGAACTGACGGCGGGAGCTTCGCGCGTTGCGCGGCGCAGGCCGGAGAGGATCCCGTGCTCGAACATCCTCGGCACGCGTTCGACCTTGCGGCTTCGATTGGGGCTCGTGTGATTCGAGGCGGTCGTGCTCTGGTCGTTGCGGGTCAGCGGCCTGCGGAACTGCGCGCGGGACCCTCTCCGGCCTGCGCCTACCTGCTGGTATGACTTCTTCTGGCGCTTGCTCGTGCCGGAGCGCACCATCGCGGGCGATGCCGCATCTCCAGCGCAAGAGTTTTGCGACGCCCGACAAGGTCCGCGCGTTCCTGAACGGTCGCATCGACATCGTCACGCTCGGCGAGATGGCGATTGGCCGCTTCGTGTTTCGCCCGGGCTGGCGTTGGTCGCAGGACGTCGCGCCGATCGTCGGCACGCGCTCCTGTCAGCACCGCCACGTCGGCTACACGATCTCCGGTTCCCTCGAGGTGCAGATGGACGACGGCACGCGCCTCGTGATCGGACCCGATGAGGCCTACGAGATCCCTCCCGGGCACGACGCCTGGGTCGTCGGCGACGGACCCTGGGACTCCGTCGAATTCACGAGCGCCCACGAATTCGGTCTCTCTCCCGAGGAACTGGGCGAGCGGGTACTCGCGACGATTCTGTTCAGCGACATCGTCGCCTCGACCGAGACACTCGCGCGGATCGGTGACCACGCCTGGGCCCAGTTGCTGAGCGAGCACAACGTGAGGATCCGCGCCGCGATCGACCGCTTCCGCGGCCGCGAACTCGATGCGGCCGGCGACGGATTCGTCGCGCTCTTCGACGGCGCGGCGAAGGCGGTGCGGGCCGCGCTGCTGATGGATCCGTCGGTCGCGGCACTCGGGCTCCGCGTGCGTGTCGGCATCCATACGAGCGAGGTCGAGATCGTCGGGGGTCGGGCGCGCGGGGTCGGGGTCCACACCGCGGCGCGCGTGGCGTCGCTCGCCGGCGGGGGCGAGGTGTTCGTCTCGGGCACCACCCGCGATCTCCTCGACGGATCGGGCCTGTTGCTCGAATCCCGCGGCGAGCACGAACTCAAGGGCCTGAGTGGCGCCCGCCCGATCTTCGCGGTTCGACGCTAGTCGTCAGTCCCGACACTGCCTGGACTCAGATGGGCCTGTCAGCGCTTCCCCGACGGCTCGAGCTGTTTCAGATAGCGGAAGAAGTCGCTGCTGGGCGATAGGATGACCGCGGTGTCCTCGCCGAGTGACTTGCGGTAGGCCTCGAGCGTCCGTACGAGCTGGTAGAACTCCGGGTCGCGGCCGTACGCATCGGCGAAGATCTTGACCGCCAGCGCGTCGCCCTCGCCGCGGATGACTTCAGCCTTGTTGCGGGCCTCGGCTAGAAGAATCTGCACTTGCTTGTCCGACTCGGAGCGGATCTTGCGCGCTTCCTCGTCGCCCTCGGCGCGGAACTTCTTCGCCTGGCGCTCGCGCTCGGTGCGCATGCGGCTGAAGACGTTCAACTCGTTCTTCTCGGGAAGATCGGCTCGCTTGATCACCACGTCCACCACCTCGATGCCGTACTCGCGCGCCTTCTCGTCGCTGCGTTTGGTGACCTGCTCCATCAGCAGCGCGCGTTTTTCGTTGATGATCTCGCGCAACGTGTGCCGGCCGAGTGTTTCGCGCAGGTTCGAGTAGATGATGTCGTCGAGGCGTGACTGCGCCCCTTCTTCGTTCCGCACCGTTCGGTAGAACTGCAGCGGGTCGCGGATCCGCCAGCGCGAGTAGTTGTCCACGACGAGTTGCTGCTTGTCCTTGGTGAGAATCTCGCGGGGCGAGGCGTTGTAGTCGAGCAGCCGCTGGTCGAAATAGAGCACGTTCTGGATCAACGGAAGCTTCCAGTAGAGCCCCGGTTCCTGCACCGTGCGCACCGGCTCGCCGAGCTGCACGACGATCGCCTGCATCCATTGCGGCACGCTGTAGGCGGCCAGGTTCCAGGCGGCCAGCACGAGACCTGCGACGATCAGAATGGGAATCCAACGCCGATCCATGTCTACCTCTGCCCCGGCTGAGCAGCCGGTCGTGCCGCGGGTTCCACCACCTCGGCCGCCCGCGGCTTGAGCACCTGATCGAGCGGGAGGTACGGCACCACCTGGGTGCCAGCGAAGTCGTCGAGGAAGATCTTCTTCATGCGTCCCATCACTTCCTCCATGGTTTCGAGGTACAAGCGCTGGCGCGTGACGTCCTTGGCCTTGGAGTACTCGTCGTGAAGAGCGATGAAGCGCTGCGCAGCGCCGGCCGCATCCTGGAGCTTGGCGGCCTTGTAGCCTTCGGCCTCATTCAGCAGCTGCGCGGCCTGACCGCGCGCCTTCGGCACCACGTCGTTGGCGTAGCCGGTCGCTTCGTTGATCAGTCGCTCCTTGTCCTGTTGCGCGCTGATCACGTCCTTGAACGCGTCCGACACCTGGTCTGGCGGATCGACGTCCTGGAGCTTGAGCGTCGCCACCTCGAGTCCCACGTCGTAGCGATCGAGGATTTGCTGCAGCAGCAACTGCGCGTCCTCCTGGATGCGCTCCTTGCCTTCAGTCAAGGAGTTATCGATGTCGTTGCGGCCGACGATCTCGCGCATCGCGGCCTCGGCGGCGGCGCGAACGGTCTCCTCCGGATCGCGCACATGGAAGAGGAAATCGGTTGCGCCGCTCTCCTCGGGCTTCACCTTGTACTGCGCGATGAATTGCAGCTTCACGATGTTCTCGTCGCCGGTGAGCATCAGCGCTTCGACGTCCTCGTCGCGATAGCGGGCCGGCGGCCCGGCATCCACCGTACGAAATCCAAACTCCGCCTTGCGGATCTGCGTGACCGACGGCTTCAACACCTCCTCGACGGGCCACGGGAGGTGGTACCCAGGCCCTGGATCTGCCTCGCGCACGACGCGCCCGAAGCGTAGGACCACGCCACGCTCGTCGGGCGCGATGATGAAGATTCCGCTGAGGGCGTAGAGCGGCACTGCGATGGCCACGATCAACCACGGGCTGAAGCGGCCTTGGCTCGCGCCACCGAACTGCTTCCGTACATCTTCAAAGATCTTCGTGAGAACCTCGATCGGATCACTCGGTCCGCCGCCAGACCACGGACCTTGATTCCGCTCAGACATCGCAGTCACCGCTCGCGTCGTGTGCCTTCATGCGTTCCGTCTCCATTTCCCCGTCCGATCGATACGACCGCTACCAGCCGCACGAGCCGCCCACGGCTCTGGCTACGCCGTCAGCCTAGCGTCCAGTCAGGGGATGACTCGGAATACGCGGTCGGCGTGGAGCTCGGATGTGTTTCCCGCGCGGTGCGCAGCATTCTCACAATCGCCAAGGGGGAAGTCCCGCGAGCGTCCGATCCACCAGCTACCGCGGCGAGCGTGAGCGGCTGGCGCGCCGCCATTTCAGGCGATCTCAGCGATTCCTATCCGCTCGCCCGCTCATGACGCTCGCACAGCGACGCGTAGAGAGCGTCGTAGACGAAAGATGCCCGGTCCACGAGTGTGTGATCGTCCGCTTCGACCAGCGGGAAACCCTGCGAGATCGCGCGCAGGCCGATCGACTCGGGCGTCGTGTGCACGGCATCCGCGAAATCAGCGCCGTGGACGATGCGTGCGAGTTCTTGCAGCGCAACGTCGCCCGGCCGGTGTTCCGCGGCCAGCGCTTCGAACGAACAACGTCCCTCTGCATCACGGTGCGGATGCGTCGCGCCGGGCGCGTCGAAGCCGATCGCGCCTTCGCGTTGCTGGATGCCGGCCACTTCCTGCGGATCGACAAACAGGATCTCCGCGGCCGGGTCGATGAAGCGGCGGATCAACCATGCGGTGGCGGTCCGATTCACGCGCGGCCGCCAGCGCGTCACCCACTTCATGCGTGATTCCTCCGGTAGAGCGCGTCTCGTCGCGCGGTCGAGTGGTTGGCAGCGCGGAACGGCAGCCGCAGCAGCGCGCCGAATTGCTGGGTGCCGACGTCATCATAACCCGCGAGGCCGTAGTCGATATCGCGCGCGGGCGACGGCGGCGTGAAGGTTCCGAAGACGCGATCGAAGAGCGAGAAGATGTTCCCGTAGTTCGTGTCGGTCAGGGTCGCGAGCCGCGAGTGGTGGACCTTGTGCATGTTCGGCGTGCAGAAAACCCAAGAGAGCGCGGTGTCGAGCGGTTCCCAAAGCTTCACGTCCATGTGTTCCGTGAGTCCGACCAGAACGGAGACCAGGCGGTAGACCGCGACGGCCTCGGCCGGTGCGCCGAGAAGCCACGCCGGCGCCATCACGAACCCGAATCGCCACAGCCCTTCGATCGGGTGCTGGCGAAGCGACGTCGTCACGTCCACGAGCGGATCCGCGTGGTGAACGCGATGCGCGCGCCAGAGCAGCGGCAGCCAGTGCATCGACCGGTGACAGGTGTAGGTGGCGGCGTCGAGCACGACGAAACCGATCGCCGTCATCGCGAGCGGTGGCACGGCAGCGCCCGCGAGCAGTCCGAAGCCGCGCGCGCAGAGCCATCCGGTGATCAGCACGGCGCCCGCGTTGAGTGCGAAGTTCAGCCCCAGCGTGACTGCTGCCAGTTGGAGGTTTGGCACGCGATGGCGGCGACGCCATTCCCGCTTGCGGGAGAACGGCAGCAGCGTTTCGAAGATGCTCAGCATCGCCATCGCTGCCAGAAGTACCGCGACATTTCGCAGGAATGTTTGGTTCGCCATCCGTCGTCTCCTCGGATCTCCATCGATCCGACGACGAGACGTTCGAGCCGCGCGATTCGTTACGCGGGCGGCAGCGCCGCGAGCTTGCGCGGCGCGAGCACGGTGCGGACGACGCGGATCTGGCCGTCGCCGTCGAGTTGGCACTGCAACAGCGTTCGCGGCGCCTGACGCCGCACCGGATGTTCGAGCGTGATGATCGCCGCCGGGAGCCCGTTCACGAGGCGCACTTCGATGTGCGTACCGGGGCCGCGTCGCTGCAGCGCGGCGGCCAGGTAGAAGCGGGCGACCCGCGCGCGACCGGCCATCGGCGTCGCGAGCGCGGTGTATTCCCCTGCGGAGTCCGTCACGGTGTGGATCGACTCCGCGAGCAGCGCTTCGAGTCCGCGCGCGTCCTGCGTGAGCAGACAGCCGAGGAACTGGTCGAGCGCGCCGCGATGGCGCGCCTGCAGCTCCGGCGTCGGGATGCAGCGCTGCGCGTCGTAGTCCGCCAGCGCAGCGCGCGCGCGCGTGTGCAGCACGCGAACATTTCCCTCCGACGCGCCGATCAAATCGGCGGTCTCGCGCGCGGAGTAGCCGAGCACGTCGCGCAGCAGCAACACCGCACGCTGGCGCGGGCCGAGCACTTCGAGGGCGAGCAGGAACGCGAAGGTGACGCTCTCCGTGAGTCCATAGCGCGCCTCGGGATCCGGGGTCTCGCTCGGAAGTGCATCGAGCCACTCCGCATCCGAGGTGTCGACGGGGGACGGCAACCACGGACCCACGTAGTCCCGGCGCCGCCGGCGACGCAGCGCGTCGATGCCGAGGTTCGTCGCGACTCGCTTCAGCCACGGACCGAGCTCCGCGACGGGAGACGCGGGCGGCTGCGCGACGAGCCGGACGAACGATTCCTGTACGACGTCGTCGGCGTCCTCCGCGCTTCCGGTCAACCGATACGCGAGTCCCCACAACCGGCGCTGCTGCGCGCGGAAGAGCGCTTCGAGTTCTACAGCCCGATCGGGGGGCTCGATCGCCGTCACGTTCTCCGTTCCCACCTCAGCGAAAGAACGCCGGGGACTGGGAGAACGTTACAGCCCGCCGACGCGCTCACCCGAGCCGCGGCTTCATCCGCCAGCGCACCAGCGTCAGCAGCACCCCGAACAGCATGCACAGCGCGACGAACGGGACCCACACGTCACCGAAGTCGCCACCGCGCAACACGAGCCGGCGCAGGCCGATCTGATACCAGCGCAGCGGCAGGATCGCACCGAGTTGGCGCACGCCGTCCGGCATCAGCTGATACGGGAACATCACGCCCGAGAGGACGAACGAAGGAAGGATCACGAAAACGGTCAGGAAGACCGCTTGTGCGCTGCTGCTCACGAGCACCGAAACGAGCACGCCGACCGAGAGCGATGCGAAAACGAACGGCAGTGTCAGCGCGCCGATCGCGAGCCAGCTTCCACTCGGCCAGACGCCAAAACCGATGCCCGCGCCGAGGATGGCGATCGTCAGCACCGCGTAGCAGACGACGACGTAGGGAACGAGCTTGCCGAGCACGATCTCGAGCGGCGAGATCGGCAGCGCGAGTGTCGCTTCGTAGGTGCCGCTCTCGCGCTCGCCGACGAGCCCGAGGCTGGAAGCAGAGAAGCACAGATTGGTGAGCAGCATGCCGGCCAGTGCGGCGAGGAAGAAATCGCGGTCGCGCAGCGTGGGGTTGAACCAGAAGCGCGGGCGCATCGCCAACGCGGCGCCCCCACGCACGGGATCGGCGCGATGCGACGTGCCGCTGCGCGACGCAGGATCGAAGCGACTCGCCACCTGGCTGATGGTGCCGCCGATGCGTGCCGCGGTGAGCGGCTCGGCGCCATCGAGCAGCACCTCGATCGACGGGCGACCGCGAAACGCGTCGCGCTGGAAATCGTGCGGGATCACGACCAACGCGATGGCTCCGCCGCGCTCGAGCAGACCGCGCCCGGCGTCGTAGCTGGTGACGCGTTCTGGCGACAGGAAGTATCCGGTGGCGCCGATCTCTTCGACGAGACGGCGGCTCGTCGTGGTGCGGCTCTGGTCGAGCACCGCCCACGGAACGTTCGCGGGTTCGTTCGAGAGCGCGCCGCCGAAGAGCAGCAACATCATGATCGGCTGGATCGCAACGACGCCGAGGAAGGCCTTGTCGTGGCGCAGCACCGTGGTCTCGCGATACGCCACCGCCAGTACGTTGGTGACGAAGCGCCGCAGTCCTTCCACCCTGCTAGCGCGCGGCCGTTCCCGGCCGTGGTGCGAAATCATGCGCTAGCCCCTCCGCTCGAGCGTGCGCAGCGCTAGCGCCATCAGCGCGGCACCGAAAACGCCGAGGAAGAGCAGCTCGTTCCAAAGCTCGAATGGCCCGGCGCCGCGCAAGTAGATCGCGCGCGTCACGCGGATGAAATGCGTCGCCGGGAGCGCCTCGGTCAGCCACTGCACGCCGATCGGCATGTTGCGGATCGGGAACGCGAAGCCCGAGAGCTGCACCAGCGGAATGCTGAACAGCACCGTCTTCTGTACGGCTTCCGCGGCGGTCGCTGACGTCGCCGAGAAGATCAAGCCGAGCGAAAGCGACATCGCGACGTAGAAGCTCGCCACCAACAAGAAGAAGAGCACACTGCCAGCGGGCCAGACGCCGAGCACCAATCCCGCGACGACGATCATCAGCAGCACGTCGAGCGTGAATACAGCGCCCATCGGCAGTAGCTTGCCGAGCAGGATCTCGAGATTGGTCGCGGGCGTGAGTTGCAGCTGATCGAAGGTTCCTTGCAGGCGCTCGTTCACGATCGAGACCGCGGTGATCAGCACGGTCAGGAACGACAGCACGAATCCGAAGGTGCCTGCCACCATGAAGGGCCGACCCGAGAGCTGCGGGTTGAAGAGCGCCTGCGTGACGACCAGGACCCCCTGGCCCGAGCGACTCGATCCGTCTCGGGTCTGCAGCTCCCGCACGGCGAGTCGCGAGCCGCTGGCTGCGACGATCGATCGCAGGAATGCGTCGGCATTGCCGGCGAGCACGGTTTCGGCGCCGTCGTAGAGGATCTGCACCTCGGGCGGCGCGGCGCCGGCTCTCCGCGCGAGCGCCGTTCCGAGATCCGGCGGCAACACCAGCGCAGTGCTGATCGCGCCGGCCACGAGTGCGGCTTCGAGCGATTCGCGCGTCGCGAACGGGATCGGATCGAACGCATTCCCGGCGGCGAGGTCGGCGACCAGTCGGCGACCGACGGTGCTGCGACTCGCGTCGAAGACACCGAGCCGCATGTGCTGCACGTTCGTCGCGAGGACCGAGGAGAACGCCAGCAGTGCGACGAGCGGAACGGCGATCAGCGTGATCACCGTGAACGGGTCGCGCAGCGTCGCGCGCACCTCGCGCACCACCAACGTCCTAAGGCGCCGTGTGTTCATGACGTCGGCGAATCCGGAAGACTGCTGATGATGCGCGCGAAGACGTCGTTCATCGCGGGTTGTGCGATCTGCACGCCACCAATCGCGGCCGGTCCGAGCGCGGCGGCGAGCGCATCGAGCGATCCGGCATCGATCTGCGGCCGGCGCAACGCCGCGCCTTCGCGCGTCGCCGAGGCGGCAAAACCCGCTTCAGCGAGCCGCGCGAGAGCGCCCGTGTCGAGCGGCGTCGCGACGTCGATCCGGTAGCCATCGGAGTGGGCCGCGCGCAACGCTTCGGGTGTTGCGTTCGCGACGAGACGACCGCGCGCGATGAACGATACGTGGTCGCAGTAGTCGGCTTCCTCGAGAAAGTGTGTGGTGACGAAGACCGTGCGACCCGCGGCGGCCTCGTCCTGGATGATCTGCCAGAACAGGTCGCGGCTCGCGACGTCGACACCGGCGGTCGGTTCATCGAGGAAGAGCAGGCGTGGCTCGTGCAGCGTCGCGAGTGCGAGACCGGCGCGTTGGCGCAGACCGGCAGGCAGGCTCTCGGGGCGCTCGCCTTCGGCATCGCCGAGCGCAAATCGTTCGCACACCGCGCCCCAGCGCGTTTCGAGCTGCACACCTTCGATGCCGTAGAGACCGGCGTAGAACTCGACGTTCTCGCGCAGCGTGATGCCCTGATACAGGCTCACCTTCTGACCCATGTAGCCGATCCGCTCGCGCACGCGGCGCGGGTGCGCGATCACATCGATGCCGTCCACGCGGATCGTGCCGGCCGTCGGTTCGAGCAAGCCGATCAGCATCCGGATCGTCGTGCTCTTGCCCGATCCGTTGGCGCCGAGAAATGCGAAGATCGCGCCCGGCTCGACCGTGAGCGTAAGATCGTCCACCGCGGTGAAGGCGCCGAAGCGCTTGGTGAGTCCCGTTGCGGCGATGATCGGTTCGCTCATGTCGCTGGGCTCCGAGCGAGTGCCAACAGCGTTGCTTCCATGTCGAGCGGCAGCGACTCGACGATGCGTACGCCGCGCAACGCGCCGAGATCCGCGAGCACGCGCGCGCGGCCCGGAGATCGATCCGGCGCCACGTCGATGCGCACGTAGCGACCGCTCGCGCGCACCGCGACCACGTAGGGCAGCGCGCGCGCGGCCTGTGCAAGCCCGCGCGGCTCCGCCGCCCACGCGCGATACAACTCGACGCGAACCTGCGCGCGCAGTTCAGCCGGCGTTCCGGTGGCTACGACGCGACCCGCGTCGAGATACACCAGCCGATCACACGCAGCGGCTTCGTCGAGATAGCTGGTCGAGAGCAACACCAGCGCCTCGCCGCGGCGCGCCGCGAGCAGCTCGGCGATCTCGGCGCGCGCGACCACATCGACGCCCGCGGTGCACTCGTCGAGCACCAGCAACGCCGGCTCGGGCAGCAGCGCATTCGCAACGGCGAGCTTCTGCTTCATGCCGCCCGACAGCGCGCCCGTCGGGCGGTCGGCGAACGGAGCGAGCGCGGTGCGTTCGAGCAGTTCGGCCGCGCGGCGCCCGAACTCGGGCTTCGCGATCCGGTGGAGCCGCCCGGTGAAACGCAAATTCTCGATCACCGAGAGATCGCGGTTCAGCGCGAAGACCTGCGGTACGTAACCGATCTGTGTCTTCAATGCGCGCACGTCGGCGCGCAGGTCGCAGCCGAGCACATCGGCGCGTTGCGCTTCCACTTCGAGGAGTCCCGCGATCGCGCGCAGCAGCGTCGTCTTGCCCGCACCATCGGGACCGACGACGCCCACCTGCTGCGCACCGTCGAGGTGCAGATCGACACGGTCCAGCGCGAGCTTCCTGCCGTAGCGCTTCGTCAGCTGCGCGAGGTCGATCGCCGGTGCGGCGCTCGCGAGCGTCGGCGCCGCGCTCATCGCGGAGCCGGAGTCGAGGCGCTCGCGCTGCGGGCGTCGTCTTCGAGCAGGAAGACGTTCCCCTCCGTACCGGGCTGGAAGCGCTCGACATCCTCGAGGATGCGGATCTTCGCGCGGTAGACCTGGCCGAGCCGGTCGCTGCGCGTTTCGATCTTTTCGGGGGTGAAGTTGGCCTGATCGGCAACGAACGAGACTTCTCCCGGAACGCGGCGACCGGGTTCGCTGTCGAGCTCGATCTCGACTCGCGCTCCGACACGCACGCGCGACGAATCGGCTACGGGCACGTAGATCTGCACGTACTTGTCGGCGGGATCGAGCACCGCAACGAGCGGCGTACCGGGCTGCGCCCACTCGCCTGGCCACACCAGCTGCGTCTGCACGATGGTCGCGGTGGAGGGTGCGTGCACCTCGTACCTGGCATGCAGCACTTCCAGTTCGGCGAGCTGCGCGCGCGCCAGCGCGAGTTGGCCCTGCATCACTTCGAGCTGTCGCTTCGCAAGCTCGATCTCGCCCGCCATCGCGCGCGTGCGGGCGAGCACGTCGCGCGCGCGCTCGACTCCGCTGCCCGAGGCGTCGCGCGCGGAGCGCGATTCGTCGAGTCGCTGCGACGATGCCACGCCCTGCTTTGCAAGTTCGCTCTGGCGCCGATGCGTCACGGCGGCGAGCTGCGCTTGCGCCTGCATCTGTCGCAGCTCGGCCTCGCGTGTCGCGACGTCGCGCTGCCAGGTGACGTCGGTGAGCGCGACTTGCTCCCGCTGGCGGAGGATCTGTGCGTCGAGCACCTCGAGTTCGCGCTGCTTCGTGGCGATCTTCGCGACGATCTCCGCGGGATCGAGGCGCACGAGGACGGCGCCCGCCGGGACACGTTCGCCCTCGCTCGCGGCCACCTCGAGCACGCGGCCGGCAACCTCGGCACGCAGTACCCGCTCCTCGCCTTCGACGAAGCCCGTATAGAACTCGCCGCGGGGGTCGCGTCGCAGCCATAGCAGCGCCGCGATTGCGGCAATGACGAGCACAGCGATCGGGATCAGGCGTTTGCGATTCAAGGCTTCGCCTCCTGCGGTCGTTGCTTGCGGGTGCGCGGGCGAACGCTTTCGACACCCGACAGACCGCCGAGCGTGAACGCGACCACGTGCTCCGCGATCTGCTCGGCGAAGCCGGGCGGGTAGGCGCGCCGGCGCATCATCAGCAACAGCGCCGGACGGTGGGTCGAGTAGAAGATCACCTGGCCCATCAAGCTGCGCGCGCACAGTTGCAGGCGGTCCTCGGAGAGTTTCGGTGAAAGCCGTTGCAGCAGCAGCACCAGGTCCTGGCGCAACGGGTCGATCCAACGCCGAACGATCAACGGCAACGTCTCGCTCGGATCGGCGAGCTCTCGCTGCATCAGCGTCGCGTGGACACTTCCTTCGTCGAGGAAGGATTCGAGCATCGTGCGCACGCGAGCGCGCAACAGCTCGATGAGCTGATCGCGCGAAAGTCGCGCCGTCGCGGCGGAATCGACTGTGCCGCTCTCGGCGAGGCGTCGATCGAGTCGCTCGAAGTGGGCGCGCACCACGTCGCGATACAGATCCTGTTTGGAGCCGAAGTGGTAGTGCGCTGCCGCAAGGTTGGCACCGGAGCGTTCGGCGATCTCGCGCATCGTCGCGCCGCGATAGCCGCGTTCGGCGAAGACCGCACCAGCCGCGTCGATCAGGCGATCGCGCGTCACTGGTCTAGCGGCGAGGCTGGCAAGGCGATGCGGCGAGCGGGCTCCGGACGACATCGAACGGATGTTTCAATCACCTGTTCGAATTGGCAAGGCAGCGTGTACGGCGCGCTCGGTTGACGCTGCCCCCAGGGCACGCCTAATCTGGGCTCCGATCGATGCGGCGGGTCGGGCCCTTGGCGACATGTCGCGATCTGCGGGGCGATTTCCGACGCTTGCAGGCCCCCCGAGGAACGTTCCTCGGAGCCCCCGCCACTGCTAAGCGCCACACGAGAAGAGCAGACCATGAGCGAACGCCGACCCGATGGGGGCGACTCGTCCATTCCGCGTCGTGGCGATTCCACGAAAGCGGTGCACGGCGGGGAGCGCGAATCGCGCGAGAGCCACTCGATCACCGTTCCGATCCACCAGACCTCGACCTACACGTTCCGCGATTCGGAGGAGGTTCGCGCGTACCAGGAAGGTCGCAGCGCGCGCGACGAATACGGGCGCTATGGCAATCCCACCTGGCGCGCGGTCGAGCGCAAGCTCGCGGAACTCGAGGGCGGCGCCGACGCGGTGCTCTTTGCGTCTGGCATGTGCGCGGCCACCACCACGTTCTTCGCGATGCTGCCGCAGGGCTCACACCTGGTGGTGACGAGCGATTGCTATCGCCGCACGCGCCAGTTCATCCGGCAGTACCTGACGAAGCTCGGTGTCGAGACGACGGTGATCGAGCCGGCGAACACCCAGAAGCTGGCCGAAGCGATCCGTCCCGAGACGAAGCTGTTCTTCACCGAGAGCCCCACCAATCCCTACCTGCGCGTGATCGACGTCGCGGAGGCCGCGCGCGTCTGCCATGCACGCGGCGTGAAGGTGATCATCGACTCGACGTTCGCGTCGCCCGTCAATCACCGCGCGCTCGGCGATGGCGCCGACCTGGTGATCCACAGCGCGACCAAGTACCTCGGCGGCCACAACGATCTACTCGCCGGCGCGGCGATTGGCCCGGCGCCGATCATCGGCGCTCTGCGCGAGGCGGTCGGCGTGCTCGGCGGCGTGCTCGATGCGCACGCCGCGTGGCTGCTGCTGCGCGGCATGAAGACGCTCGGGCTGCGCATGGAGCGCCACAACGCGAACGGCTTGCGCGTCGCGCAGTGGCTCGAGAGTCACCCGAAGGTCCGGCGCGTGTGGTTCCCGGGTCTCGCGAGCCATCCCGATCACGCGGTCGCAGTGCGCACGATGCGTGGCTTCGGCGGTGTCGTGACCTTCGAGCTGGAAGCCGACTTCGATGCAACCTGCCGCTTCCTCGACGGCGTGCGCATTCCGTACATCGGCCCGAGCCTCGGCGGTGTCGAGTCGCTGATCGAAATGCCGGCGACGATGTCGTACTGGGATCTGTCGCGCGACGAGCGCTATGGGCTCGGCATCACCGACTCGCTGGTGCGGCTGTCGCTCGGCATCGAGGATGGCGACGACCTCATCGCGGACCTCGAGCGGGCGCTGGCGGCCGTCTAGCGGCCAGTCTTCGCGCGCTCCGGTTTCAGGATCGCGGCCTTGCGCGCGGTCGGCTTCGGCGACGCCTTGCCCATCTTCTTGTTCGGTAGCGACGCGCCGTAGTGCAGCGCCTTTTCGATCCAGCGCGCGAGCGCGCGGCGATCGGCGTGCAGCGACGCGGGCACGACCACGTACTCGCGCATCGGTCGCCCGGGCATCGGCTCGAAGCCGTGCGCACCCGGCAACGCGAGCAATGCTGCACGCTCGGCATCGGGGAGTCGCACCATCAGGTCGGCCTGGTGCAGACCGCTGAACATGTTGCCGTTCACGAACGCACAGTCGAAGCCGAACATCTTGCGCGGCTCGACCCGCGGATCCTTCGGCAGCACGGCGTGGAAGAGGTTGACCAGCGCGGGCGGAGACTTCGTCCACTTCGGTTGCGCGGCCATCGCTACAGCAGGGCCCCTTGGTGGCATTCCGACTGCTCCATCGCGAGCAGCCGTTGCTTCAGGTCGAGGCCACCACCGTAGCCACCGAGTTTGCCGTGGGCAGCGATCACGCGATGACAGGGCACGACCAGCGGGACCGGGTTGGCGCCGTTCGCGCTTCCGACCGCACGCACCGCGTTCGGGTTGCACACCGCGCGCGCCACGTCGGCGTAGCTGCGGGTCGCGCCATACGGAATCTGTAGCAGCGCGTTCCACACCGCGCGTTGGAATGGCGTGCCGCGCAGATCGAGCTGCAGGTCGAAGGCGCTGCGCTTGCCCTCGAGGTACTCGAGCACCTGGCGGATCGCCTCTCGATTCGGCGCGTAGGCCTGCTCGTGTCGCGCGCCGCCCGCGGATCGTGCGAGCCAGCCCGCGAAGCCGCGTCCGCCCGCGCGCGGCAGCCCCAGATAAGCGACCCCCACCTCGGTAGAAGCGATCCGAAGCGCTCCGATCGGAGACTCGAACTGCGTCGAATGCACCGTCTCCATCAGCGCCCACGATACCACCGAGGTGGAGAAAGGGGACGGTCCTCGAAAGGACTGGCCGAGGAGAAAAGGGACAGGCCAGGGCGAAGTGTGTCCCCTTAGTCCTCGCCCAGTCCACTTCGAGGACCGTCCCCTTTCTCCTCGTGTGTAGACGGGGCACATTGGTCGGGACTAGGGGGTGGGATTGCGTAAGGTGGCGATTCTTTTTGCGATGATCGTGTTCTGCTCGCTGCGGGCCGAGGCTACTGATCTCGCGGCGCAGGCTCGTGCGTTGGTGGGCGCCGAGCAGGGCGTGTACGTCGAGGCCGAGGACGGCACCGTGCTCGTCGCGCAGGCGGCGGAACGCGCGGTGCATCCCGCTTCGGTCTCGAAGGTGCCGACGACACTTGCGCTGCTGCGCAAGCTCGGTGCCGACTACCGTTTCGCGACGCGCTTCTCGGCGAGCGGTCCGCTGCAGGACGGCGTCGTCGCGGGCGATCTCCTCGTCGAAGGCTCCGGGGATCCGTTCTTCGTCGACGAGAATGCGCTGGTCGTGCTGCTCGGGCTGCGCACGGCTGGCGTGCGCCGTGTCGGCGGCAAGGTTGCAGCGCACGGTCCGTTCCTCTTCAACTGGACGCGCGCTGGCGCCGGGGGACGGCTCCAGCAGGCGCTCGCCGGGCGCGTGCCGGCGCAAACCTGGTCGGACGTTCGCTTCGCAGAAGCGGCGCGCGGCGACGTCCCTGCCAAGTTGCCGGCGATCGCGTTCGGCAGCGCGAAGCTCGCGGGCGGCGCCACACCGACGCTACTCCTGACGCATCGCTCGCAGCCGCTCGTTCCGCTCGTGAAGGCGCTCAACGACTACTCGAACAACATCTTCGCGGACTTCGCAGGCGCGGCGGACGGGATCGCCGCGGTGCAGGCACTGGCACGCGAAAGTGTCCCCGCTGCGATGCGCGACGAAATCGTGCTCGGCGACGGCGCCGGCGCGAATCCCCGCAACCGCCTGAGTCCGCGCGCTGCCGTCGCGCTGCTGCGCGCGCTCGGTGATGAACTCGCGAAGAGCAAGCACTCGCTCGCCGACGTACTGCCTGTCGCGGGTATCGACGAGGGTACGCTGCGCCACCGGATCGGCGGCCCCGGCGAGCGCGGTCACATCGTCGGCAAGACGGGCACCTACGCCGACTACGGCGCATCGGCGCTGGCCGGCGCGCTGCGCACGCGCGACCGCGGCGTCGTCTACTTCGCGATCCTCAACCACAACGTCCCGACCGACGTCGCGCGCAAGCGGCAGGACGCTTTCGCACGTGCGCTGCTCGCGTCGTTCGACACCGACGCGTGGCCGTATCAGCGAGACGAAGCGCCGGCCTTCACGCGGGCAGAAATCGCCGTCGCGAAGCCTTAACCGACCCTGCTGGTAGACTGGCGCCATGACGAACCGCCGTCCCCTCCTCGCGCTGCTGTTGCTCCCGCTCGGGCTGCTCGCCGCGGCCCCGACGTCGTGTTGGTTCGCCGGGCTCGACGCGTACCGCGGCTGGACCGGCATGCAGCGCGCAGCCACGGGACGCTTTCGCGTCGAGCAGGTGGACGGCGTCTGGTGGTTCGTCACGCCTGCGGGTCATCCGTTCTTCTCGGCCGGCGTGACGAGCGTGCGGTCGTTCGGAGACTACACACCGCCGCTTGGCAGCTATCCGTATCTCGACAACGTGATCGCGAAGTATGGCAGCGCAGCGGCGTGGGCGGAGGTCGCGCTCGCCCGCATCTCGAGCGCCGGTCTCAACACGATCGGCGCGTGGAGCGAGAACCAATACTTCGAGGGACGCTTCCCCTACACACTCTTCCTCGAGTTCTCCGCCGCTGCACCTGTCGTCCCCGGCACCACGACTGCATTTGGAAGTCTGCACGACTTCTTCGCAGATTCCTTCGAGTCGGGCGCCGCAACGACGGCCGAAGCGGCGCGTCCCTGCGCGATCGATCCGTACTGCATCGGTGTCTTCAGCGACAACGAGTTGCCCTGGGGACCCGCCTTCAATCAATCGATTCCGTTCGTGGACGCGTTCATGAAGCTTCCGACCGGAGCGCCCGGAAAACTCGCGCTCCAGGCGTTTCTCGCCGACCGCTACGGCGGCGACCTTGCGGCTTTCAACACCGCGTGGCGACTCTCGCTCGCGAGCTTCGACGCCATCCAGGATCTCGACGCGCTGTCTCCCGCCTTCCGGCGCGGTGGGGCGCAGGCCCAGGCGGATCGCGTCGCCTTTCGCGCACGACTCGCGGATCGCTACTTCCACGTCGTGCACGATGCGCTGCGCGCGATCGACCCCGCCATGCTGATCCTGGGCGCGCGCTTCCTCGCGTATTCGACGGCGCCCGACACCGTCGCCGCCGCGGCGCCCTGGGTCGACGTCGTGTCGGTCAATCCTTACGAATGGAACGACGTCTGGTTCGCGGCCGCACAGGGCTCGGCGACCGCGAATGGCCTGTACCCGGTCCCCGAACTCCTGGCCGACGTCGACGGCATGTATGTGAGTGCGGGCAAGCCGATCCTGATCTCCGAGTTCGGCTACCGTGCCGATGACGTCGGCCTGCCGAATAGCGCGCCACCCACCTACCCGAGGCTTCCGGATCAGAGTGCGCGCGCCGATGCGTACGAGCAATACATGGACCGCGTGCTCACGCGGCCACACATCATCGGAGCGCACTGGTTCAAGCACGCCGACCAGCCCGCCACGGGCCGTACCGACGGCGAGGACAACAACTGGGGCTTCGTGAACATTCGTGACGAGGTGTACCCGGAGCTCTTCCTGCGCATGGCGAGCGTCCACCAACGGATGTACACGGAGCGGTTGTCGCTCGCGACGCCCTGAGCCGCTTTCTCGATGACCCGTGCAACGATCAGCGATGTATCGGCCCGGACGCTCGCGTACTACGACCAGCGCGCTGAGGACTTTCGCGCTGGCACGCGCGATCACGACGTCAGCCAGAACATCGCAGCGCTGTTGCGTCACATCGAAGCGACGCCGCCGTTCACGATCCTCGACCTCGGCTGCGGACCGGGACGCGACCTCACGACGTTCGCGAGTCTCGGTCACACGGGGATCGGGCTCGACGGTTCCGTTCGCTTCGTCGAGATGGCGCGCGCCGAATCGGGGTGCGAGGTGTGGCAGCAGGATTTCCTCGCGCTCGATCTTCCCGACGGCCGCTTCGATGGCGTCTTCGCCAACGCGTCGCTGTTCCACGTCCCTACGCGTGAGCTTCCGCACGTGCTTCGCCAGCTGCGTGCGACGCTGGCACCCCGCGGCGTGCTCTTCAGTTCCATCCCGCGCGGCGCGAACGAGGAGGGCTGGAACGGCGGTCGCTATGGCGCGTTTCACGATCTCGAGGCTTGGCGCGGCTACCTGTCAGCCGCCGGTTTCGCAGAACTCGAGCACTACTACCGTCCAGCCGGACTGCCACGCGAACGACAGCCGTGGCTCGCGAGCGTGTGGCGCAGAACCTCGTGACCGCTGCGAGGGCGGCCGCTACGAGCGCAGCACCGTTCCCGCTCTCGAGCTCGCGTCGTAGCAGCCCGCGTCGAGCACGAGTTCCCCGTTGATGAGCACGTGCTCGATGCCCTCGGGCGCGCGTGACGGCGCTTCGAAGCTCGCCGTATCGCGCAGCCGGGCGGGATCGAAGACCACGAGGTCGGCCGCCGCACCGCGCCGTATGACGCCGCGATCGCTCCAGCCGAGCCGCTCGGCGGCTGCGCCCGTCATCTTGTGCACCGCCTCTTCGAGCGAGAAGAGACCCGCTTGCACGTAGGTCGAGAGCACGCGCGGGAAGGTCCCGAAGCTGGCCGGATTCTGATGCCCTTGCGACGTCAGGATCGTGTCGGTCTCGATCGTGCAAAGAGGATGTGCGAGTACCGCGCGCAGCGCGTCCTCGTCGCCCGCGTCGCCGCTGTAGGTGTGATTCAGCACGCGCGCGTTGCGATGGCTCGCGACCGTGAGGCGCGCGTAGAATTCGAAGGGTTCCATGCCGACCTTTGCAGCCGCCTCGGGAATGCGCAGACCATCGAGGTGGTTCCAAGCGGGCACGTCGCAATGCATCAGCTGGATGTCGGGAAGGCCGAAGCCGACCGCCTCGAACGCCATCTCGGCAAAGCGCGCGAGACCCGCGAGCTGCTCGGGATCGCGCAACACGTCTTCGAGTCGCGGGAGCAGCGCGGCCGGGAAGATCACGGCGCAGGTCGTATTGCCGGCCGTGTACGGGAATGCGTCGAAGGCGACGTCGAGTCCGTCGCGGCGCGCGTCCTCGATGAGTCGCAATGCTTCGCCGTGATTCGGCCAGGTGTTGCGGCCGACGAAGATCAAGTGGCTGATCTGCAGCCGTGCGCGCGCGGCGCGCGCCACGCGCAGGATCTCGCGGATCGCGGCCAGATTGTGCGGATCCTGTTTGGGATCGTGTGCGTAGACGCCGCTGGCCCACGAGTAGGCCTTCAAGTGTGACGTGAAGAGGCGCCCGCGACGCGCCGCCATCACCGCAAACGCCGTGAGCTCTTCCTCGCCAGCGAAGATCCCCGGCGCATAGCCGAGTCCGGTGGAGATGCCCGCGCAGCCCGCCTCGAGTGCCTCGTCGGCGAGATGCTCCATCGCGGCGAGTTCGTCGGGCGTTGGCGCGGCCGGCTCGAGCGCGCCCGTCACTGCAGCGCGTATGGTGCCGTGCCCGACCAGTTGCGCAACGTTCAGCGCCACGCCGCCGCGCTCGAGCGCATCGAGAAAGCTCCCCATCGTCTCGAAGTCGGGATCGAGCGAGCCGTCGTGGAGCAGCCGACTCGCGCCACGCGCGGCGTCGCGACTGCGTGCGGAGATCGGCGCTGGGCTGAAGCCGCAGTTGCCCGCAACGAGTGTCGTCATGCCCTGGCGCACGAAGGGTTCGACGAGGCGTCCGTGGTCCGCATCGGGCAGCAGCCAGTCTGCATGCGAGTGGATGTCGATGAAGCCGGGCGCGACGACGCGGCCGCCGCAGTCGATCGTGCGCGCGGACTCGAGTCCGGCGAGATCTCCCAGCGCCACGACGCGCCCGCCCGCGATTGCGACGTCGGCGCGAACGCCCGGCACTCCCGTCCCGTCGATCACCGTGCCGCCCGAAAGCTTCAGTTTGCAGTCCATGCGCTTCCTCGGGCGCCGCTACTCCGCGCCGGCGTCCTTCATGCCGAGCCGCTTCATCATCTTCTGCAACGACTGCCGCGGAATGCCGAGTTTCTCGGAGGCCTTGCTCTTCGAGCCGGTCTCTTCGAGCGCCTGGCGGATCAGCTTTCGCTTGAGGTCGTCGACGGCGAGATTCATGTCGGAGAGATCGAGGAGTTCTTCACCGCCGGCGCTGGCGTCGTCCTTTGCAGGGCGACCGCGCACATGCTCCGAGAGCATGTCGACATTGATCGTGTCGGCGTCGCCCGCGAGCGCGACGATGCGTTCGATTTCGTTCTGGAGTTCGCGGACGTTGCCGCTCCAGTGCTGGGCGACGAGGCGGTCCATCACCGCGTTGGTGAAGCCCTTGATGCCGCGATTCATGCGCTTGTTGGCGTCCTCGAGGAAGTGATGGGCGAGGACGGGGATGTCTTCGCGGCGCTCGCGCAGCGGCGGGATCGTGATCTCGACGACGCGCAGCCGATAGTAGAGGTCTTCCCGGAACGCGCCCTCTTGCACCATCTTGCGCAGGTCGCGATTGGTCGCGGCGATCACGCGCACGTTGACCTTGCGCACGTCGGAGGCGCCGAGCGGGCGCACTTCGCCGTCTTGCAGCACGCGCAACAGACGCACCTGCATGCTGAGGTTCGTCTCGCCGATCTCGTCGAGGAAGATCGTGCCGTTGTGGGCCAGTTCGAAGAGGCCCTTCTTGTCTTCGTGCGCACCGGTGAAGGCGCCGCGTTTGTGGCCAAAGAGTTCGCTCTCGAGCAACGTGTCGGGCAGTGCGCCGCAGTTCTGTGCGACGAAGCGACCACTCTTGCGCACGCCGGCATAGTGGATCGCACGCGCGACGAGATCCTTGCCGGTGCCGGTCTCGCCGGCGAGCAGCACGGTGGCATCGGTGGTCGCAACCTTCTCCATCACCTCGAAGACGCGGTGGATGGCGGGACTCGAGCCGATCAGGTTCTCGAACGCGTAGCGGCGCTGCACTTCGCGGCGTAGGTAGAGATTCTCCTGGCGGAGCCGGTCGTTGGCATCGCGCAGCGCCGCGGCGAGGGAAGCGTTCTCGGTCGCCAGCGAGTACGACTCGAGAGCACGCCGCACGTTGACGCGCAGTTCCTCGGGCTCCCACGGCTTCGGGATGTAGCGGTAGATGCGGCCTTCGTTGACCGCGCGCACGATCGATGCCACATCCGCGTAGCCCGTCAGCATCATCCGGATCGCGTTCGGGTTGTACTCGATGACCTTCTCGAGGAACTCGACCCCGGTCATGCCGGGCAGTACCTGATCGGCGATCACCAGCGCGATGTTCTCGCGCTCGACGATCGCGAGACCCTCTTGTGCGTTCTTGGCGGTAAAGACGCGGTAGTCGTCGGCAAGCGTCAGCTCGAGGCTCTCGCGAATGCCTTCTTCGTCATCGACGATGAGGATCGCGTACGGAGTGCCGCTGGGATCGGCGGGAAACGTCACGAGGCCAGCATACCGCTATCGCAACGAACGACGGCAGGCCGGACATGCGTCCGGCCTGCCGCTTCGACCTTGCGACCTCTTAGCGGCGCGCGCTGCGCTTGGGCTTGGCGCGAGTCGCCGCCACCTTGCGACGCGGCGTGCGCGGTGTTGCGCGCCGCACGCTCTTCCGGCGAGAACCGGGCTTCGCCATTTTCGCCTTCGCGACATCGCCATCCTTGTCGACGAAGTAGAGGAAGCCGGTCTCGCGCTTCACGCCGACCTTGGCGATCCGCTGCGGCTTGCTCTTCTGCGTGCGCGCACTCCCGCGCGCCATCTTCGTGCGACTGACGTCGCCGTTCTTGTCCAGGTAATAGAGCCACCCGCGTTCGCGGGTGATGCCGGTCTTGGCAATCTTCGTGGCCATGGGGCCGCCTCCTTCGTTGTGGCAGTGCCGGGGATGCGGCTTGCGGGAACGTGGAGGAGACGACGCCGCGTCGGGGTCTAGGGACGCAGTGTCGAGGGCAAGATGACCCTGCACCCATTGGGTGTCAATGCTTTTTCAGGGGTTTAGGGGTCGGAACTGCGAGGAATCACTGGGGGCGCGGGGCCTCCGGGGAGAGGGGTCCGTGCTACTTGCTGGATTGGCTACGTGCTGGATACGGCCTTGTGCTGGATTGCGCGGCGTTCAACGGCCGCGATCACCTCGATCTCGAGGCGGACGCCTTCGAGCGCGTTGATTTCCTGGATACCGGTGGGGCTCGTGACGTTCACTTCGGTGAGGTAGCCGCCGATGACGTCGATGCCGACGAAGAAGAGACCGTCACGAAGCAGATGGGGACGCAGGCGCTCGACGATGCGGCGGTCGGGCGCGTCGAGCGATGTGCGGGCAGCCGTGCCTCCGACGTGGAGATTCGCGCGCGTCTCTCCTTTCGCGGGGACGCGCAGCACGGCGCCGATCGGTTCGCCATCGAGGAGCAGGATGCGTTTGTCGCCCTGTCGCACGGCGGGGACATAGCGCTGCGCCATCGCCCAGCGCGTGCCGAGGCCGGTCACCTGTTCGAGGATCGAGAAGAGGTTGCGGTCGTCGTGACGCAGATGGAAGACGCCTTCGCCACCCTTGCCACCGAGCGGCTTCACGATCATCTCACCGCCGAGCTTGGCAAGGAAATCGACGAACTCGGGAATGCGACGCGAGACGCGCGTCTCGGGCATCAGGTCGGGGAACTGCACGGCGTAGAGCTTTTCGTTGGCCCAGATCACGGTATCTGGTCGATTCAGCACCAGCGCGCGCCGGCACAGCGCGAGGATCTGTGTCGCCGTGACATAGTCGACGTCGACCGGGGGGTCCTTGCGCTGGAAGACGACGTCGATGTCGTCGTCGAGCAAGAGCGTGCGCGGCGCGCCGAGATCCGCGTGGCGGCCCACTTCGCGACGCAGCGTGACGGCTTGCGCGCGTGCGACGGGCTTGCCCTCCTCGACCGAGAGCTCCGTCGGCTCGCAATAGAAGACGCGGTGCCCGCGCTCCTGGGCCGCGAGCATCAGGACGAAGGTCGTGTCCTTGTCGATCGCGATCGGCCCGATCGGGTCCATCACGAACAGCATCGAGAACACGACGTTCGACAAAGCGGGGCTCCGGGCGACGCGCAGCAGACGCCTTTCGGTAGCGCAGTCTCGGAGCCGTCGGCTAGCCTGCCGGCCCTCCTCCGGAGTCATCGATGAGGTCCTTCATCAGGCGGATCGCGCTGGCGCTCGTGGGCCTCGGGGTCCTCGCGGTCGCTGGGGCCGTGGGCACCGCGATCGCGCTCTATCTCGCGATCGTCAGCGATCTGCCCGACATGCGCGGCATCGACGACTACCACCCGCCGCTCGTCAGCATCGTCTACGACCGCGACGGCAAGCCGATCGGCGAGTTCTTCGACGAGCGCCGCCGGCTGGTGCGCCACGACCAGATCCCCGAACACGTGATCC
>JANLTC010000219.1:0-10550 GCA_031362725.1 Deltaproteobacteria bacterium | reverse complement strand
GCCACGGTCCGCGCGTGCTCGCGGTGCGCGTCGCGATCGACGCGGAAGCGCTCGGCGCGCTGCTCTTCGGCCCGGGGCGCCGGGCACGGCTGTTGATGCTCGAGCACAAGGACGCCGTTGCAGCGGTGCTGCTGGCGTTGGCGGGGCACTGGGACGGCGGCGACGACGACGAACGCGCCCGCTGAGCGCGCAGCCGTACCGGGACGCGTTCCCTGCCCATCTCTCGTACTCTCCCGCAACGAACGCCCCCTCTACCGGAGCCATCTCATGACCCAGACCCAACGCACGCGAACGCTCGGTGCGATCCTCTACGACCGCTTCGAGGCGCTCGACTACTACGCACCCGTCGAGATGTTCGGCGGTGTCGGCCCCGAGCTGCGCATCGTGACGGTCGCCGAACAGGTCGGACCGGTCGCGTCCGACCAGGGGCCGAAGACGGTCGCGGATTTCGACTTCGCGAGTTGCCCGCCGCTCGACCTGATCCTGCTGCCCGGGGGATTCGGCACCGTGGCACAGCTCGGCAATGAGGTGCTGCACGCATTTCTGCGTGATCGCGCCAAGACGGCCGAGGTGACGATGTCGGTGTGTTCCGGCTCGGCGATCCTCGCAAAGGCCGGCCTGCTCGACAGCCGCCGCGCCACGTCGAACAAACAGTTCTTCGATCTGGCGCGGATGCAGAGCGAAAAAGTGGATTGGGTGACCGCGGCGCGCTGGGTCGAAGACGGACCGTTTGCGACCTCGTCCGGCGTGTCGGCGGGCGGCGACATGGCGCTCGCGGTGATCGCCAGGCTCTACGGCAAGGCGAAGGCCGACTCGATCGCGGAACTGACCGAGTACGAGTGGCACACCGATTCCACGCGCGACCCGTTCGCGAAGTTCCTGAACAAGGCGATGGGCGGTGGCGCCGGAGGCGGCGCGGGATGATGCGACTCGCATGACCGGCGCCGAGTTCCTCGCGCGCTACCGCGAGACGGAGACGGCGGTACAGGCATACGTCGCGGGCTTGCCGCTGTGGGTCAACATCTGGCGCGGCTGGCTGTTCCTGATTTTCACGCTCGGCATCCTGTTCGTGATGCGCAAGGTGGAAGCGCGCTGGCTGGCGGTCACGATGATCGCGTCGCTCTTTGGTTTCAATCTGGTTGCGATGTTCCATGGCGTCGGCCGCTTTCCGGGCATCGCCTTCGTGCTGCTGTGGACGCCGCTCGCGATCTACATGACGCGCCGCCGCAGCCGCCCGCAGGGCGATCGGGGATTCGATCAGCTCTATCACATCTGGCTCGACGCCGTGACCGTCACGCTGTGGATCTCGATCGCCTTCGACGTCTACAACGTTCTCTACGCGCTGATTCGAGGAGTCGCATGATCACGGCCTCCACCCGCATCGGGATCGCATGCGGCGGCCGCCTCGCCGGCGCGAGCCACCGATGATCCTCGAAGTCGCGGTGCTCGACGTTCGCGCCGGCGAGAGCGCGCGCTTCGAGCTTGCGTTCGAGGAGGCGCAACAGATCATCGCGTCGATGCCCGGCTACCAGCGCCACGAACTGCGACGCTGTGTCGAATCCGCGAGTCGGTATCTGCTGCTGGTCTGGTGGGACACACTCGAAGCGCACACGGTCGGATTTCGGGGTTCGCCGGATTACCAGCGCTGGAAGGCGTTGCTGCATCGATTCTACGAACCGTTCCCGAGCGTCGAACACTACGTGCCGCTCTTCGGAAGCGAACGCTGAGGTGGAAGCGGCGCGGGCAGCCGTTCTCGGATCGGTCCGCACGGCGCGTCTCCATCTGCAACGCATCACGCCCGCAGACCTTCCAGACATCGAACGGATGCACGACGACGCGCAGGTGATGGCGACGCTCGGCGGAGTGCGCAGCGCCGCGCAATCGCGGGCCGCGGTCGATGCCTGGATCGCGCACTGGGGCGAGTACGGCTTTGGACTGTGGATCGCGCGCGACTGCGAGACCGGCGCGTTCGCGGGGCGCGGCGGGCTCCAGCACACCGTCGTCGGGGGGCGCGCCGAAGTGGAGGTCGCGTATGGCTTCGCAGCGGCGTTCTGGGGGCGCGGCCTCGCGACCGAGTTGGCTGCGGCAAGCGTGCGCGCCGGCTTCGAGACGCTCGGGCTCGCGGATCTGGTGTGCTTCACGCTGGTCACGAACCGCGCGTCGCAGCGCGTGATGGAGAAGGTCGGGTTCCGCTTCGAGCGGGAGGTCGTACACGCGAATCTGCCACACCGGCTGTATCGACTTGCCGCTGCGGGGTGGCGCGATGCGGCCGGCCGATAGCCAGCCGTCAGCGCGGATCGGGGCGGCGATTGCGCTGCTTCTCGTCACGGCGGGGTGCGGGCGTCTTCCCGACTACGCATTGCCAAAGGCGAGGCTCGTCGACGCGGCGGAACTCACGCACACCGACGGAATTCCGTATCGCCGACTCACGCGCGCCGACTTTCGGGCTACCGCTCCGCCGATCGAGAATGCCCGCCACGCAGCGCAGATGAGCGCGTTCACGTGTGCGAACGTCGTTCCACAGCGCGCGCTGCAGCTGGAAGTACGGCAGACGAAGCCCGGAGGCGCGACCGTCGCGCGGCCTTCGCAGGTCGCGTTCCTCGCGAAGATGGATCGCAACTGCTCCTGGTGGAATCCCGAGCTGGACGACGAGCGACCGGAGTACGTACTGCAACACGAGCAGATCCACTTCGCGATTGCCGAAATCGCGGCGCGTGAGCTGACGCGGCGGGTCCGCGCGCTCAGCGCGACGGGCGATTCGCCCGCATCGGCGGTGGCCGCATTGCAGCGCGCGGTCGATGCGGTGTTCCGCGACGCGATCGAAGCGATGACGACGCGCAACACGGACTTCGATCGCGACACTTCGGGGCGCAGCGATCCTGTTCTCCAACAGCGTTGGTACGACCAGCTGAGCACGGAGCTGAAGCGCTAGGAATCCTTCTCGCTGACGTCCTGCATCGATGCGACACGACGCAGGCCTCGGCCGAACGATCGTCGGGAGTCCGCGCGTCGCGATGTGCATCCGTCAGGCGTTCGACGTCGAGCGACCCGACGACGGGTCCTTCGCTCCGATCGCGACTACGGCCGCACGAAGAGCAATCGAACCAGCAGGAAGCCGCACTCCGCGAGCAACCACATCAGGCCAAAGATGAAGACACCGATCGATGCGCCGCCGAAGACGCCGGCGGAGTTGGCGACCTCGAACGCGATGATCAGCGTGCGTAGCGAGGTGGTCAACACCACGATCGGCATCGACACGACGCCGCGGGGAACCACGTCGCGACGTTCGCGGCGCGACAGGATCACGATCGCGCTGGTCGTGAGGAAGCAAGCCAGGAGGGCGCTCGCGATGCGGAAGGTCGCCTCGGGAGAGGCCCCGACGTGGACCAGCGCGAACGGCAGCAACGCGAAGAACATCGTCGCGAGACTGTTGCCGAGCATGCTCGCGACGCGCAGTCGGTCGATGCTGGCCCAGCTGCGCGGGTCGCCAGAAAGCGTCACCACGACGGCGATGAAGCCGGTGAAACCGAGCCCGATCTGCGCGATCGCCGCGAGTCCGCGCGCCGCCTCGATCGCTTCGTGGAAACCGGCGATGGCTGCCTCCGAACGTGAGTCGCACCGCGCAGGCGCTCCTCGGATCGGCCGTGGTGCGGGCAGTCTACGCGTCGGCTCCGGCCCCGATGGAAAAATCGCGGGGTAGCCGGGATCGGCGGCGGGGAGGCGTCACGTCGTGCGCCGTCATCTCGATCCGCCCCACGAGCCCAATGCCAGCTGCGCGAGCGCCGCGACCAACGCCAGTCCGAGTCCGACCCAGATCTTCGGGCCGACCATCACGAAGCCCGGCGACGTCGGGAACGCGAAGGTCGACGCGATCGCGGCGGCCTTGAACGCGTGGGCGTTCGCGAAGCGCGGATCGACGACGAGCTCGATCATGTCGCGCCGGCTGCGGTAGCGGATCGCGGCGCCGAAGCTCCAGCCGGGATCGGGCGCGACGTTCCACTGCTCGAGGTAGCCGCCGGCGGCGCGGCCAAAAAAAGCCGGATGCCCGGCGCGTCGGAACAGCGCCGGCATGAAGTGTCGCGTGTAGCCGTCGAGAACCGCGCGCGCACTACTCGCTTCGGTGGCGCCTGGTGCGACGACGGGTCCGGGGGCGATGCGAACCAGGTTCAGCATGAAGAACTCGCGCCCGTCGTCGGCTTCGAGGAACGTGCGCAGCGCTGCGATCTGCTCGGGCGTGACACCGAGACCCGCCGCAGCGACGGTCGCCATGTGCGCATCGACCTCCGCGCGGCTGAGGGGTCGTGGCATGCCGACGTACCAGAGCCAGAACACTCCGTAGAACGACACCGCCGCGATCCAGATCCACAGACCCATCATGGCGCTTCCTTCACTTCGAGAAGATCGGCTCACAACCCGTTCCTTTGAGCACGGCGTCGACCACCTGGCCATCGCGCGCATCGAGCGCCGCGCGGGCTTCGCGCAGCCAGACCAGGCACTTCGCCTGGTACGGGAACGGCTGCTGCACCCACGGTCGAGCGTCGATCGTGCACTCGACGCGATCGGCCTTGCGCGCAATCGCGTCGGCGTTCGCGAGCAGGAATGGCGCGTAGACGCGGCCGATCTCGACGAAGAGCGCGCGCAGCGTGTCCGGGATGGCATCGCGTCGCAGCCAATCCTCGTCGCGCGGCTCGAGTCCGGAGAGATCCTCGACGGCATCGACCCACGCGACGACGCGTGGCGCAATCTCGAGTGCGATGGCCGCCGAGGTGGGATCGAAACCCGCGAGCTGCGTCAGCTGTCCGTAGAGTGCGAAGTCCGACGCCGCCGGGCGCGCGCCAAAAATGAAACGAGAAGTCTCGAGATGGGTGTCGAGGAGCGCCAGCAGACGTCGGTAGCTCTGCTCGATCACCGGCGCCGTCGTCTCGCTCGAACCGACGACGCCCCGGCGCGCGATCTGCCGATCGGCGAAGATGCGACCGAGCGCCACGACCTGCGCCTCCGGCTGATTCGTGCGCGACCAGCGCGGCAGGATCGCGGCGGCCTTCGCGATGTCGGGTGCGAACGCCCAGCGGTAGTGAAACATCGCCTTCGTCAGCCACTCGTCGGCGTAGTCCTCGAGCAACACGTCGAGAAAGGCGAGTGCCGCGTCGAGCGGGACTGCCGAGCGGCCCGGCTGCAGCGCTTCGAGCCGGCGGATCAGCGGCGTCGAATCGACCGCAGCCTCGGGCTGGCCATCGGTGCCGGGCACGATCAGATACGGCAGCAGCGAGACGCGCGGCAGTGGCAGCCCGCGCGCTTCCGGCGATCCGTGATGCACCCACAAGTGGCGAACGCGCCGATAGCGCATCACGGCGCGCAGTTTCCGGCTGTAGGGGGAGCCGGGCATCCCCACGATGGTCAACGGTCTTTCGGGCACGGGGGTCTCCTTGGCGGTCAGCAGTCGCGGACGGCCAGCAGTGCTAGGACGGTACGCAGAAGCGCGTCGCGGGCGCGGTCGCGGCCGAGCCGTTGGTCGGTCCGCAGGCGATCCCACGCTTCGAACGAAAGCGCGAGATCGAGCGCATCGACCACGTCGGCCGGCGCACGCCGCAGCTCGGGCAGCCAGCGCAGCAAGTCCGCGCGCAGTGCGCGCACCAGCACTCCGTGTTGGCCACGCAGGAACTCGGAGCGCCAGCGCTGGATCGTTCCCGCGCGCTTGTACGGCGCGATCTTCTCGAAGAACGCGATGCGGCGAAGGACGAGCGCACGGGCGCGCTTCGCCGCGTCGGCGTCGGGCGGATCGCCGCGCAGCAGCGGCAGCGCTTCGGCCTGCAGTCGCGCGTCCATCTCGACGAACAGGCTGTCCATGTCGGCGAAGTGCCGGAACACGCTGCGGATGCCGACGCCCGCGGTCTCGGCTACCTGCTGCGCGGTCGGCTGCAGGATGCCTCCGCCGACGAGTTCGATGAGCGCCTGCACGATCGCCTCACGACTGCGCTCGCTGCGCCGCTGACGACCATCGGAAGACGGCTCGCCGCGCGCAGCGCTTCGCAACGGGCCCGGGTTCGGCATCGCGTCAGAGCAACTCTTCGGCGAGCAGCTCGAGCGCTTCGGGCTGCGACGTGCCGATCTGCATCGTGTGTACCCAGCCCTTGCGACCCGCTTCCTTCCAGGCCGCGAGCCGATCGCGGATGCGATCCTTCGAGCCGACGAGGTGCACCGCGTCGAGCAGCTCGTCGGGCACGGCCGCCGCTGCCTCCGCCTTCTGGCCGGCGAGGAACAGATCCTGGATGCGCACGGCCGCTTCTTCGTAGCCGAGCCGTTTCGCGAGGTCGTTGTAGAAGTTCTTGCCGCGCGCGCCCATGCCGCCGATGTAGAGCGCCATGCCGCCCTTCACCGCCATGCGCGCCTTCTCGGGTTCGTCCGTCACGATCACGCTGACGCCGGGAACGACGGCGAAATGCGCGAGGCTCTTGCCGTTGCCCGCCGCCGCGAAGCCCTCCTCGAGGTAGGGCAGGTAGGCGAGGTCGAACTTCTCCGGGTCCATCATCATCGGGAACACGCCGTCGGCGACCTCCGCCGCGCAGCGCAATCCGTTGGGGCTGATCGATGCGGTGTAGATCGGGAGCTTCGGGTTGCCGTGCAGGATGCTCTTCAGCGGCTTGCCGAGACCTGTCGTACCGGGACCAGTGGCCGGGATCTGATACTCCGAACCGTGGAACTCGAGCGGCTTCTCGCGCGCGAGGATCTGGCGGATGATCTGGATGTACTCGCGCGTGCGCGTGAGCGGTTTGCCGTACGCAACGCCGTGCCAGCCCTCGACGACCTGCGGACCCGACGGGCCGAGGCCGAGGATGAAACGGCCACCGGAGAGATGATCGAGCGTCATCGCGGTCATCGCCGCCATCGCCGGCGTGCGCGCGGGCATCTGCATGATCGCGGTGCCGACCTTGATCCGGCTCGTCTTCGCGAGCACCCAGCTGGCCGTGCTGACCGCGTCGTTGCCATAGGCTTCGGCAGTCCACGCCGAATCGAAGCCGAGTTCCTCGGCGCGGCGGATCAGGTCGAGATTGATCGACACCTTCGGACCAAACGGGACCGCACCGATTCCGAGCTTCATGATTCCTCCTCGCGTTTCAGGTCGAGTGGCTTCCGCTGCGCAGCGCCGCGAGACAGCCGGCGCGCTCGAGTACCGCGTCGAGTTCGCGATTGCCGGCGGCGGCGGCGCACTTCGCGCGCAGCGCTTGCAGCGACTTCGCGTGGTACTTCTGCGGCTTCTGCGCCCAGGTCTGGCCGGCGAGTTCGACGCTGAACGCGTCGCTGCCGGCCGCGATCGCCGCGGCGTTCGCCAGCGTCCAGGGCAGGAAGAGTCGCCCGACCTGCTGCTCGAGCAGCGGCGCCAGCGTCGGCTCGAGACGCGGCCACGGCTCGAAGTCGCCCTCGGCGTGCGGCCACAGCATCCGGTGTATCCAGTCGAGAACCCGCGGCGCGCGACCTTCGATCAGCGCGCCCGGCGTCGGATCGGTCCACGCTTCGTAGAGCTGCGCGAAGAGCCCGAAGTCGCCGAACGCGGGACGCGCGCCGAACAGATAGGGCCGCGTCGCGAGGTGCGTGTCGAGCAGCGCGATCGTTTCCCGGAACGACGTCTCGATCTGTGGCGCCGTCTGCGCACTCGAGCCGACGAACCACACCCGGTTCACCATCCGGTCGCGAATCTGCGCGGTCATGCCCGCGTGCTGCTCGTCGGTCGCAGCGGGCATCATCGCGCGCGCGATGCGGCCTGCCGAACAGAGCTGATCCACTTCGCGCGCCCAGCGGTAGTGGAACATCCACTTGTTGCCCCACTCGTCGCCGAACTCTTCGAGCAGCGCCGACACGAACCCCGCGACGGGATCACGCGGGAAAATGCTGGGCTCGGGATGCGCAGCCTCGAAGCGCTCGAGGATCGGGGTCGAGTCCTGGATGCCCTCGCCCTCGGGCGTCACCACGAGCGGCACGATCGGGAGCTTCGCGTACTTCTGGTACTCGGCCTGCGTCTCGGCGCTGCGGACGATCCACTGGTGCGGGATGCCCTTGTAGCGGAAGTACGAGCGCACCTTGACCGAGTACGGCGACATCTCGATGCCGAAGATCCGGTGGGGACTCGACATGGGGGTTCTCTCCTTGCGTGCGACGGCTCTATTTGTGGCACGTAGTATGCCATGAGTTGGGCCGGACGCATGGGGTCCGTCGCGGGCGTCAGCTAATGCTTCTGCCTCGATTGCTCCCCGAGTAGCTCGGCGGTGATGTTGGTGCGCGGAACGAGGGCGAGATCGCTGCCCTCGTGGTGGTCCGCAGTTCTCGTCACAGCTCAGCGGCGAGCCGCGCCTGACCGAATCCCCTTGGGCTTTACCTGCCGTGCACGGCTCGGCGTTTTCAACACGTTCTTGTTGATCACACCGCTCACCAGAGGGAACGCGTCCGGATTCCTCAGCGATTCTACGGCGAGGTCTACGTCGAGGTCCGGCCAATGAAGATGGTGCGCGCTCGGCATCTCGACGTTCAGGATATGGCCAACGGGTGCTTCCTTGAACCAGGGGAAGCTCTCGAATGCGGCGAACAGCTCCTCGCTGCCAACGAGCAGCCAGAATCCATGCTTGGACACGTTGGTGATCTCAACGCCCAAAGTGGTCTTCCCACGCGCTGCAGATTTCATCCTGATGCCTCCGGACCAACGCTAGCGCCGCGACGATGCGGCGACGACTGAGACCGTAGTTGTGATCCAACTCGATCTCGGGCTCTAGCCAGAACTTCGCCTCGCCATCCGCATGATGAACGTGAACGTGCATCCGCGGTTCCTCGCGAGAGAAGAAGTAGAAGCGGAAACCACCCTTGCGGAAGACGGTCGGACTCATGCAGCTGCCTGTCGCTGATACAGGTACTTCTGAAACCCAGCGAACACCTTGCCGATCTCATCCGGCCTGCCGAGATCGGCCACCGCGTCGGCGATCGAGTCGTGATACGCAAGCCGGAGTAGCGGCGTGAGTTTCTCCTGGTCGAGTTCTTCCACGCCGACGCGGACGTAGTGCGACAGCACGAAGTCGAGGAAGACCTGCTGCTTGTTGTTGAAGTGCGCGGCGATGTCGAGCTTGGCTCGTGCGGCGCGTTCTGCGCGGGTGACGGGCGGCAGCGCGTAGGCGACATGGGCCAGCACGTCGAAGAGATCGCTCTTCTCGGCGTCGATGATCGTCTGCATCTCCGCGAGTTGCTCGCCGCCGAAGCCGCGCTCGGCGAGACCCTGCAGGAGTTTCCTCCGGGTCTCGGGCGCACTCCAGATCGCGCGCAGTTCGGCCTCGTCGCTGAAATACTCGGGTAGCTGGCCGAAGAGCAGCTCTATGAACTGCTTCGCGGACATTGGCGTCCCGTCGGGATGCCAGAAGGTCGTCGCCATCATGTGTTGAATGGTGCGCTCTTTGCCGTCGGCGAGTTTCACCTTGATTCTCTGACGCCGAGCGGGCTCCTCCGGTCGATCATGCACCGCGCCATCCGGAACCGGCGGCGTGGGCTGATAGCGCGGCTCCTTCGGCTCCGGTTCGAGCGGTTCGCCGTCCCACTCGGGATCACTGAAGTGGTGGTGCGCTTTCACGAAGTCGTAGATCGTGAAGTAGTCCTTGCCGTCGTAGAGACGCGTGCCGCGGCCGATGATCTGCTTGAACTCGATCATCGAGTGGATCGGGCGCATCAAGACGATGTTCCGAATGTTGCGCGCGTCGACGCCGGTCGAGAGCTTCTGCGACGTGGTGAGGATCGTCGGAATCGACTTCTCGTTGTCCTGGAAGTCGCGCAGGTGCTGGTCGCCGAGCGCGCCGTCGTTGGCGGTGACGCGCTGGCAGTAGTTCGGGTCTTTGCTCGACTTCATCTGGTTGATCAGATCGCGGACGGCCAGCGCGTGATCCTGCGTCGCGCAGAACACCAGCGTCTTCTCGGCCTGATTGATCTCGTCCATCACGATCTTCACGCGGTGGGCTTCGCGTTCCTTGATCTCGATGATCTTGTTGAAATCAGACTCCACGTAGCGCTTGCCGCTCTCGATCTCGCCCTCGATCAGCTTGTCGTCGGGCGTGTAGACGTACTCGTCGAGCGTCGTCGAGATCTGCTTCACCTTGAACGGCGTGAGGAAGCCGTCGTTGATGCCTTCCTTCAGCGAGTAGACGTAGACCGGGTCGCCGAAGTAGGCGTAGGTGTCGACGTTGTCCTTGCGCTTGGGCGTGGCGGTGAGGCCGAGCTGCACGGCCGGCGCGAAGTATTCGAGGATGCCGCGCCAGTTGCTCTCGTCGTTCGCGCCGCCGCGGTGACACTCGTCGACGACGATTAAGTCGAAGAACTCCGGCGGGTATTCGCCGAAGTACGGCGACGGGTGGCCGTCCTTCGGCGGGCCGCTCATGAAAGTTTGGAAGATCGTGAAGAACAGGCTGCCGTTCTTCGGCACCCTGCCCCGCTTGCGGATGTCGTCGGGCTCGATGCGCACCAGCGCGTCTTCGGCGAACGCGGAGAACGCGTTGTAGGCCTGGTTCGCGAGGATGTTGCGGTCG
>JANLTC010000208.1:0-9620 GCA_031362725.1 Deltaproteobacteria bacterium | reverse complement strand
CAGCTCGAGTTCATCGACGCTGTATTGTCGCTGAAGGTCACGCCGCACATCACGGCCGACCGCAGCATCATCATGGCGATCGAGGTGACCCGCAACGCGCCAGACAGCAGCGTCGAGACACCGACTGGCTCGCCGGCGATCGCCAAGAACCAGGCGAAGACCGAGACGCTGGTGAAGGACGGCCAGACGCTCGTGCTCGGTGGCATCTACATCATCGACACCGCGGAGAAGGAATCGCGCGTGCCCTACCTGTGGAAGCTGCCGGTCCTGGGTCAGGCGTTCAAGAACCGTGGCGTGCGCGATCGCCGCAAGGAGCTGCTGATCTTCGTGCAGCCGTCGGTGGTCGTCAGCCCGCAAGCCGCGAGCTAGTAAAGCGCCACCAGACCCGTGTTCGGCTCGCCGGCGTCTGCGTCGACGAGCGGGGTTGATCGAGACGGCGGGGGAAGCTTCGGCTTCCCCCGCCTTTTCATTATGATGCGCGCCATGGCGCGAACGCTCTGGCTCGTCGGCATGATGGGGGCGGGAAAGTCCGCCGTGGGAAGCCGGCTCGCTGCACGTCTCGGGCGCCCCTTCGTGGATACCGACGCGCTCGTCGAGAGCGTCGCGGGCAAGTCGATCGCGGCGATCTTCGCGGAGGAAGGGGAAGTCTCGTTCCGCACGCTCGAACGCGCAGCGATCGAGCGCGTGGCGGGTCGGCCTGCGATCGTCGCACTTGGCGGCGGGGCGATCGCACAGCCGGGTGTAGCCGAGCGGCTCGCGGCAAGCGGGAAGATCGTGTACCTGCGAGCGCGTCCCGAGACGCTGCTGACGCGCATCGGCGACGCCAACGCGCGCCCGCTGCTCGCCGGACTCACCGCCGCCGCGCGTCTCGCACGCGTGCGCGAACTGCTGGAGACGCGCGAAGCGCAGTATGCACGGGCGACGTGCGTGGTGGACGTCGACGAGGGTGACGTCGATACGGTGACGGAGCGGGTCCTCGACGCCCTCGGTGAAGTGCGTGGAGACGAGGGGAGGGCGATGCGCACGGTGCAGGTTTCGCTCGGCGAACGGAGCTACGCGATTCGCATCGGCATCGATACGCTCGATCAGGCGGGCGCGGCGATCGCGGAATGCACGGCAGCCCGGCGCGCGATCGTCGTGACCGTCCCCGAGGTCGGGCGTCGCTATGGCGCGCGCCTCGAACGATCGCTGCGATCCTCCGGGATCAAGAGCCGTCGCATCGTCGTGGCCGACGGGGAGCGGAGCAAGAGCCTGCGGGTGCTGGGCAGGCTCTACGAGGGGCTGCTCGACTTCGACGCCGATCGCAGCACGGCGGTCATCGCGCTCGGCGGCGGCGTGGTCGGCGATCTCGCGGGTTTGCTCGCGGCGACCTGGATGCGCGGGGTCCCGTTCGTGCAGGTTCCGACCACGATGCTCGCGATGGCCGATGCGAGTGTGGGCGGCAAGGTCGCCGTCGACCTTTCGCGCGGCAAGAATCTGGTGGGCGCATTTCACCAGCCGCGTCTCGTCTGGATGGACGTCGCCACGTTGCGTTCGCTGCCGCGGCGCCAACGGGCAAACGGTCTCGTCGAAGTCATCAAGCACGGCGTGATCCGCGACGTTGCGCTTTTCGAGCGCTTCGAACGCGACATCGAGCGGATTCTCGATCTCGAGCCGGGTCCCACGCTCGATGTGCTCGAACGCTCGTGCCAGATCAAGGCAGATGTCGTCGCGCAGGATGAGCGCGAGGGCGGTCTCCGGATGATCCTGAACTTCGGACATACGCTTGCGCACGCAATCGAGACCCTGCTCGGCTACCGGAAGCTGCTGCACGGAGAAGCCGTCGGGATCGGGATGGTCTTTGCCGCGCGGCGTTCCGAGGCGATGGGCCTGGCCCCCGCCGGGGTCGCGGATCGCATCGAGGCGCTGCTTCAGCGCGCCGATCTGCCCACCGCGCCTCCCGATCTGCCGCGGCGGGCTTATCTCGATGCGCTGCGTGTCGATAAGAAGCGCAAGGACGGGCACGTTCAGTTCATCGCCGTGCGGGAACTCGGCAAAGCGGAGATCGTCCGGCTATCGCCTGCCGAGATCCTGCCGCGCGGCGCGCTGGGGAACGGACGACGATGAGCCGGACCGAAGGGGGAGGGCCGACCGTGGAGCTGGACTTCGAATCGCCGCGGGGCGCATCGCCGCTCGGCGGTGGTGCGGCGGCGCTCGTCGCGCGAGCGGAAGCGCAGCGTCGAGCCGGTGATCCCGACGCCGCTCTGCGTTTCGCCAGGGACGCGTCGGCGCTCGAACCGGGATCCCCGGCTGCGCGCGCGGCGCTCGCACTGGCATTGCTCGATCTCGGTCGCGACTCCGAAGCGCGTCGCCACCTCGCAACGCTGATCGACGGCCCGCCGCAGCGCGAGGCATCGCCGTTCGAACTCGGAACGCTAGAGGACGGCGAGTTCGAGCGCGCCTTCAGCGACGCGAGTCCCGAGCCCGAAACGATGCACGATGCCAACGAAGTCGCCTTCGAAGCCATGCGCGAAGCCGAGTTGCTCGGGCCCGAGGCCGATCCCGCTGCTCCTGGCTCGCCATTCCGCACACGCACGATGGCGTCGCTGTTGGAAAGTCAGGGCGACGGCGACGCGGCGCGCTCGATCCGCGCATCGCTCGAACCCGGCAGTGAGGCGCCGCGCAGGGGCCGGCGCCACGATGACGTACGAAACACCCTCGAGCGTTGGCTCGGGCGGCTGCGACGAGGTGACGGATGAGCTTCGAGCCCACGCTCCAAAAGATGATCGACGGCTGCAGCGGCGCGATCGGCGTCGCGCTGATGGGCAGCGACGGAATCGCCGTCGCCGAGTTCCGCGCACAGAACCCCGATCTCAGCGTGCTCGACGGCGACGTCAGTGCCGCGGGCATCGAGTTCGGCCGCATCCTCGATGACGTGCGCAAGGCAGCGGACGCCCTCAGCGGTGGGCGACTCGAAGAAGTCGTCGTGGGGCTCGCGCGCTTTACGTTGCTGTTCCGTTCCGTCGACGACGAGTTGTTCCTGGTGGTCGCGCTCGCGGAGGGCGGCAATCTCGGCAAGGCGCGATTCCTGCTGCGCCGTCACCTGCTGGAGCTGCGCGAGCAGCTGTAGGTCTAGCGTCTAGACTCGGTCGCATGGCGCATCACTGGCGGCTGCTGGTCGATCCGATTGCCGCCACCGGATGGTGGAACATGGCGGTCGACGAGGTGCTGCTCGGTAGCGCTACGACCGGCGCCGCACCCGTTCTGCGTCTCTATTCCTGGAGCGCACCCTGGCTCTCTCTCGGTTATGGGCAACCACTCCGCGCCGCAACCGGCGCCGCGTGTCGCGATGCGGGCGTGGAAGTGCTGCGGCGCGTGACGGGTGGCCGCGCGGTGTTGCACGGCGCGGATCTCACCTACGCCGTCGCCGCGCCGGCGACCGCGCTGCCGGACGGCCTCGACGCTTCGTATCGGCTTCTCTCGGATGCAATCCTGCTCGCGCTGCGAGAACTCGGCGTCGAGGCCGATCGCGCCGCGAGCGCGGCGGCGATCGCGCCGTCGGCCGGCTTCGATTGTTTCGCATCAGCAGCCACCGACGAGATCTGCGTCGGCGGCCGCAAGCTCGCCGGCAGCGCCCAGCGCCGCGCGTCGGGCGCGGTGCTGCAGCACGGCTCGATTCGCGTCGAGCCCGATCCCGTCTCGGCAGCCGAGGCAGTGGGTCTCGGGCGGGGCGCTACCAGTCTGCGGGAACTCGGAGTTTCTGCCGATCGGGCCCGGGACGTCCTTGGCCAGGCGCTGCCGATGGCTCTCGGGAAACTTCTGGGCGTTCGGCTCGTGGCGGACGCGCTCGGGTCCGAGGAGCGACGAGCCGCTGAAGAGGCAGCGCTTCAAATCCGGCGCGATCCGCTCCAAAGACGCAATGCCGGAACACGCTCCGCCTCAAGAGAGCACCGCTGAAGCCCGATACGTCCGCGTGGGGAGCGCTGCTTCGGCAGGCTGCCCCTGCGCACCACTTCTGCTCGGACGCTGAGGGGCGGCTTGGCGGCAATCAACAAGCGAAAAGTGCTCGAGTCCGCGCAGAAGAATCTGCAGAAGGGCGCCGTCGACAAGGCGCTCAAGGACTATCAGACGCTGCTCGACGCCGATCCGCGCGATGCGAACGTGCGGCTGAAGGTCGGCGATTTGAAGCTGCGTCTCGGCAAGACCGACGAGGCGATCGCCGCCTACCTGAAGGTCGCCGACCAGTTCACCCGAGACGGCTTCGATGCGAAGGCCGTAGCGATCTACAAGCAGGTCTCGAAGCTCGACGGCAAGCGTTTCGACGTCTACATCCCGCTCGCCGATCTCTACCAACGCCTGGGGCTCACCTCCGAGGCGATGGTCGCGCTGCAGACCGCCGCGGAGGCCTATCAGCGCGACGGGCGCAAGCGCGAAGCGCTCGATCTGTTGCGGCGCATGGCGAGCCTCGATGCGGCCAACACGACGAGCCGGTTGAAGGTCGCCGAGTTGCTGCTGCAGGAAGGACTCGGCACCGAGGCGCTGCTCGAATTCAACGAAGTCGCCGCGGAGCTCGAGCGCCTCGGGGATTGGGAAGCGCGCGCGGTCGTGTTGCAGCGCGTACTCGAGCTGTCTCCGGAGAGCGTCGAGCCGCACGAGTCGCTGATCGCATTGTGGCTGGAGCGACGGCAGCCGAAGCGCGCCGAGACTTTCGTCCGCAAGCTCATCGCCATCGACATTGAGCGGGCCGAGTCCCACGAACTTCTCGCTCGCGTGCTCGCCGATCTCGGCGATGAGAGCGGTGCGATCGACGCGTTTCGCAAGGCCGCTGACGCGTGGATCGCGCACGGCATGGAGGACCGCGCGCGCGCGATCCTGCAGCGCCACATTCCGAGCGAACCGTTCGACTTCGGTGGCACCACGGATCCGCAGGGACTCGGGCCCCTCGTCGCCGGAGCGCGAGAATCCGAGTCTCCGTTCGGCAGCGAGGGGATCGGCGTCGAACCGTTGGCGCTCGAGGACGAATCTGTGTTCACCGACGACGCCGAGCCGCTCGCCGAGGAACCGGCACCCGCGGTCGCGCCGCCAACTGCACCGATTGCGACGCAGGCCGAGCCCAGCGTCCCGGAACCGCCGAGGCCCTCGTCCCAGGCAGTGCAGGCGGCTGCGCCCGCGAAGCCGATCGCGAAAGCCGAGGCGACCGCCAGCGTCCGAGAGAGACCGACCGCACCGCCCGTGGCTGCCCGCTCCGCACCGGTCGCCGTTGCACCTACGGAAGTGTTGGAAGCGCCCGCAGACATCGATCAGCTGCTGGCAGAAGCGGGTGTGTATCTCCGCTACGGCAAGCGCGAACGGGCCATTGCGAGCCTCGATCTCTTGCTTCGGAGCGAGCCTCAGAACGCCGCGGCGCTCGAGTTGCTGGGCGATGCCCACGCGGGCGCCGAAGACACGTCGCTCGCGGTGGACGCCTGGCTGCGCGCCGCGCAGGCCGCAGCCGCCATCGGCGACGCGACACGCGTCGCAATGCTGCGTAGTCGAATCGGAGCAATCGACGCCGCCGCCGCCGCGCTGCCCGATGCGGTCGTCCCCACGCATGCCGCGACAGCGGAACTCTGCGAAGCGCCTGCTCCCGATCCCGCGGAACCCGCTGCTGGCAGCGAAGAAGACGTCGACGATTCCGCGTCACTCGAAGACATCGAGATCGACATCGACGCCGCGGAGTTCGGCGACCCGACAGAGGATCCGTCCGCCACCGAGACGACCGCCGCCGCCAATGCGGCGCTCGCGTCGCCCGAGTGCGACGAGTCGGACACGGAGCCGCGTGACTTCGAGATCGAGATCGACGCCGACGCGTTCGTCGAGATGCCAGGGGACGGCGACTTCGTCTCGAACGACTCGGCCGCGCCCGAGCCGACGCACTTCGAGGTAGACGAGACGCCAGACGAGACCTCGCCGCTCGAAAACCCCGAAGCTCTCGACCGCCTCGAAGTGGCAGATCTCGCGACCGAAGCCGCTGCCGAGCCCCTCGTCGAGCCCGCTCCGATCGCGCAGCCACAGCAGCACGAGCCCGAGCCCGAAAGCGAACCCGCGTTCGAGTTGTCGCAACCGCTCGGAATCGAGGTGGCTTGCGAGCCGCAGCCCGAGCCCGCGTTGCCGTCCGATCCCGAGTCGGAAGTTCCGGTCGCAGACCCGTTCGGGGTCGCTGCGGATGTTGTTCCGGCGCCGCAATCCGAAGCGCAGCACGTGCCGGCTGCGATTGCGGCATCCGCACCGAGCGAGTTCTCCAGCACGACCTCGGCGGAGATCACCGAAGATCTCGAGGAAGCGTCCTTCTACTTCGAGCAGGGATTGCTCGACGAAGCGGAAGCCATCTATCTCCGCGTGGTGCAGCGCGCACCGAATCATCCCTCCGCGCTGCTTCGGCTCGGTGAGATTGCGGTTGCGCGCGGCCAGGACGCGGCACAACCGGTGGCGGACGCCGCGTTCGCGACCGAGGACGAGCCGATTGCAGAAGAGGCCGCGTTCGAGGCCGTACAAGAGGTCGAGCCGCCCGACGACCTGGACCTGACCGCGCGTGAGTTCGGCCCGACGAAGATGTGGCCGGATGACGACAGTGACGACGAAGAGCGCGGCGCTGATGTCGGCGCGGCGGGGCCGGAGATCATCGCTGCGGATGACGTCACCGAGGGCGGCTCTGCGATCGAAGCGGCGTCGGCCCCGTCCGCTGCGGCGACGCCGGAGCCGCTTGCAGCCGTCACAGCCGCGATGGAATCCATCCCCGAGACTTCGCCGCTAGCCGAGTCGACGCCGATCCACGTCACCGCTCGGCAACCGGAAGTTCCATCCGAGCCCGAGCTGACGGTGCCCGAGGTTTCGATCGCCGAGGATGCGGGCGCGCCGGCATTCGATCTCGCCGCAGAGCTGTCCGAGGCGATCACCGATGGAGCACCCGCGACGCCCGCGGGCGCATCGACCGACCAGGATGGTTTCTCCTCGTTGTTCTCCGAGTTCAAACGCGGTGTGTCGCGGACACTCGGAGACGGCGACGTCGAGACGCATTTCGATCTCGGCATCGCGTATCGCGAGATGGGTCTGCTCGACGACGCGATCGGCGAGTTCCACTACGCGCTCGGCAGCACCGTGCGAAGACTCGACGCGCTGCACATGATGGGTCTCTGCGCGCTCGACGTGGGACGCGCGAGCGATGCAATCGGTCATCTCGAACAGGCGCTGGCGTCGCCCGATGTTCCCCCCGAGCGAGAGACGGCGCTGCGCTTCGACCTCGGTCGCGCGCGCGAAGTGGAGGGCGATCGCGAACGTGCGCTCGATGCATTTCGGCGTGTCGCCGAACTCGATGGCGAGTTCCAGGACGTCCGCGCGCGCATCGAAGCGCTGCTGCGCGAACCCGTCGAGACGGCCGATGACGCCGCGGACGAGGGCCAAAGCGGCGAAGTCTACGAGTCCTTCGACGATCTGATCGCCGAGACTGCCGACGAGGCGCCTGCTGCGGCCGCGCCAGAGCCGGTCGTCGCCGAGTCGTACGAGAACTTCGACGAGTTCTCGTCGGAGGACGCCGAGGAACAAGCAGGTGAGGCCTGCGACGATGCAGACACCGAGGTGAGCGTCACGTCGGAATCGAGCGAGTCGCTCGCGATCGACGCCGAAGCACCGATCGAGGCCGAGCCTCCGCAGCCGCCGCCGGGATCGCCCCGTCGTCGCAAGGTTTCCTTCTTCTGAGGACGCGCCCTTTGGAGCATCTCGAACACTTCGGTCTCGCGCGGGATCCGTTTCGCAACGAGGTCCAGCTCGAGTTCTGGTTCGCGAGCCGTTCGCACGTCGACGTCGGTCGCCGGCTGCGCCGTTGCGTCGAGCAGGGCAAGGAGCTTTGCGTACTGGTCGGCGAAGTCGGCAGCGGAACCACCACCGTCGCGCGCGCGCTGATCGAGCAGCTCGATCCGGATCGCTTCGAAGCGGGCCTGCTCGTTCCGCCGCGGGGCGTTGATCCCGACGCTCTGCGCTCGGCGATCGCGCGTCAACTCGGCGTGGAGTCGCCGCCGCGGCGGCGAGGCGAGGCGATGCGCCAACTGCACACCCATCTGGTGGCACTGCGCAGCGCCGACCGCCGTGCGGCGATCGCGATCGACGAGGCGCAATCGCTCGGTTCCGACGCGCTCGCAGAACTGCACGCACTTTCGAGTCTAGAGCACGAGGATGAGCGTCTGCTGTCGTTCGTGCTCGTGGGTTCGCCGCAACTCGAAGAGACGCTCGCGTGCGACCCGGATCTGCTCGCGCGTGTCGAGCTGCGCCTGCGCCTCGCGCCGCTCTCGCCGGCCGAATCACGCAGATATGTGTCGCATCGCCTCGAAGTGGCCGGGGGCGACGCAACGCTCTTCGGGTCGGACGTTCTCGACGCGCTCGCCCAGCGCGCTGGCGGACTGCCGCGTCGCCTGAATGCGTTGGCCGACAACACGCTCTTCGAAGCCCATCTCGAAGGCCGTGCGCGGCCCGCGTGCGCCGACGTCGAACGCGCCGCTCGCGACCTGCCGTGGGCGCAGCAGGCGCCATCGATCGCCGCATCCGCTGCAGTCGCCATCGCGCCCGAGAAGCACGGCGACGCCTTCGACGATTCGTTCGACGCCGAACCGTCGCTCGAGTCGCTGGGCGACGCGGGTACCGGTGCCAGCCTCCGCGATCTCGATCTGCCCGATCTCGAAGTGGACATGGGTGCGAGCGTCAGGGATGAACTCGCGCATGCGCTCGTGGACGTCGGCTCGACCCACGGCGGACGGCACGGGAGCCATGGCCTCGAGCGAACAGCCCGCGAAGAGGAAATCCCCTCCGACTTGATCGGCCCCGAACAGACGGCTCCGGGCGCGTGGCACACCGCCGCGCCAGTGGTCGATGATGGCGATACCACCGCCTCGCGGCGCCTCGCGCCGAACGCGCGCCCCGAGCTGTCGATGATTCCCGACGCCGATGAACTCGACGGGCTCTTCGTCGATCTGATCGACGAGGCCTGACCCGCAAACTGAAGCCGCGAGCCCCTTGTCGTGCTGGTCGGCCAACGACTATGTTGCGCCCGGACGCGGGAATAGCTCAGTTGGTAGAGCATCAGCTTCCCAAGCTGAGGGTCGCGGGTTCGAATCCCGTTTCCCGCTCCACGTAAGCCATGCGCCGTCACTTCCACGGGAGTGCCAGCGTTTCCTTCGGTAGCGCGGCGATTCGGTTTGCACCGGGTGATCTCCCGATCGATCTCCTCAGCATCGACTTCGTCTTTCGCAGCGTTCCGCGCCAGCCTCGGTCGGACGTTCGGCGTCCTCTGCGTCGGCGTTGATTTCTACGTGCGCTCGATCCTCGTGTGCGAGGAGTCGGCGATCGCGTGCAGTGGCGTGCGCTTCCCATGCCGCGCTGCTCGAAGGTCGGCCGCTCGGATGCGCCCGCGGCGGACAGACCGAGGGCGCTCGCGTGCGTCTCGACCGATGTGGGATGCCGGCTTCGAATCCGGCGCCGGAACGTCGAGTCGCTGCCGCGTGCGCGATCTCAGCGGAAGACGATGCGCCGATTCTTGGCGTCGACCTCGACGACGCGCTCGTCGGTGCGTCCGTCGGGCATACGCGCCGCGAAACGGTGTCGGCCGCGTGTCA
>JANLTC010000065.1:0-2329 GCA_031362725.1 Deltaproteobacteria bacterium | reverse complement strand
GATCTCGCGACCCAGCCAGTCCTGGCCCGTTTCTTGGTCTATGGAAGGCTGGCAAATCGGGCCGTGCGCGCCCCGAAAATTCCAGTTGCACCTCCAATCGGCGCCGCGCGACCCTATCTTCTAGGAGCTAATCTTGGACGTCCCGCGCGCACCCAGACGCAAGCGCAAGCCCTACCTCTACGCCGGCCTGGTGGTCGGCCTGGCGGCGGCCACGGTGGGATTTGGCCGCCTGAAGCCGGCAGCACCCACGGTGGAGCGCGCCACACTCTGGTCCGACGTGGTGAAGCGCGGGCCGATGCTGCGCCAGGTGCGAGGCACCGGGACGCTTCAGCCGGAGCAGATCCGCTGGATCTCGGCGGTCACGGCGGGTCGCATCGAGCGCATCCTGGTGAGGCCGGGCACGCCGGTCGAGGTGACCACCCAGTTGCTCGAGCTGAGCAACCTGGATGTCCAGCTCCAGGCCCTCGACGCCGAGCGGCAACTGGGACTCACACAGTCGGAGCTGGCGACTCTCGAGGCCTCGCTCCAGAACGCGATGCTGGCGCAGCAGGGGCTGGTGATGAGCACCCATACCGAATTCATGGAGGCCAAGCGGGCTGTGGCCTCGGCCGAGCGGCTCGCGTCCGAAGGACTGGTCTCGGGCAACGAGCGCGAACGTTCCCGCGATCGCGTCGAGGAGATGACGGCGCGCTACGACGCCGAGAAGCAGCGCCTCGAGGTGTTGAAGTCGACCTCGCGCACCCAGCTCGAGCTGCAACGCGCGCAGGTCGAGCGCATGCGCGCCATCGCCCGCTTTCACCAGGGTCGCGTGGCCTCGATGCAGGTGCGCTCCGGAAGCGTAGGTGTGCTGCAGGAAATGGGCCTCGAGGTCGGGCAGTGGGTCAATCCGGGCGCGCTGCTCGCCAAGGTGGCGGAGCCCAGTCGGCTCAAGGCGGTGCTACGGATCCCCGAGACCCAGGCCAAGGACGTCACGCTCGGACTGAACGTGTGGGTCGACACCCGTAACGGAATCGTCCAGGGCAAGGTGGCGCGCATCGACCCGTCGGTCCAGGACGGCACGGTCGCGGTCGACGTGGCACTCGAGGGCCAGCTCCCGCAGGGCGCGCGTCCCGACCTCAGCGTCGACGGCACGATCGAGATCGAGCGCATCGCCAACACGCTCTACGTCGGGCGCCCCACCCTGGGACAGAGCGGCACCACGGTCGGGCTCTTCACGATGGAGAAAGGCGGTGGAGAAGCGAGCCGGGTCAGCGTCCGATTGGGGCGCGTCTCGGTCAATACCGTCGAGATCCTGGGCGGGCTCGCGGTCGGAGACGAGGTCATCCTCTCCGACATGTCGCGTTGGGACGGCGTCGATCGAGTGCGGTTGAAGTGATGGCGCGGGTGTCATGACGGCCCCGCGTCGTGGTGAGAAACGGTTCCCGGAGATCCTAATGAAGACCATGACCCCAGAAGCCATGAAGCGAGGTGAGACCATGACCGCAAGTCCGGCCGCCGGCACCGCCGCGGCGAGCAGCCCCACGTCCGAGAAGCGCAACGGCGAGTCGTTGCTCCAGCTCGAGAGCGTGAGCAAGGTGTTCGTGACCGACGAAGTCGAGACCCACGCGCTCTCCGGCATCGAGCTCGAGATCCGGCGCGGCGAGTATGTCTCGATCGCCGGCCCCTCGGGCTGCGGGAAGTCGACGCTGCTCTCGATCCTGGGGCTCCTCGACTCGCCCACCGACGGCCGCTACCTGCTCAAGAGCCAGCCGGTCGGAAGCCTCAAGCTCGCCGACCGCGCGCGGATCCGGAACAAGGAGATCGGCTTCATTTTCCAGAGCTTCAACCTGATCGGCGACCTCACGGTGACCGAAAACGTCGAGCTGCCGCTCACCTACCGCACCATGGTGGCCTCGGATCGCAAGCAGCGCGTCGCGGCCGCCCTCGAGCGCGTGGGCATGGCGCACCGCTCGAAGCACCTGCCGAGCCAGCTCTCGGGCGGCCAGCAGCAGCGCGTGGCGGTGGCGCGCGCGCTGGTGGGCGAGCCCGCGATCCTGCTCGCCGACGAGCCGACCGGCAACCTCGATTCGCGCAACGGCGAAGCGGTGATGGACCTGCTGCGCGAGCTGCATCGCGGCGGCGCCACGATCTGCATGGTCACCCACGACTCGCGATTCTCCCGCTACGCCGATCGGACCGTGAATCTGTTCGATGGCCGCGTGGTGGAGGATCGCGAGGAGCCCCGATAAATGCAGACCCTGATCCAGGACACCCGCTACGCCTTGCGCTGGCTGGCCAAGTCTCCGTGGTTCACTGCGGTCGCGGTGCTGTGCCTAGGCATCGGGATCGG
>JANLTC010000152.1:0-32662 GCA_031362725.1 Deltaproteobacteria bacterium | reverse complement strand
GCGCGACGCTCGATCTCGGCGACGAAGAAGTGGCGCGGCTGCGCGCCGCGGGAGTGATCGGCTGATGGCCCTCGACCTGCGCGCACTCGTCGATCCTGCGCACACCGCGCTCGTCACCCAGGAGTGCCAGCGCGGCGTGATGGGCGATCTGTCGCAGCTGCCCGAGCTGGCGGCCGAGGCGCAGTTGGCGCTGCCCAACATGGTCGCGCTGGTGCGCGCCGCACGCGTTGCAAAGGTTCCGGTGATCCATTGCACCGCGGAGCGGCGCGGTGATGGCATGGGCGCGAACGCGAACGCGCGCATCTTTCAATACATGGCGAAGGCGCCCCTGAAGTTGCTGCCAGGCTCAGCGGCCGCGCAGATCGTGCCGGAGTTCGCGGTGCAGGAGTCCGACCTGGTGTTGGCGCGGCTACACGGGCTGTCGCCGTTCCACGGCACGGAACTCGACTTCGTGCTGCGCAACCTCGGCGTTCGAACGCTAGTTGGTGTTGGCGTCTCGGTGAATGTCGCGATCCAGAACCTCGCCTTCGACGCGGTGAACGCCGGCTATCAGGTCGTACTGCCCCGTGATGGGGTTGCCGGCTTTCCGCAGAGTTACGTCGAGGCGGTATTCGCGAACACGCTCGACGCGGTCGCCACGCTGGTTTCGACCGCGCAGCTCGTCGCGGCCTGGGCGCGTTGAGAGCGAGGACTCCCGGTCGATGGCGAGCGTGATTCCGAGTGGGGGTCTAGCGGCGCGCGGCCGTATCATTCGGCGGCGCCACGGCCGCAATGTCGCGGCCAAGAGTGCCCGCGATCGCTTCTTCGAGCGCCTTCTCCGCGAGTTCACCAGTCAGCTGGCTCGTTCGTTCGCTCGCAGGTAATCTGGCGCGCTCGGGATGCTCCTCTTCGCGCCGCCGTTGTGCGCTGTCGGTCGTTCGTCAACAGCGAGGTCGCATCCCCCTCCTGTGTAGCAGCAACGCTAGGAATCCACTTGGTGTCTTTTCGCGTCCCGATGATCCTCGCTGTCGCAGCTGGCTTTGCTACGCCGTGACGCAAGTGGGCGCCCCCGGCGTGCGGAAGCGGATCGCATACCTCGTCAATCAATACCCGTTGGTCAGCCATAGCTTCATCCGCCGCGAGATCGCCGCCGTCGAGCGCACCGGGGCGGTGGAAATCGCGCGCTACTCGCTGCGGAGGGGCGAACAGGGCTTCGTCGATCCGGCGGACTGCGCGGAGGCCGAGAAGACGCGGGTCGTGCTCGAAGTGGGCGCGATGGGATTGGTGCGCGCGACGCTTCGGGTGGCCCTCGCGCGGCCGCGCCGCTTCCTCGCTGCGCTCGCCCTGACAGGCAAGGTGGGCCATCGGTCGGATCGCGGACTGCTACGACATCTCGTCTATCTGGCGGAGGCCTGCGTGCTATTCCGAGCGTTCCGCGAGGGCGGAGTCGAGCACGTTCACGCGCACTTCGGCACGAACGCAGCCGCCGTCGCGATGCTGTGCCGCGTGCTCGGAGGCCCCCCCTACAGCTTCACGATCCACGGTCCGCTGGAGTTCGACAAGGCACCGCTTCTCGGACTTCCGGAGAAGATCGCGCGCGCCAGTTTCGTCGTCGCCATCACGAGTTTCTGCAGGAGCCAGATCTTCCGGAACTGCAGCGAGGAGCAGTGGAAGAAAGTTCATGTGGTGCCATGTGGTGTCGACTCCGGCTTCTTCGATCGGCCGCCCGAGCCCGTCCCGAGCGCACCGAGGCTGGTCTTCGTCGGTCGCCTCGCCGATCACAAGGCACCGGGGTTGCTCGTCGAGGCGGTGGCCCAACTCCAACGCCGGGGGATCCCCTTCGATCTGACCTTCGTTGGTGACGGCGAGCTGCGCTCCCAGATCGAAGACGCGATTGCGCGAGGCGGGCTCTGCGAGCACGTACGCGTGATCGGCTTCGCCGATGAGGAGACCGTGCGCAAGCACATCTGCGAAGCGCGCGCGCTCGTGCTGCCGAGCTTCGCCGAAGGGCTGCCAGTCGTGATCATGGAAGCGCTCGCCCTCGGCCGGCCCGTCGTATCGACCTACGTTGCGGGCATTCCGGAACTCGTCGAATCCGGGAGCTGCGGTTGGCTCGTTCCCGCCGGTTCGCTCGATCACCTGACGGCCGCCCTCCAGGAGGTGCTCGAGGCGCCGGTGGAACGCCTCGAAGCGATGGGCCGCGAGGGCCGCGCCCGCGTTCTCGCGCAGCACGATGTGGCGAGGTGCGGACGCATCCTCGCCGATTTGTTCACCGGGCGGGAACCGCCGGCTTCGTCCCCACGACGCCAAAGCCCCACTGACGAACCTCGCTGGTCTTGATCGACTGGAAGCCCAGCTCGCGATACCAGCCCTTGACCTCGTCCTGTGTATGCATCCAGCGATAGCGCGGCGTGTAGATGTCCATCAGATCGACGGTGCGCTCTCGCCAACTGAGGCGGTCCTTTTCGTCGTTCACTCCGAGCAGCGTTCGGATCTGTTGTCGCGCCATCGCCTGCACCACCCACGCGTGGACGAAAGCGCGCTTGATGGGGCCCGGCAGGGGGCTCACCACGGAGCGCAGCCGGAGCTGCAGCCAGAACTTGAGCCCGGGCTCCGGGTGGTAGAGCCAGATGTAGATCTTGCCACCGGGTTTCAGCGCCCGCGCCACGATCTCGAGCGCGTCGCGCGTGTTTGGATTGTGGTGGAGCACGCCGGACGAAAAAACGATGTCCATGCTCTCGGGACGGACCGGCAGGTTCGAAAGATCCCCCTGCGCGAAGTGGGTGCGTTGGTTCTTCCGGTGCAGGGCATACGCGTGCGCCCGCGTCACGCTGTCGCTCACGTCGACCGCGAGCACATCGCATCCGAATCCGCTCACGCCCATGGACAGCGTGCCGTTGCCGCAGCCGGCGTCGAGTACGACTTTGCCGACCAACTCCGCTGCGGTCGAATCCACTTCGCGGAGGAAGAGCTGGCAGCGATCTTCCACGGTCTCGTGCCAGGTGCGACTCTTTTCGTAGTCGAACTGCTCCCACTCCGCGCCGAAGCTGTCGCCGATGGCGAGCGCGTCGGCGGACCGCCGATCGTTGCTTGCGACCGCGCCCCCGAGTTCCTCGAAGCTGAGGAGTCGCGGGACACCCGCTCGGATCGGGTAGCGATGGCCCGTGGCGCACAGCACGACTCCGGAGGAGATGTCGGCGTCGGGACCCAGCTCGCCCGCGGCTCCCTCGAGTTCCAGGGAACGCCCACACGAGGGACACATCAGCCATTCGAGGATACGCGGTTGCATGGGCAGCATCGTAAGAGATCGTGCGCCGGTCTCAAGCGCGTCTCGTCGCGGCTGCGAGGCGCAGCTGGGAACGCGAGTTCGACCTCGACACGGCGCGACCTCGCGAACCCAGCCCGCTCGAGCGGGATCCGACTCGGCTCTACGCGTGCACGCTCGCTCCGTGCCGAAGCACTCGAGTGTGCGGCTCGGCGGTGGTCATCGCACTGCGGTGCTCTGCATGTACTGGTCGGAACTCCGGCCGATCCGTATCCTCGGCGCCGCGTTTCGCTTCACGCGCGAGGCTCAATTCAGCGAACGTCCGAGGAGCCTCGAGCGTGCCGATCGAAATCCTCCGCCATGGCGAGCAGTGGAAGCCCGCCGTCCTGGCATTCAACCAGCGGATGAAAGCGACCGGCAGCAGCTGGGGCTACTACGTGGAGCCTGTGGACAGCTGGTTGCCGGAGCGACCCGGCGTGCCGGTCTGGCGCGAGCATTATCTCGCGGTCGAAGACGGCACACAGGTTCGGGGCGGCTATGCGCTGAAGCCCCAGTCGTGTTGGCTGCAAGGAGCGTCGGCAACCGTTTGCGACTACCAGGGGCCTGTCTCCGAGGGTGTGATCGACTCGCGCTACAGCACGCTGGCCCTCCGCCTGCTGCGCGACATGGAACGGCGACAGCCACTGCTCTACAGCTGGGGGCACGGCGGGGAGGATCAGGTCGTCCTCCAGATCCTGCGAAAGCTCGGTTGGTGGCTTCACCCGACACCAATGTGCGTGCGCGTGCTGCGGCCTGCGCGCTTCCTCCACCGCAACGCATGGCTGCGCACGACCGCCGCGCGCCGGGCCGGGCTAGATCTGCTCGCCGCCTCCGGCCTTGGGTGGTTGGGGTTCACCGCCCTGCACGGCGCGCTCGGCCTTCGCAGTCACGTGCGCGGCGCGATCGAGGTCGAATCCGTAGAGCGCTTCGGAGCCTGGGCTGACGAACTCTTCGACCGCTGCAAACATCGCTACAGCCTGGTCGCTGCGCGAGACGCGAAGAACATGAACGCGCTGCTGCCCAAAGGCAGCTGGCCGCCCGGGATCGCGCTGCGCGTCGCGCGCGGCGGCGAGACCATCGGGTTCGTGGTGGTGATGGAGACGCAGATGTCCGGGGATCCCCGCTTCGGCGACCTTCGCGTCGGCTCGATCATCGACTGTCTCGGCCTGCCCGAAGATGCTCCCGACGTGATCGGTGCCGGCTTCGACTACCTGCGTCGGCGCGAGGTCGACCTGGTCGTCTCCAATCAATCTCACCCCGCATGGAGCGGCGCCCTTTCGCTTCACGGCTTCGTCGTGCTGCAGGGGCGCCGCACCTTCGCGGCCTCACCGGCGCTCCGCAAGGCGCTCGAGCCAGTCGACTCGACGGCGGCAGGGATCCATCTCACGAACCTCGACGGCCACGGGCCTCACGCGCTCTGAGCGATCCGCCCGATCCGACGGATCGCGCGCTTGGCACCCGCATTTCTCCTCAGCCTTCGCATCGCCTCGAAGATGGATCGGCATGGAGACAGGCGGGGACGGTGGTCGAGCCCCGGCTGGCGGGATGCGGCCATTCGAGCGGGATGGGCAGAACCCCGAGCGGCGCAGTGTGCGTCTTGACCGAGTTCGACGCTCGATCGTGTAGATAGAGATCGGCATCGCTGCGAGGCGGTCCGGTTGCGCAGCTGCGCCTCGAGCTGATGGGCCATACGCGAGGGCCCCGGTCGCGGCGGGCCCGCGCGAACCGCAGTCGCGATGGTGCGGCCAGCGAGATGCGCGAGCTGCTTCTGCTCTACTTGGTCTTCCCGATCGCGGCACACGCAGGAGATCGTCTCGAAAAGGGTCGGCGTGTCGTTGGCGTCGGCGCCGAGTTCCCAAGGGCGCCGCCCCGGGCGCCACGCCCGCTGATTCTCCGCCAAGCACTCGAGACCCCGCAGGCATCAGAGGATGGCGAAGAGTCATTTCCACCCGGGCGAAACCCTCCCATGTGGGTACTATGCCTCGCCCGGACCATGATCTGGCCCCCGGAACTGCGTGCTCAATGCGCGATCGCGACGGCCCCGAGCCTTCTGTCTGTGCGCTCGATCACAATGGCTCGCTCACTGAAGGCCGAATGCGAGAGGAAGTCGGGGGGTAGACCATGACGAAGAATCACCGCACGGGTATCGCACGCTCGCGCACGGCTCAGGTTGTCGGGCTTGCCATCGGACTCGGGTTGGGACTGCTCGCGACCGTGGTGGCGCCGGCCGCCGACGCCGCGCCGGCCGCCAACTTCACCGCGACACCCCTGCAAGCTGCCGTCTGCGTCGCGCCGTGCGCGGTGCACTTCGACTCAGCGGGAACCGACGACCCGCAATACACGCGTGAGTTCCACACGATGCTGTACCGCTGGAACTTCGGCGATGTCGCATCCGCAGCCAAGTCGTGGTGGCATACCGCCGAAACCGGGATCTCGCGCAATCAAGACTTCGGCCCGATCGTCGGACACGTCTACGAGACGCCCGGCACCTATACCGCGACGTTGGAGGTGACGGCGCCGGATCTGGAGCGGGGCACGGTGACCCGCAGCGTCACGGTGGCCGACCCGAACACCGTCTTCGCAGCGAACACCTGGTGCTTCTCGACCGGAAGCAACTTCGCTGGCTGCCCCAACGACCGGAACGGGGACGGGGACTGCATCGACAGCGGCGATGTCAACCAATGCGTCACGCTGGGAGCCAATCAATTCGACGAGGCGCTGACCAATGGCGCGACTGGTTCACCGCGTGGCTGCAACGCGGACCAGGAGAAGTCGCGCTGCCTCTTCAAGGGCGGCGATACCTTCTCGAGCGACGCACAAGCGGTCCTGTTCCGTAGCTCGACTGCAGGTCTGATCTCGTCGTTCGGCACGGGCCGCGCGATCGTGAACGCCAACACCCCGTTCCTTTTTGGGATCCGCGATGGGTGGCAGATCGCGAACCTCGTCGTTCATTTCACGGGCGGAACCGCGTCGATCAGCGCTCGCGAGTGGTCGGTCCCGCTCGGCGGCTCGATCGCGACCAACAACGCTGGGTACTTCAACCTGACGCTGGACGGCCCGATCGAAGAGTGCTCTGGCATGGGGAACGGGACTGGAACGCTCAACACGAAACTCTGGTTCGTGGATTTCGTATGCACGCGAACGGCAAACACCGCGGCTCCGTCGTTCCAGCTGCTGGCCACGACCAAACAGAGCCTCTGGCTGGGCGTCTACGTCTTTCCCGGGTATCGCCCGTTCTCGTCGTCGAACGCCCGCATCTATCTGCAGGACACAGCCTTCGCGCACAACTGGCTCAAGGCTCCGGGTCCTGACGCCTCGGGCGGGTATGGTGCGCCACTGCAACTGCGCGCAAGTAGCGAGTTCGGCGTGCCGCTGCCCTCGACGCGCAACGTCGTCTCGTACAACCACATCCAAACCAAGAATGGCCCAGCCGGGGCTGGAGCGGAGTGGACAAAGATCTGCAATCACCCCAGCGGCTGTTTGGGTCCGGCGACGGAGGAGCCCAACCGGGGCGCCGCATGCGCGGACATCGTCTACGAAAACAACTTCCACGACATCGAAGACGGCGTCGCAGATCGCGGTCTGGCGATCGGCGTCGCGGTGCGCTGCAGCGACACCACGGTGCGAAACAACGTCTTCGACTACCAGGGACAGGGTCCGCTCGCGACCGCACCGATCCAATTCGTGCTGTTCTCCTCCGCCTCGACGGAGGTCTTGACGGGCAACGTCCAGATCTACAATAACACCAGCTACCTCACGTCGGAGTCGGGCGACTACACCGAGTGTTACAACGGCTCCGGTGTCACCGCTGGCAACCGCTGCACGCAAAATCTCGCCTACTCACCGGGCGGTGGGGCCATGACGGCAATCGCGACGTTTCCGGGGACCTACCCCTGGGCGACGACGACGCCAGCGAACGACTTGCGGACCGGTCCGATCCCGAATTGGTGGCCCCGCACGCCTCCGGTGCCGCCTGCGGGAGCGATCGACTTCCTCGATTACGTCGGCACGAGCGCGACGTGTGACATCACGGGAGCCACTCAACCCGGCGCACAGCGCGGCTGCATCGTGGCGCAGGCTGGTTCTGGCGGTTCCGTCTGCGGAAACGGCCAGCTGCAAGCCGGCGAAGCCTGCGACGATGGCAACACCGTTTCGGGTGACGGCTGCAGCGCAACCTGCACGATCGAGGTCGCCGTCTGCGGGAATGGCGTCCGCCAGGGCACCGAAACCTGCGACGACGGCAACACCATCTCGTGGGATGGCTGCAGCGCGACCTGCGCGGTCGAGATCCCCGTCTGCGGCAATGGCCACCGCCAGGGCACCGAAGCCTGCGACGACGGCAACACCATCTCGTGGGATGGCTGCAGCGCGACCTGCGCGGTCGAAATCCCCGTCTGCGGCAACGGCCACCTCCAGGGCACCGAAGCCTGCGACGACGGCAACACGGTGTCGGGTGACGGCTGCAGCGCCACCTGCACCCTCGAGGTCGCCGTCTGCGGCGACGGCGTAGTGCAGATCGGCGAAGGCTGCGACGACAACAACGTCGTCGGCGGCGACGGCTGCTCAGCAAGCTGCCTCGTCGAATCCAACCCGGACGCGCCGCTCGAGTACCTGATCAATGCGGGTGGTCCTGGATTCACCGCGGCGAGCGGCAAAGTGTGGTCATCCGACGCGAGTTTCGCGAACGGCGGCCGCGTAGCCTTCGACAGCGTCGCGATCGGCCTGACCGGCAACGACCAGCTCTACCAGTCGCGGCGCTACGGCCAGGCCGGGGGTCCTCCGCTCGTGCTCGAGTTCCCGATGGCCGGCATCGGCCCGTACCGGGTCCGACTCCACTTCGCTGAGCTCGATCCCGCCGTCTCGCAAGCAGGCCTGCGCGTCTTCAACGTGATCGCGGAGAACGTCGTCTCGATCCCGGACGTGGACATCTTCGCGAGCATCGGCTTCGCACGCGCCCACTCTCGCGTCATCTACGTCAACGTCGACGACGGGGCACTGACACTGAGCTTCGAATCCGTCGTCGGGGAACCGATGATCGCGGCCGTCGAGATCATCGAACAGGCGCCCCAGACCGACGCGCCCGAGTTCGTCGATCCGTGCGTCGAGTTCCCGGAGGATTGCCAATGAGTCCTGCCATCTCGGTTGCGACTCGACGTGCGCGGGTTCCACCCTCGCGCTGTCACTGAGGGGACGAGAGCGCAGGGTTCACCGCCGCGGGGGTGGCGACGAACCGCTTCGAGATCGCTGAAGTCCGCGCTGAGAGGGGAGCTGTGTTGTGAACCGATTCGTTCGTTGTGGCGTCGTCGTATTGGTGTTGTGTGGGATCTCGTTGGTCGGTTGTGCGCCGAAGCGGATCTGGCTGCAGATCGCCGGGTTCGACGACGGACTCATCGATGGCGTCTGGCTGTGGCGGCTGTCGCAAGAGTCAGGGACCTATGAGCGGGCCTGTCGCTTCCCATTCGCCGGGGTCGGCGCGCCCGGCAACGTCGAGAGCCTCGCCTACGTCCAGGAGTGCGAAGACGGCGCGGTCAGCGGACAGTTCTACGTCCCGATCAGGCGATCCCAGATCCGACCCGACACCGTCACGGTCGGGCTCTGGTACTTGAACTGGTCCGGCGCGGGCGCCTTCAAGATCTCGTCGTACGGTCTCAACGGAGAGACGGCGCTATCCGGATCGACCCTCCAGTTCTAGAAGCCGACGCGTTTCCGTTTCGGCTCGCGGCGGCGACGCGCGAGTCTCGTCAGCGTCGCGAACGCGATCGCGCCAAGCATGCCGGTGTGCGGCTCGGGCACCAGTCGGTAGACGTTACCGCCGAGGCTCACGACGACGAGTTCGCCGCGCCCGTCTTCGGCGATCGCCACCGGTTGGTCGATTGCGGCGCCGCCGGTCGGGAACTCGCTCGTGCGGTTGGTCAGGTCCCCGGCAAGCCCGGTCGTGCGGTCCCAGCGAAAGGTCCAGAGCTCGCGGCCGCAGTAATCCGAGAAGAAGTAGAGACCGCGCAGCGACGGCGACGCGGCGCCCCGGTAGACCGATCCCCCGGTTACTGCACAGGGGACCGGCTCACCGTTGTCGTACTCGTGAACCGGCAGCACCAGTGACGGGTCGTTGCACGGCGGCTCGCCGGGATCGGGGGGTCCGTCGGGATGACAGCCGCTGCCCTCCATCACGTCCCAGCCGTAGTTGCGTCCGATCGCGGCATCGGCGCGTTCGACATCGATCTCCTCGAGCGTGTCCTGGCCGACGTCGCCGATGTAGAGATCCCCGTTGGCGCTGTCGAAGCTGAAGCGGAACGGGTTGCGAAAGCCCTTCGCCCATACCTCCGGCGTCCACGGCAGCTGCGGCTGCGCCAGATCGAAGCGCAGCATCTTGCCGAACAACGACTGATCGTTCTGCGCGCGCTCTTCGGGATCGTTGCCATCGCCGCCATCGCCGAGGCCGAGGTAGAGGTAGCCGCCGCGAATCGCGATCGTACCGCCATTGTGGTTCGGGTAGGGCTGCTCGAGTCGGAACAGCACCGTCTCCTGCGAACTCGCGACGTTCGACGTGGTGGGGTTCGCGGTGAAACGCGCAACGCGGCTCTCGAGCGTGATTCCGCCCGACGGATCGATGTCGCCGGTGTAGTAGACGTAGAAGACACCGCTTTGCGTGTAGTCGGGGGCGAAGACGAGGCCGAGCAGGCCCCCCTCCTGCCCTGGATCGGCAGATACCCGATCGGCAATGTCGAGGAATGGCGTGGACAGGACCGCGTCGTCCTTTACCACGCGGATGATGCCGCGGCGCTCGACGACGAAGAGCCTCGAATCGCCGGCCGGTGCGGCCGCAAAGATCGGTTGATCGAAGGACGCGATTCGCACGGCCGAACCCTGCGCCGATGCGCCGGCTGCCTGCAGGGACGCCACGAGCGCGAGCGCTCGGAGGATCGCCCCACCGCTTCGCGGTCTCGGCTTCGGACGCGAGATGCGCAAGATCGATGCCTCCTGGCGACGCACCACGAGGCGCGTGCGGGACGGCGTCGCTCCGCGACGAGCGGACGATCTCCCGGCGCCTCGGCTGGCGTGCCAATCGGGCAGGCTAGCGACATGCCTGCGAGCCCAATGACCGACGTTCATTTCCGGAGGCTGCGACCCGCAGATCCCGCGCTTCCGAGCCCAGCAGCGCGCAGATCCCGGACAACCCGGCGAACACGCGCGGTCCGCACCGCCTCACCCATCGCGAATCCTCCAGCCCCGACCCCGCGGCGCCATTCTGCACCCGGGCTGGAGGTTGCGGTGTGCGAAGCGCGCTCAGCTCGGCTTGAAGTTCACCACCAGCTTCGCGAAGCCCTGCACGAACTCGGTGCGCAGGCGCTCGCTCTGCTGCCAGTCCATCTCCCAATCGGGCATGCGGCGCAGTGTCTCCTCGAGGCAGATCCTGGCTTCGAGCTGTGCGATATGGAGGCCGATGCAGGCGTGGATGCCCGCGCCAAACGACAAAATGCGCGGCGGCTTGCGGTGCACGTCGAAAACAGTCGGATTCGGAAACTCGATTTCGTCGCGATTCGCGGATGCGTAGAGGAAGAGCACGCCCTGGCCCGGCGTGAGCTTCTTGCCGCCGACCTCGAGCTCCGACAACACGGTGCGACACAGGAACTGCGTGGGCATGTCGTAGCGGAGCACTTCGCGGAATGCCTCTGGAATCGCGCTCGGCGTCGAGCGCAGGAAGGCGCGCTGCTCGGGGTACTCGGCGAGCCTGCGCATCGCGCTACCGAACGTCTTCGGGAAGGTCTCCGAGCCGCCGATGATCAGCATCGACAGGTGTGAGGCGATTTCCGCGTCTTCGAGTTTGCGGCCGCCGATTTCGACGTCGCGAAACAGGTTGATCGCGTCGACCGCGGTACTGCCCTCGCGACGCCGCTTGTCGACGAGTTGCATGCCGTAGCCGATCAGTTCCATCGCTGCTGCCAGACCGTCCGCGGTCATGCCGTCGACACCGGGCTCGCGCCCGAAGAAGCGGTTCACCAGCGACATGAGCAGCTCGCAGTCCTCGAGCGGAATCCCGATCGCGGTGCACGCGACGCGCACCGAGACACGCATGGCGAACTCGCCCATCACGTCGCACGAGCCCTTGGGCAGCGCTTCGTCGAGGCACTGCGTGACGATGCCGCGTGCAAGAGGCTCGATCGCTCCGATCGACTTCGGCTGGAAGAAGCCGCGCAGCTTGACGCGAAGCTGTGTGTGGTCGGGCGGGTCCATCAGGTTGAGCATCGGCGTCACCGGCTGGACCTTGGTCAGCACCTGCGCAGGCGTGGTGCCCTGCGCCGCCGAAAGCAATGGACTCGACGACAGATTCCAGACGTCCTCGAAACGCGACAGCGCCCACGCGTCGTACTTGTCGAGGTAGTAGACCGGCGCCTCCGCACGCAGGCGCTCGTAGATCGGATACGGATCTTCCATCACTTCGGCCGAGAAGGGGTCGTAGCGCACCATCGCCTGCTCCTTTGTGTCGTCGTCGCGTCCCGATGAACTTCGCTCGCCTTCGGCTCGCTGCGCGCTCCGCTTGCCCGATGAACTTCGCTCGCCTTCGGCTCACCGCGCTCCGCTTGCGGTCATCGTTCCGGGGTGAAACGCAAGTTCATCTGCACGCACGAGCGTACCAGCGCAGAGGGCGTAATCACGGTGCCCGCGGCGTCCGCATACTCCATGTCCGGGAAGCGACGCAGCAGTTCCTCGAACGCGACGCGCATCTCCATCCGCGCCAGGTTCGCGCCGAGGCAGAAATGCGGGCCGAGCCCGAAGCCGAGATGCAGCGCGTTGCGATCGATGCGGAACACGTCCGGATCCGGATAGACGTCCTCGTCGCGATTCGCCGACGGGTACAGCATCAGCACGCGCTGACCCGCCTCGATTCGTTGGTCGCGGATCTGCGTGTCGCGCGTGACGGTGCGCGCGAACGAATGCACCGGCGCGACGAGGCGCACCATCTCCTCGACCGCCGCGGGCAGCAGATCCGGTTTGTCGAGCAGTCGCTGTCGCTCGCGCGGGTTCTCGATCAGCAGCTGCATGCCGCCGGAGAGTCCGTTGCGCGTGGTCTCGTTGCCGGCCACCAACAGGATCACCAGCAGCATGATCAACTCGTTGTTGGCCAATGCGAGTTGGTGATCGTCGTGGCCTTCGAGCTTTTGATCGAAGGTCGCCAGCATCCCGCTGTCGTTCGCGCCGACGAGGATGCTCACGAGGTCGTCCTTCGGCTCACGGCGCCGATCTTCGATGATCTGCGTCACGTAGGCGGAGTAGGCGACGAACGCCTGGCCTGCCTTGCCCATGATCACGGGATCCTTGGCTCCGTCGCCGCGGATCATCGCGTCCGACCACGCGTGGAACTGCTGCCGGTCTTCGCGGCGGATGCCGATCATCTCGGCGATCACCGCCAGCGGCAGCGGCACCGCGACGTCTTCGACGAAGTCGCAACGCCCCTGCTTGGCGATCGCGTCGAGCGACTCCTTCACGATGCCGCGGAACGCGATCTCGAGCTTCTTCACCATCCGCGGCGTGAAGCCCTTGTTGATCAGGCCGCGGAGTTTTCCGTGGCGCGGCTCGCCTTCATCGATCAGCCCGATCTTCGGTGCGTTGCCGAGCCGAACGCCGTGTGCGGAGGTGAAGGTCGCCTGATCCTTCGAGACGAGTGAGACATCCTCGTACTTGGAGAGGATCCAGCAGCCGTCCTTCTCGGACCAGTGCACGGGATCGTTGCGGCGCAGCCAGCGCATCCGTTCGTGGATCGATGCATCCCAGGTGGCGGGGTCGAGAAAGGCAACGTTCACGTCATTCGCGTCCATGGCAACTCCTCATGTCGTCGCAGGGGGATCGGCGGGAAACAGCGATGCGACGATCTCGCGCAGCAAGCCGGTCTGCTGCTCGAAGATCGGCGGCGAGAGCAGATCGCTGCCATTGAGCTCGGCCCACAGCGCGACGCTCGCGAAATAGCCGATCGTCATGTGGTACAGGGCGAGCACCAGCAGCGGAACCTGTTCGGCCGTCCAGCGGCCTGAACCCGGCGAGATCTCCACCATCTCGCTCGCGCGACCGAAGACCGGCGCGATCCACTCGCGCAGCATCGGCGTGAGGCGCTGTCCGCCCGACAGCGTTTCGTGGAGCACCAACCGCGGCAGATTCGGATGTCGCTGCAGCAGTGCCATCACGCGCTCGATCACCGCGCCGGGGTCGCGGCGCGCCGCGTCCAGCGCGCCGAATTCGCCGAGGATCGCGAGCACCGGACCGATCCCGCGCTCGAGCACCGCTGCGTACAGCGCGTCCTTGCTGGGGAAATGGTTGTAGAGCGACGGAATCCGCAGGTCGACGCGCGTCGCGACGTCGCGCAGCGAGGCGCCGGCGTAGCCGCGTTCCGCGAAGAGCGCCTCGGCCGCGTCGAGAATGCGCTCGGCGGTCAACTCGCCCTTGCGGCGCAGCGACGGCGATTCGAGCGCGGGGGATGACGCGGGTCCGTTCGGCAAGAGGGCTCCGGGTTCCGAAAAACTAACGATCGCTAGTTCTATTCGGCAGCCGGAGCAAAGTCAATAGTTCTACTGGCAATTCCGGACGACGGCCGGGGCGGAGCCTGCTCTACGAGCCGGAGAAGGTGTCGCAGTTCTTCATCGACCCCGATTCGAGGCCGCGGCGGAACCAGGAGACGCGCTGTTCCGAGGACCCGTGCGTGAACGACTCGGGAACCACGGTGCCCTGCGTCTGGCGCTGGATGTTGTCGTCGCCGATCGCCGACGCGGCGTTCAGCCCTTCCTCGACGTCGCCCTCTTCGAGCAGCTGGCGCGAGCGATTCGCTTGGTGCGCCCAGACGCCCGCATAGCAATCCGCCTGCAGTTCGAGTTTCACCGACAGCGAGTTGGCCTGCTCTTGCGACGCCTGTTGCTGCGCTTCGCGCACCTGTTGCGATGTCCCGAGCAGGGTCTGCACGTGATGACCGATCTCGTGCGCGATCACGTACGCCTGCGCGAAATCGCCGGGTGCCTGGAAGCGGTCGCGCAGCTCGCGATAGAAGGCGAGGTCGATGTAGACCTTCTGATCGCTGGGGCAGTAGAAGGGGCCCATCGCCGCTTGCGCCATGCCGCACGCGGAGCGCACCTGATTGCTGAACAGCACGAGCTTCGGCGCGACGTAGCGCTCGCCGCCCGTAGCGAAGATTTCCGTCCAGGTGTCCTCGGTGTCGGCGAGGATCACCGAGACGAACTGTGCGCCCTCGTCGCTTGCGGCCGGCGCCGGAGCTCCCTACAGCCCCGAGCCAAAGGGCACCAGGATCGTCGAGCCCCCGCCGCCGTCCGCGAGGATCGAGATCAACGTCATCGGATCCGCGCCGAAGAGCCACGCGCCGAGCAGCAACAAGATCAGACCACCGCCACCGAGGCGAAGTCCTCCGCCACCGCGGCCGAAGCCACCACCCGCTCCGCGTGCATCCTCGACATTCTCGCTGCGACGTCCTTCGCGCCAACGCATTGCGACTCTCCTCGTTCGCCGGACTCGTCGCGAGCATGGTAACCGCTCGCGCCCGGCCTCGGGGTATGGTCTTGCAATGACATGGCTCCCCGCAGCGGCGACCGGCGCGACGCCCATCGAGCGCGCTTTCGGGCTGCGCCCCGACCTGTTTGCCGCCTGCCGCGACTTTGCCGCGCTGTTCTGGGAGAAGCGGCTCGTCGACCCGACCTTGCTCGAACTGTGTCGCATGCGCATCGGGCAGATGATCGGCGCCGAATTGCCGGCACTCTGCGATGCGATGCGCGACGCACGCGCCGCGGTACCCGCGGCGAAGCGCGCTGAACTCGAAGCGTGGTGGACGAGCGCCGCCTTCGACGACACCGAGCGCGCGTGCCTGCGCTTCGCGGAACAGTTCGTGCTCGATCCGAAGGGCATCGGTGACGTCGACGCGGCCGCGGTGGTCGCCGCGCTCGGCGACGCGGGCACCGTGGCGTTCGTCGAAGCGCTGGCGATCCTCGACGGGTTCTCGCGCTTCGTGCGCTTTCTCGAACTCGGAGCCGATTCATGATCCCGCCGCGCGTGAAGCCGCCCGCTACGACGTCGACCGATCCGATCGAGACGAGTCCGCTGGCGCTGCAGCCCGAATCCCTCCGCGCATTCCTGCGCGCATACGGAACGCTTTGGAGCCACGGCGTCGTCGATCAGACCACGAAGGAGATGGCTCGCATCCGCAACGCGCGCAGGATCGACTGCCCCATCTGCAAGGCGATCCGCTTTTCCGGCGCGCGACGCGAAGGACTCACCGAAGAGTTGGTCGATCGCATCCGCGACGACTGGGCCGAGCGCGAACTCGCGCCGCGACACCAGGCCGCGCTGCGCGCGGTCGACGCGTTTCATGATGATGCGGGCGCGCTCGATGAGGCCGCGCGTCGGGAATTGCTCGCGAGTTTCGCGCCCGCCGAGATCGTCGAGCTGGGCGCCGGCATCGCGCTGTTCCTCGGCTTCTCGAAAATCGCGGTCGCACTCGGCGGCCTGCCCGATGAAATCCCGGTCCACGAACAGCCGACGCCCGTCGTGCCCGAGGGAAGCTGACGCACTCAAGCGGTCGCATCGCCGCTCCGATCTCGAGGCGTGTCTCCGCACTCCCTTCGAGGCGTTCTGCTGCTCGCGCTCGCGCCCTGCGCAGCGTTCGCGGGAACGCTCAGCATGCACCCGTCGGCTGCGCCCGGACCCCACGAGGCGTCGCACGCAACGGTGCTTCGGGAACCTGCAACGCCGGCGGTTGGCGGACGCGGCGAAGCGGAGTGGCGCGACGCGGCCCTCACGCGACAACGCGCACTCGAGTCGGCCGAGGCGACGCTCTCAAGCTGCGAGGCCCGCGAAGCGCCGGCTCCCTATCGCGACATCGCGGGCTACGTCGCGCGTGGCCGCCGCGGCCCCTACTGGGTCGAGATCAAGAGCTGCGACGACGCGCGCATCGATGTGCAAGATGCCCGTCGCGAGATTGCCGACTTCGAGGAGCAGGCGCGCCGGCTGAGTGTCCCGCCGGGCTGGATGCGCTGAAAGCCATCGGCGCATCTCAAGTCGCTCCGTCGCAGCGCCGATTCGCCGTCGAATTGCCAACCTGGGGTCCCCATGAACTTCGACGAGCTGCGCTCCCTGCTGCGCGAAGAAGCCGACCACGGCAGCAGTGGCGTGCGGACGGTCGAGACGATCGGTGCCGCCTCGCTGCGCGTCGAGCTGGATACCGTCCCGGGTCGCTCGCACTGCGTGTGGCTAACGCACGAGATGTCCTCCGACGGGGAGACGCTGCGACTGATCGCACCCGCCGCGCGGATTCCGAAGGGGCGCGAGCTCGCGCCGGATGCGGCCCGCGCGCTATTGCGGCGCAATGCCCAGCTCTCGGCGGGCGCGTTCGCGTTGGTGTCGATCGACGGCGACGAACACATCGCCCTCGTCGTTCCGCTGAAGCTCGCGGAGATGGACGTCGCCGGCGCGCTACTCGCGATGCTGCGCGCCGCGAATGCGGCCGACGCGTTCGAGGAGACACAGGGGGGCGACGAGCTCTGAGCGGGTCAGACGCTCAGATCCCCGCTCCGACCGCTCGCAGGCGGAAGGCTTCGAGTAGCTCGCGGCGCTTGCCCTCCGCATTGGCCAGGTGCTCGTCCTTCACCAGGTCGTAGCCTCGGATCGCTTCCGGCAGACTCGCAATCTCGATGGCGAGATCGCGATTGTCGGGCGCGAGGCCCACGAGCAGCGTCTCGAGCGTCGCATCGTATTCCGCAATCAGCGCGCGCTCGCGGCGTCGATGCGCCGTCCAACCGAACGGATCGAAGGGCGTGCCGCGCAACCACTTGAACGCCGCCATCACGCGCAACCCGACGAACACCCACGGCCCAAGGATCCGCTTCTTCGCGCGACCCGTGTCGGGATCGCGCGGGTTCAGCAGCTGCGGCGCCAGATGCAACTCGATGCGCTGCCACGACTCGAACTCGCGACCGAGCTGTGCGCGGAACGAGCCGTCGGTCCACAGCCGCGCAACCTCGTACTCGTCCTTGTAGGCGAGCAATTTGAACGCGTAGCGCGCGACCGCTTCGGCAAGCGGCGTCGCACCCGCGCCGCAACGCTCGCGTTCGCGGCTCGCGACGGCCAACACACGCGCTCGGTACCGCTCGGCGTAGGACGCATTCTGGTAGGCAGTGAGGAACGCGACGCGCTTCGCGACGATCTCGTCGAGCGACGCTGGCGCCTGCGCGACGTCGCTTCGCAGCGACGGGCGTGCCGCGCGTTCCACCGCTTCGCGATCGACCGCAGCGAGCCGACCGAAGGACAGCGCGCGCACATTCATCGCGACCGCGCGCCCGTTCAGCTCGATCGCGCGCAGCAGCGCCGCGAGCGACACCGGCAAGAGGCCGCGCTGTAGCGCGTAGCCGACCAGGAACAGATTCATTCCGATTGCGTCGCCGAGCAGCGCGGTGGCGACTTCAGTCGCATCGAGGAAGTGACAAGCGTCGTCGCCAGCGACCGCGCGGATCGACTGCTCCATCGCGTCCGGTGAGAGATCGAGATCCGGGCGCGTCGCGAAATCCGCCGTCGGCGCGACATGGCGGTTCACGACCAGCTTCGTGCGGCCCTTGCCCACGCGCAGCAGCGAGTCGGCTCCAGACGTGACGACGATGTCGCTGCCCAGCACGAGGTCGCAGCCCTGCGCGGCGATGCGCGTCGCGTGGAGATCCTCGGGGCGCAGTGCGACGCGCACGTGACTCGTCACAGCGCCGTTCTTCTGCGCGAGTCCGGTCACGTCGAGCACCGACACGCCCTTGCCTTCGAGATGCGCCGCCATCCCGATCAGCGCGCCCACCGTCACGACGCCGCTGCCGCCGATCCCGGTGACGAGTACGTTCCACGGTCGCGCGAGATCCGCCTGCACCGGCTCGGGCAAGTTTGCAAAGAGATCCTCGCCGCCAGGATCGAGCGCCGCGCCGCCGGCCTTGCGGAGCGTGCCTCCGACGATCGTCACGAAGCTCGGGCAGTAACCGTTGAGACAGGAGTAGTCCTTGTTGCACGAGGACTGGTTGATGCGACGCTTGCGACCGAACTCGGTTTCGATCGGCTCGATCGAGATGCAGTTGCTCTGCACCGAACAGTCGCCGCAGCCCTCGCAGACCAGTTCGTTGATCACGACGCGCCGATCGGGCTCGACCAGCGCACCCTGTTTGCGCAGCCTACGCGCTTCGGCGGCGCAGCTCTGGTCGTATACGATTGCCGATACGCCCGGGACATCGCGCAGTGCGCGCTGCACGCGGTCGAGTTCATCGCGATGGTGGAACGTGATGCCGGGCGGGAAGCGGGATTCGGCGCCGTACTTGTCGGGCAGGTCGGAGACGACGGCGATGCGGCGCACGCCCTCGGCATCGAGCTGGCGTGCGACCTCAGGGACCGTCACCGCGCCGTCGAGCGCCGGTTCGCCTTCGATCGGCTGGCCGCCCGTCATCGCGACCGCGCCGTTCAGCAGGATCTTGTAGGTGATGTTCACGTCGGCGGCGACGGCGGCGCGGATCGCGAGCAGACCCGAGTGGAAGTAGGTGCCGTCTCCGATGTTCTGGAAGATGTGCTTGGTGTCGACGAACGGCGCCTGCCCGATCCAGTTGGCACCCTCGCCGCCCATCTGTGTCACCGCGAGCGTGCGCCGCTCGGGTAGCCACACCGCCATGCCGTGGCAGCCGATGCCGCCGAGCGCGATCGAACCTTCGGGCACCCTCGTCGACACATTGTGGGGGCAGCCAGAGCAGAAGCTGGGAAGTCGCATCAGGCCGCCGGCCGCCGCGGCGATCGCATCGGGCAGGCGCGGCGGCAACGTCGCGGCCAGCTCCGGCACGCGACACTCGAGCCAGCGCCGCAGGATCTCGGCGACCGTTCCGGGCGCGAGTTCGCCTTCGGACGGAACCAGCGGTGCGCCGCGTTCGTCCTGCTTGCCGAGCAGGCGCGGCCGGTCGGACAGGTTGTAGAGGATGCGCGCCAACTGCTCTTCCAGCAGCGCGCGCTTCTCTTCGATCACCAGTACGTCCTCGAGTCCCGCGCAGAAACGGCGGGCGCCTTCGGGCTCGAGCGGCCACACCATCGCGACCTTGTAGACCGAAAGGCCGATCTCGGCGGCGCGGCGCTCGTCGATGCCGAGATCGTCGAGCGCCTGACGCACGTCGAGGTAGCCCTTGCCAGCTGTGACGATGCCGAGCCGCCGCTTGCCGTTCGAGGAGCCCAGCGAGACGCGATCGAGTCCATTCGCGCGCACGAACGCTTGCGCCGCCGGAAGCCGCTGCTGATACACACGACGCTCGACGTCGAGCGGCAGATTGCCCCAGCGGATCGCGAGCCCGCCGGGCGGCATCTCGAAATCGACCGGTACGACGATCTGCACGCGCTGCGGACCGACGTCGACCGAGCGGGCGCTGTCGACCGTGTCGGTGAGACACTTCATCGCGACCCAGAGACCCGCGTAACGAGAGAGCGCGAAACCGTAGAGCCCGAGGTCGAGATATTCCTGCACGCTCGACGGATTGAAGACGGGAATCGCGCAGTGGATCAGCGCGGGTTCGCTCTGATGCGCGATCGACGACGAACGCGCCGCCGGATCGTCGCCGCAGAGTGCGAGCACGCCACCGCGCGCTGCGGTACCGGCGTAGTTCGCGTGCTTCAGCGCGTCGCAAGCTCGATCGACGCCGGGGCCCTTGCCATACCAGATGCCGAAGACGCCGTCGTACTTTGCGCTCGCGTGTAGCGTTGCCTGCTGTGAGCCCCAGACTGCCGTCGCGGCGAGATCCTCGTTCACACCCGGCTCGAAGCGAACGTGGTGCGCGGCGAGCTGCTCGCGCGCTTGCCAGAGTCCCATGTCGTAGGTGCCGAGCGGCGAGCCGCGATAGCCCGAGATGAATCCCGCTGTGTTCAGCCCGGCCGCCGCATCGCGACGTCGCTGCTCGAGCGGCAATCGCACCAGCGCCTGCACGCCCGTCAGGTAGACGCGCCCCGATTCTTCCGCGTAGCGGTCGTCGAGCTTGTACGAGGAGACGGCCAACATCGCTCCGGCGCTGGTTCGAATCGAACTGTAACGTGTTTCAGTATTCGGGAAACCAAATCGGGGGCCAGCAATGAAGCTCGGTGTGACGATCTTCGCGACGGATCGCTCGATGCGGCCCGCCGACGTCGCGTTCGAGGCCGAGGCACGTGGCTTCCATTCCTTGTACGTCCCCGAGCACACGCACATCCCGGTGAGTCGTCGCACGCCGCCGCCTACGGGCGACGCGGTGCTCGCCGAGGAATACAAGCGCACGCTCGATCCGTGGGTCGCGCTCGGCGCCGCCTCGTCGGTGACGGCGAAGATCCGGCTCGGCACCGGCATCGCGCTGGTCGCGCAGCACGACACGATCGCGCTGGCGAAACAGATCGCGACGCTCGACTTCCTGTCCGGCGGCCGCGCGGTGGTCGGCATCGGCTACGGCTGGAACGTCGAAGAGATGGAAGACCACGGCATCGACGCAAAACGGCGCCGAGCCCGCGTGCGCGAGGTGATGCTCGCGATGGAAGCGCTATGGGCGAACGACGTGGCGTCGTTCGCGGGCGAGCACGTTCACTTCGAAGCGAGCTGGCAGTGGCCGAAGCCGGTGCAGCAGCCGCGACCGCCGGTGCTGATCGGTGGCGTCGCGGGGCCCAAGCTGTTCGCGCACATCGCCGAGTTCGGCGACGGCTGGATTCCGATCGGCGGCGCCGGTCTGCGCGAGGCGTTGCCCGCGCTGCGCGCCGCGTTCGAAGCGCAGGGACGCAATCCGGCGTCGCTGCACGTGGTGCCGATGGGCGTCGTACCGAGTCGCGAGAAGCTCGACTATTACACCTCCGCGGGTGTCACCGAAGCCGTGTTGCGACTGCCTTCCGCGCCGCGCGCCGAGGTGTTGCCCCTGCTCGATGCCTACGCGCGCTTCGTCACGTGAACGCTTCCGCAACAGGCAAGCCGATCCACATCGATGATCTCGCCGCGCCGCGCTGGCCGCTCGCGTGGCGGGTGGCGAATGGGCTTGCGGCGCCGTTCTCGACGCGTCTGGCACGCCTCGACGAATCCTCGCTGCTCGCCACCGCGCGCCGGCGCGAAGGGCTCGACGACTTCGGCGACGATGCGTTCCACGAGCCGCTGCGCGTGCTGCTCGGCGCGCTCGACCACGAGGCGAAGCTCTCGCCGCTCGGCCGCGTACTGACGAGACAGCTGCTGCTCGGCCTGCTCGCGACGCGGCTGCGCCTCGAAGCGCTGCTGCGCGAACACCCCGAGATCCACGACGAACGCATCGAAGCTCCGATCGTGATCCTCGGCCTGCCACGCACCGGAACGACGCATCTGCAGAACCTGCTCGCGCAGCATCCTTCGCTCCACTCGCTGCCCTATTGGGAGAGCCTCGAGCCGATCCCGACGAAGGCGGTTCGCGAAGGGAACGACATCGATTCGCGTCGCAGGCGATGCGAGGGCGCACTGCGGATCCAACACTTCGTGATGCCGCTGTTCCCGGCGATGCACGAGATGAGCGTCGATGCGCCGCACGAAGAGATCCAACTCCTCGCCGTCGACTTCCGGACGATGTTCTTCGAGGCCTGCGGCTTCGTACCCGCGTATGGTGCCTGGTACCGCGCGCAAGACCAGACCGGCGCGTATCGCACGTTGAAGCGGGTGCTGAAGGCGCTTCAATGGCTCCGGGGCCCCAACTCCGAACTGCGCTCGGCCACACCTCGCGGCGCGCGGCCTTCGGCCACTTGCCGCTGGGTGCTGAAGTCGCCGCAGCATCTCGAGCAGATCCGGCCGCTGCTCGCGGTGTTCCCGGACGCGCGCATCGTGCACACGCACCGCGATCCGGCGCGCGTCATCGCTTCGATGTGTACGATGCTGGCCTACGGGATGCGGATGCAGAGCGCGCAGGTCGATCCGCTCGCGATCGGCCGCGTCTGGGGCGATCGAATCGCGGGCATGCTCGAAGCCTCGCTGCGCGATCGCCCGCTCGTCCCGGCCGATCAGGTGCTCGATCTGCGCTTCGACGAATTCATGGCCGACGCGGTCGGCACGGCGCTGCGCGTGTGCAGCTTCGCCGGCATTTCCGCGGATGCGGTGACACGACGGCGATTCGAGGAACATCAGGCAGCGAATCCACGCGGTCGCCACGGTACGATCGACTATCGGCTCGAAGACTTCGGTCTCGACGCCACCGCGCTGCGCACGCGTCTGCGCTTCTACAGCGAGCACTTCGGGGTGGACGCGGAGTAGCGCACGCCGCGCAGCTCAAGCTCAGCGCGGCCCGCACCGATCCCTGCAAAGCCGGAGGAGCGAGTAGTGCGAAATGCCGAGGCGCGCGAGCAAGTCACCGTCGCACGCGCTGTGGGCGGGGCCGCGCTGCTCGGCACCATTCTCGAAGCATTCGGTCCCGATGCAGAGCTGAAGGTCGGCGCATGTCTGGCGATGGACGTCGTCTTCGAGAGCGCGCCCGCTCGGCTCGCCGCGGAGCTGCGCGAGGGCGGGCCCGTGATGGCGCGCCTGGTGTGCGGTCAGAGCGTGCTCTGGGAAGGCGAGATCGCCCTCGCGGCGCTCTCGAATTGGGAGCAGCTGGCAGCGCGCATCGCACGGGAGCGCGCGGCGCCCGCGGCTGCGACGCCCGCGCTGCACGAGGAGCCGGCGCGCGCTTGGGGCCCGAAGGAGGAAGCGCTGACGCGTGGCCTGCTGCCGCCGATCGGCGGCGAGATCTGGGTGATGGACGTTCGCATCGAAGACGAGAGCGAGCGCGAGATCCGCTACCGCAGCATCAACATCGGCGGCGAGGAATACGGTGCGCCGCGGGTACTGGCACGCGCCTCGTTCGAAGAAACCTTCGTCGTGACGCAGAACGGTTATCGCATGCCCGTACGCGTGCTGGAAGTCGCTGCGGACAGCGTGGTCTATCAACGGATTTCGCCGCAGCGCGAGCTCGCCGGCCGCGCGCGCAGATGCCCGATGATCGTCTTCCTCGCGAACTTCATGCCCGAGGCGGCGGCGTACTAGCGCCGGCTCCCTCGGCTACTTCTTCAGCTCCTCCGCAAACAGCCGCGTGACGCGCTCCCACGCGTCCTTCGCCGACGCCTCGTGATAGGTCGCGCGCTGGTCGCAGAAGAAGCCGTGGTCGGCGGCGTCGTAGACGACGATCTCGTGCTTCACGCTGTGTTCGACGAGCGCCGTGCGGATCTGCTCGACCTGGGATTGCGGGATCATCGCGTCCTTGCCGCCGAAGAAGGCCACGACGCGGCCACGAATCTTGTTGGTGCGCTGGATCGGCGACGGCTGGCCGCCGGGACCTTGCGGCGCGGCGATGCCGCCGCCGTAAAAGCTGGCCGCTGCGACGATGTCGGTTTCCGCTGCGGTGAGATACGTCATGTGACCACCGATGCAGAAGCCCATCGCGCCGATCCGGTCGCCGCGCACGTCCTTGCGCGCGCGCAGGAATGCCACCGCGGCCTGCGCATCGGCGATCATCTGGTCGGCGCGCAGCGCGCCCATCTCCTTGATGCCCGCGGCCATGCCCGCTTCGTCGTAGCCGACTTCGATCGTCGGCGCGGTGCGATGGAAAAAGTTTGGCGCGAGCGCGACATAGCCTTCCTTCGCGACGCGCTCGGTGACGTCGCGGATGTGCGCGTTCACGCCGAAGATCTCCATCCAGACGATCACCGCGGGATGCGGGCCGGGTGTCGCGGGGCGGGCCAGATAGCCCGGCATCGTGCCGCTGCCGACGGGGATCGAAACGCGCTCGGTCGTAGTGTCCATGCTTTGCCTCCGGTTCGGATCGCGGCACGATGCAGGATCCGAAGCGCGCTGGCCATGGGATGCGCCTCAACAGCGCTCGGCGGCCCAGACACAGACATCGTGCTGCTGAGACCTGGCCCCAGTAGCGTTGGCACGCGGCGCATGGCGCGCCACTACGGAAGGAAGGACGGAATTGTGACACCGCTCCCCGATCACCTGCCGATCCTCGACCGCGCCGGCGCGCGTCGCGTGGACGGCCCGGTCTACGTCGAGCGTGAGATCACCGCGCCGGTCGATCTCTGCGACGCGCGCGGGCGGCTGAATCCCGCGGCGGTCGGCTTCGCGCGCCAGCCACTCTTCCGCGCGAATCTCTCCGGCCACTGGCCGCGCAAGAAGCGCTGGAACTTCTGGAACTGGATCGGGCCGGACTTCGTGTTCTCCGTGACGCTCGCCGACATCGACCTCGCGTCGTTCTGCGCCTTCACGCTGACCGACTTCCGTGACGGCGCGCACTGGGCCGGTGCGTCGTACGGGCGGCCGGGACGCATCGCGTTGCCCGAGCACGTCGAGGCGAGTGTCGGCTTCGCAGGTGGAGGCATCGACTACGCGAACGAGATTCACGGGAGCGACCTCGCGGTACGCTTCCGCGGTCGCGCCGGCGACGGCACCGCGATCGCCGCGGAGTTCGCCGTGCATCGCCCGCCTGGACTCGAGAGCCTGAACGTCGTCGTGCCTTGGACGCGGACACGATTCCAGTGCAACTCGAAGCACGCAGCGCTCCCGTGCGAAGGCGAAGTGCGCGCCGGCGAACGCCGCTACCGACTCGACCCCCGCAGCTGCTTCGCGGTACAGGATTGGGGCCGCGGGATCTGGCCGTATCACTCGTTCTGGAACTGGGGCGTCGCCACCGGCTGGGCCGGCGACACGCTGCTCGGCATCAACTTCGGCGCGAAGTGGACCGGCGGCACCGGCTCCAACGAGAACGGGATCCTGTGCAACGGGCGACTCCATAAAGTGATGGAAGATCTGCGCTGGGACTACGATCCGCGCGCGTGGCGCAAGCCCTGGCGCGTCGTCGCCGAGCACTCGGGGGCCATCGATCTCGTGCTCGAGCCCGTCGCCGCGCATACACCGCGGATGAACCTCGGTGTGCTCGCGACCGGCGGCGTGTGCGCCTTCGGGACGTGGCGCGGTCACGTGCGCGTCGAAGAGCGCCAGATCGCGATCGAAGGCCTCGTCGGCTGGGCCGAGGAATTCGTTCACCGCTGGTGAGCGACCATCTACTCTGAGCTCGAGGAGGAGAAAGGGGACGGTCCTCCAAATGACCTGGCCGCGGACTCGAGGGACAGGCTTCGCTGAAGTGTGTCCCCGAAGTCCTCGGCCCGTCCTCGTCGAGGACCGTCCCCTTTCTCCTCACCGCGCCTCGCCGAGCGCCGTGACTCGGTCGCACCACTCGCTGCGCGACGTTGCAGGGACGTTCATCGCGAGCCAGGTGACGCCGGCTGCCGCGTACTCGGCGACCTGCTCGCGAAATTGCGCGACGTCTGCGGGCATCGCAGCCCCCATCGTGAAGCCGAACGGAACCAGGCACACATCGAGTGGGGTGGTGCGACCGATCTTCGCCGCGTGCTCCCGCGCGAACGCGATGCCGGTGCGCAGATCATCGAGCGATTCCATCGCCGCGGTGCGCGCGTGCGACGCGAGCTTCGCGGGCGCCGGAAACGGGTGCCAACCCTGCGCGCGTTCGACCGCGCGGCGGATCGCGCGCCGGCTGTTGCCGCCGACCCAGATCGGTGGACCGTTGCTTTGCTTCGGACGCGGCAGTTGCGCGTTGCCTTTTGCGGCGAAGCTGCGCCCTACGAGATCCACCGGCTCACCGGTCCACGCGGCGCGGATCGCATCGATCGCTTCATCGGCGATGTCATTGCGGTTCGCGAAGTCGGCGCCGAGCGCGGCGAACTCGGGTTCGAGGTAGCCAGCCGCAACGCCGAGAATGAGTCGCCCGCCCGACAGCACGTCGAGCGTGGACGCCGCCTTCGCGACCAGGAACGGGTTGCGATACGGGAGCACGATCACCTGCGTGAGCAGTCGCACGTTCGTGGTCGCCGCCGCCGCGAACGACAGCGCAACGAACGGGTCGAGCGCGTGGTGGCCGCCGGCCGCAACCCAGCGCGCCGGCGGGAACGGGTGATCGGTGACCGAGACCGCGTCGAAGCCAGCGGCCTCGGCCGCGCGCGCCATCGCAGCGATGGCATCGGCGCCGACGAACTCGGCACCTTGCGCGACGTGATCGGTCGGGAGTTGCACGGAAAAGCGCACTGCGATCGGCTCCCATGAGGGCGGCGGCGCATGGTAGCCGCGTCGCGCTCGCGCGGTCGCATCGCGGGTGCGAGACCGGGCGTCGCACGGAATCGGCCGATGTCACAGCCCAGCGTGGCGAAGCGCGACACAGCGCACGCCGCCGTGCGCGCAGCACGCAGGCTTCGCAAGGCATGGCTTCTGCATCCGGAATCGATACCGGACCGGCGCGCGTTCCCGATCCCAAAGGAGAATCCAATGGCCGACTTCCTCTCGATGTACTCCATCCAGCACTGGCTCGAGTCGTGTCCACAGGGCTACCTCGGCGGCACCGAATACGGGCACCCGCCCGGCGAGAACGAGCCGGAGTTGCTGCTCACCGATGCGACGATCCGCGAGCAAGCGATCGGTGTGACGGTGCAGTTGGTGGTCGGTGAGCGCTGCGCGCTCGCCGCTTCCTCGGGCCTGATCAACGCCGCGCCCGACGAGGGCAGCAAGCGCTACCTCGCGACGCAGACGCTCGATGAGGCCCGCCACGTCGAGGTCTTCACGCAGCGGCTCTACGACCTCGGCGTCAAGAAGATCGAACTCGAGGCCGTGATCAAAGCGCACGCCAATCCGAACCTGGTGAAGTTCGCCGAGATCCTGCTCGAGAAGGTGGACAAAAAAGATTTTGTCGCGGGCGTCGTCGGCCAGAACATCGTGCTCGAAGGCATGGCGTTCACGGTGTTCGAGATGATGTACGCCGGCAACGACGGCGTGAATCCGAAGTTCGCGCACACGCTCGCCGGAACGATCGCCGACGAGCGCCGCCACGTCGGCTTCGGCGAGAACCGCATCGGTTCGCTGATCAAGGACAATCCGTCGCGGAAGCCGGAGATCGAGCGCATGCAGCGCGACATGTCGTACTGGATGCTCGCGACCTTCGCCGATTCATTCCGCAACCAGCCTGCGCGCGAGGAGCTGCGCGTGCTGCGCGAAAGTCTCTCGGGCTACGGCGCGCCGAAGGCGAAGTGGCACGGCGCCGATCTCACCAACCTCGAGCCCGAAGAAATGGAACGGCTGCTCGCGGACACGGTGCTGAAGGAGTTCAAGATCCGGCTCGGCCGCATCGGACTCGAATACCAGACGCCGGCGCGGCCGTGACGGCAGGAGCCGAGGACCGGGCGGTGACGTCGCTCGAGGTGCACGGCCTCGCGCACGAGGCATTCCTCGAGGAAGTACACTCGTTCGAGTTCTGGTTCCAATCGGTGCAGGGCTACCTCGCCGGGACGAGCTATGGGCATCGTCCCGGCGCGGTCGCCGCGCCACTCGCAGAGCCGGAACGCGAGAGCCTGATCACCGTGCTCTGCAACTACTGCATCGGTGAGACCGCGGCGCTCGACGGTGCGAGCGGCTTGATCGGATTCGCGCCGAACCGCCTCTCGAAGGTGTTCCTGTCGACGCAGGTCGTCGATGAAGGGCGTCACCTCGAAGTGCTGCTGCACCGTTTGCGCGAACTCGGTGTCGCGAAACCCGAAGCGGAGATCGAGAAGCGCGCGATCCCGTCGCTGTTGCACTTCAAGCGACGCCTGCTCGAGCTGGTCGCGGGCCGCGACTGGGAAGCTGCGCTGTTCGCACAGAACGTGATCCTCGAGGCGATGGAGTTCACGGTCTTCCAGACGCATGCGCAGCGCGCCGATCCGATCACGGCCGAGATGCTGCGCGGCATCGTGAAAGATGAGCGCCGTCACATCGGCTTCGGCGAGAACGAGCTGGGACGCCGGCTGCGCAGCGCGCCCCACACGCGCGCGCGACTCGGCGAAGTGAAGAAGGAACTCGACCACTTCGTACTCGAGTGCTTCGAGGAAACGCTGCGCTCGCTCGACGTGCCCGTGAGCGAGCGGCCGGCGCTCGGCCGCGACTACCTGCAGGCGGTCGCCCGCCTCGGGTTCGCGGAATGAGCGGCGAACCGCTCGAATCCGGCGCGCCCGACGACGCGAGCGAAGCGCCGCGCCAGCGCTTCGTGCTCGACGACACCGGCTTCGAAGAAGTCCCCGTCAAGTACCGCCGCTACTACCGGCGCTGGAAGGGCGCGGGCGATTCACTCGGCGCGAACGAAGTGATCTGCCCGGTCTGCAAGGTCGTGATCCGCTCGACCCGCGAGGTTCGCGTCGGCGATCGCCTCTACTGCATGCCGTGCATGTCGCGGATCGTCGTCGTGCGCGGCGCGAGCGGAATGCTGGAGGGGCAGGTCGCGTACTAGCCGCTGCCGTGCCTCCATCGCATTTCCGTGGCGCCGTTCCCGACGATCTCCCGATTCTCGGCCGCCCCGGCGCGCAGCGCTGGTGAGCCGCGCCTTCCCCAACCGTCTACTGTGAGTTCGATGCCATTCGACGCGCCTGTTCGAGCTCCGGCCGTCCGGGCTCGTCAGCGCGATCGCTGATCTTCAGCAGCGCACCAGAGTACGTGCGAGCCTTCTCCCGATCGCCGGCGAGAAAGGCCGACCTGGCGGCGCCGAACAGCGCGCGGAACCGCTTCGGTTCCTTCTCGAGCGTGGCTTCGAATTCCTTCAACGCATCCGCGGGCTGGTCCATCTGCAACAGCATTTCGCCGACGAGCTCGCGCGCAGGCGCCAGCGGACCAGGCGTGACGGCCGACTTCTCCGTGCCGTCCTCGATCGCCGCGGCGGCGCGCATTTCGACGAGCGCTTCGGCCCCGCGCCCTTCGGCGAGCGCCAGCCAGGCCGACACCGAGCGACGCTGGATCGCCGTCTGCTCGGCCCAGTAGGCTTCATGTTGTTCCGTGAGCCGAGCTTCGATCCCGGTCAACGTGTCGATCGCCGAACGCGTGGCGGAAGCGTCCCCCGTGCGCGCAGCGCCGAGCGCCTTCGCGAACCAGGTCAGTGAGTCCGCGTAGAGATAGCCGCTCGGTTGCGGCACGAGCTTCGCGGCGTCGGTCCATGCGCCGCGCTCGAGCGCGTAGCGCGCGGGGATCGCGGCCAGTGCAAAGACGCCAGCGGAGCCCGGCGCGGCCGACCCGACCGCGTCGGGGTCGAAGCGAGCCTTCACATCGGGCAGCGCGCCCACGATTCCGTGCGCCGCTGCGTCCTGCGCAGTCTGAAGGTACGCGTACGTCTGGAAATCCAGGGCGTGCAATTCTTCGGCCGTCGATCCGTCGCGCTTCGCGACTGCGCCCGATGCGATGTTTGAATCGATCGATTCCTGCCAGTAGCCGAGGCGCGTGAACGTGTGCGACGGCATGTGGAGCGCGTGCGGTGCCGAAGGGGCGATCTTGGCGTAGCACCACGCGGCGTCGAGAGCCCTGTCCGCGAGCGGCGCTACGTCGTAGCTATGGATGATGTAGTGCGCGAGGCCCGGATGATTCGGTTGGCTGACCGCGAGCTTCTCGAGGATCGCACCCGACTTCAGCAGGTCGGCGTACGTCTTGTCGGCCGGCGACGCGGCGGCCGCGATCGACAGTGCGTAGAAGATCGACGCCTCGGTGTCGTCCGGGTTGGCCTTCGCAACCCCCGCCATCGCGTCCCGGTACGCGAGCATGCGCGTGCGTTGATCAATCGTCTCAGAGCGGGCGTACAAGAGCGAGACAGCGTCGAGGTACGCACGCTCGCGCTCGGATGCGGGTCCGATCGTTCTCGCGCGATCGACGGCGTCGCGCCCCTGCTGCAGCTGCGCAGCCGGACGCAGGCTGGCAACGAACGGGTTGCCCCACCGGCTGAGCGCAATGCCCCACTCCGCCATCGCGCAGGACTGATCGCTCTTCAGCGCTGCCTCGAACCCCTCGATCGCCTGCCTGAACTCGAAGGAATGGAGCAGCGCGACCGCTCGGTTGAAGAGGGGCTGGGCGACGCCGCTGCATGACGTCGAGAAGCGGACCGTGCCGAGCTTCTCGACAGTCGGCGAGCCGTCCGGGTGCTCTTGCGCGAGCGCGGCGCTGGCGAGGAGCAACGGGAGAGTCATGGCGAGCCGAATGAACGACAGCAAGGCCATGGATCAGACTCCCTGATGCAGTATGAACAAGTTCTCCGCTCTCAGGTGAAAATTGTCACGACACTCGCGAGCGACTCGGGAATCACTCGCCGCACGCGCGTACCGCCCCTGGCGTGGCTCGATCGCCTGGCAGCTCTGCGCAGCGACCATCGGGTGCGACTCGTCCGGCTCTCGCGACCGACTGCCACCGCCCGCCGTCGAGTTCGTCGGAGCGATGAGCGCGATGTTCGAGAGCGGCTCGGCGACGGCACCACATTCCTCGTCTGTTCGTACGTCGAAGGGTGGGAGGCGGTCGACATCCCCGCAGAGGCGCGCAGCCTCGACGACTTCGAGAAGTGGCTACCGGCGGCGGCCGCGAGCGTGGGCATCGATGCGAGCGAACCGTTCGCGCTACTGATCTTCGGCAACGCCGAGTCGGCAACGCTACGTGTCGTCGACCTCCCCGATGGCAGCGTGGTCGGCCACGAGTCGCACGACCGCTCCCAGCACTTCGTTCTGCTCGTCCAGCAGCCGGTGCAGCTGCTCGGCTTCCATGCCACCAACGCGCAGCGCGTCTACACGCACCACACGACGCACCTGCATCTCCACCTGCGGACGCTCCTCGGTGACGTCATGGGCCATGCCGATGCGTTGATTCTCGCGCCCGGCGTGGTGGTCAAGATCGCCGTACATGGATGCGAACCCGGTCATTCTGTCGCGACCGGCCGCGCTCTTGGCGGATCGCGCTGCCACGATTACGATACGCGGCGTTCCGTTGGACATTTCCGAGGAGCCCCGCTTGGACCTGCGTTACTCCGAATCCGACGAGCGCTTCCGCTCCGACCTGCGCGCGTGGCTCGCCGATGCGGTGCCGAAGCACGGTGCGCCGCCGCCGTCGCACGACTGGCCGGGTCGCGTCGCCTATGACTGCGGCTGGCAGCGCAAGCTCTTCGACGCCGGCTACGCGGGCATCAACTGGCCGAAGGAGTTCGGCGGCCGCGAGCTATCGGCCACCGAGCAGCTCGTCTACTACGAAGAGACTGCGCGCGCCGGAGCGCCCTATGTCGGCGTGAACTTCGTCGGCTTGCTGCACGGCGGACCGACGATCGTCGCCGAGGGCACCCCCGAGCAGAAAACAAAGCACCTGCCGCGCATCCTGCGCGGCGAAGAAGTCTGGTGTCAGGGATTCTCCGAACCCGGCGCCGGCTCCGACCTCGCTTCGCTCGCGACGCGCGCGGTGCGCGTCGGCGACGAGCGCCAGCCCTCCGAGTCATATTATGTCATCAACGGTCACAAGATCTGGTGTTCGTTCGCACACGTCGGCGAGTTCTGCGAGCTGCTGGTGCGCACCGATCCCGACGCGCCGAAGCACCGCGGCATCTCGTGGCTGATCTGCCCGATGGATCTGCCCGGCATCGAGATCCGTCCGCTGCCGACGCTCGCCGGCGAAGGCGAATTCTCCGAGGTGTTCTTCAGCGACGTGCGCGTGCCGATCACGAGCCGCGTCGGTGCGGAGAACGACGGCTGGCGCGTCACCAACGTGACGCTGCGCTTCGAGCGCGGCACCGCGTTCGCGAGCGAGATGATCAAGCTGCAGCGCGTACTGGCGGAGCTGGTGGTCGTCGCAAAGCAGGTCACCCGTCACGACGTCCGCGCCTGGGACGACGCCGGACTGCGTCGCGAGGTCGGCCACCTGCTCGCCGAACTCGATGCACTGTGGGCGATGGTGAAGCGCTCGGTCTCGGAAGCGAGCAAGACCGGCATGCCGGGACTCGAAGGTTCCGCGATCAAGCTCTTCTACACCGACCTCTTCCAGCGCGTCTCGGAGCTGGGTGTGCGCATCCTCGGCCGTGCCGGGCTCTCGCGTGACGACGTCGGCGGGCTGCCGAGCGCGGCGATCCTGATGCGGCACCTGAACTCGCTGTCGCTGACGATCGCTGCGGGCACGTCGCAAATCCAACGCAACATCATCGGCGAGCGGATTCTCGGCTTGCCGAAGGACCGCTGATGGACTTCCGCCTCACCGACGACCAGATCGCGCTCCGCGACGGCATCCGCAGTTTCTGCGACGGCCAGATGCCCGCGGAGAAGCTGGGTGCGATCGCGATGGCGGGCGGCTTCGATCGCGCGCTGTGGAACGAACTCGCCGAGATGGGCGTGTTCGGCCTGCGCGCAGCCGAGTCGGAAGGCGGCGTTGGACTCGGCATGGCAGACGCCGTGCTGGTGTTCTCCGAACTCGCACGACGCCTCGTACCCGGTCCGATCGTGTGGACGCATCTCGCGGCGGGCCTCGTGCCCGGCGCCGTGAGCGGCGAAGCGATCGTCGGCGGCCTCGATCTCGCGGGCGCGCTC
>JANLTC010000064.1:0-6400 GCA_031362725.1 Deltaproteobacteria bacterium | reverse complement strand
CCGGCACCGCCCGTCGAGGCCGTGACGCCATCGGGCGTCAGCAGGTGGAGTGTGCCGTCCATCCGCACCGAGTAGCCGGAAATGCTTCCGCTACCCGTGTTTGTGACGTATGCGAAGCGCGCATCCGGCGTCGATACCGCCCAGCAGGCCGCCGTCTCGGTAGTGGGCACCGACGCATCGATCACGTGCAGCTGGCCATCGGAATCGACCTCGTACGACGAGAGCGCACTGGCATCCGCACTCCCACCGAAAGCCTCGGACACGAGCAGCCTCCCGCGCGCATCGAAGGTGAAGCCGAAGGGAGTCTGGCCGACGGAGGGCTGCACGATCGGTGCACCGGCGAGCCCGTCCTCATCGACCAGATAGGTGACGATGCGGTCGGTCGTCTTTTCGGTCACCACCAGCACGTCGCCGTCGGGCGAGAAGGAGATCTGCGCCGGCCCGGTCGAGGTGGCGCTCAGTGCGCGCGTCGAGCCGGGAATCGCCTCCAGCGCACCACCGATGATTCGGAAGCCCGAGATGTTGTCGGCGTCGCCGACTGCACCGCCTGCGTTCAGCACGTACAGGAGCGCACCGCGCAGCGCGATGCTGATGGGACGGCGGCCACCCGAAGGCGCGACATCGAGCAGCTTGAGGGCGGCGCCGCGAACCCGAAACAGCGAGATCTCGTCGCTCCCGGCGTTCACCGAAACGAGCCGGCGTCCGCTCGGACTCAGCACCAGGCCACCCTGATTGCCGAGCCCGCCGCCCGAGCCGAGTCCGCCGGTGGCGAACGCAACGCGAGCGCCGAGCGTGCCGTTCTGCGCGACGCGGAACGCGAGCACCTCGTTGCCGCCGACTGCGTTGCTGGTGCTGTAGACGAATGCGAGCGGCGCCGGCGCCGGTCCTCCCGTCGCGATGGCGCTGGGCGCGGGCGCGAACGCCAAGAGTCCTGCCAAGGCAATGCGAAGCTTCATCGATCGATCCTCCGACCCGCGCAAGTGAACGGCGTTGGTGCCGACGCGGGGGCGAGCCTCCCCGGCGCACTGGAATCAACGCCGCAACGCTCCGAAAAGTTCCCGATCACTTTTGTGCCTCGGTCGCATCCAAGCCGAGTGCGGCGATTCTTGCCCAGGAGCCGAGAGGAACGAGCGGCGGCCGCGCGGCTGGAGCTTCGACGCGCCGCGTTCGAGGCGATCGCGGTCCCGCTCGCGGCGCCGCTGCGCGCCACGGCCCGACGTGCAGTGGGACGCGCGGATCTCGCCGACGATCTGGTGCAGGAGACTTTCTTGCGCGCGTATCGGAGCTTCGACGCCTTCGAGCCGGGAACCAATTCGCGCGCCTGGCTGTTCACGATCCTGTACTCGGTTTGCAACGATCACCATCGGCGGGAGCGGATTCGCGCTGCGCAGTCGATCGAGGACTTCGAGGAGCGCTTCGGGCGTCCGCTCGCGATCGAGGATCCGCGCGCGCAGCGGGCGATCCTCGAGCAACCCGAACTCGGGTGGCGCGGCACCGACGCCGAGCGCGCGTTGTCGGAACTCCCGGAGCCGTTCCGGAGGGCGGTCGAACTCGTCGATCTCGCGGAGTTCAGCTACGAGGAGGCGGCGCAGGTCGTGGGATGTCCGGTCGGAACCCTGCGATCGCGGCTGTTTCGCGGCCGTCGCGCGCTCGCCAGCGTGCTGGTCGAGAGCGCGCGCACGTTGGGCCTGCAGGCGCACCGGGGGAACGGCGATGCGTGACGCCACCCATCCGAGCGATGCAACCCGCAACGAGTACGTCGATGGCCGCTGCAGGCCGCTCGAGCGAGAGAACATCGAGACCCATCTCGCCGCGTGCACGTCGTGCAGAGACGGGGTCGCCGCGCTCCGCTCGCTTCGCTCGATCCTGGCTGCCGAGCGGGAACGCACCGCGGCACCGGATCTCGATTTCGAGGCACGACTGCGCAACGCCCTCGATGCCAGCGATGCGTCCCTGCGCCCGGCTCGCGGGTCGCCGGCTGCGCCGCGCCCGCGACGGCTCATTCGAATGGCACTCGCGGTCGCGGCAGCCGCTGCGATCGCCGTGTTCTGGCTCACGCGCGGGATCGATCTGCCCGCGCAGGACCTCGCTACCGCCGCGCTTGCCGACGCAGACTCCGCGCGTGCGGGCCGGCATGAAGTCGGACTTGCAACGGCCGATGCGGCAGCGCTCACGCGATTCCATCGCGAGAACGGCATCGCGTTCCGCTCGCGCGTACTCGATCTCGCGATGATGGGCTGGACGCTCGAGGGCGGCGGCGTCGATGACCTGGCGGGACGCCCGAGCGCATTCGCGCTCTACCGCGACGCTGCGGGCCGCTGGCTCGTGTGCCGGATGTTCGAGGGCGAGTTCGCCGCGCTGCCGAGCCCGCAGAGTCGCTTCGAAGCGGGGGGCTTCACCTTCCACGTCTACCGCAACGCGACGACGACGGCCGTGTTCTGGCGCGAGGGCGACGTCCTCTGCGTACTCTCTTCGGATCTTCCCGAGGAGCAGGTACGTGCGTTGGCCGTCGCGAAGGCGATGCTACCGGGCTGATCGCCCCGGCGGTGCGTTGGATTCGAATCGTGGAGGCGCGGACGATGCGGCATGCGGCAGGTGTGCTCGCGGTGTGTATGGCGCTCGCTGCGGCTTCGGCGCGCAGCAGCGAGATCCCGCCGGACGAGGCGCGCCGTCTGCTCGACGCGCTCGCAGGACCGAGTGGTGCTGACGCGCGCGCCGCGCTGGCGCGCATCGAAGAGAAGCAGGACGCCCGCTTCGTCGCGCCACTGATCGAACTGATGCGCGCGTCTGAAATCGGGATCGCGGCGCCAGCCGCGGGTGCGGAGAGTGCGCGCACGCTCGCCGTGCTGACCGGCGAGCAACACGGATTGGAGTGGAGCGCCTGGACGCGCTGGTACGCCGGCACCACGCTCGCGCCGCCCCCCGGCTTCGTCGGCTGGAAGGGCGCGCTGCTCGCGCGCAAGGATCCGAACTTCGCATCCTTGTTGCGCGAGGGAGCACCGAGCCGGATCCGTGTCGAAGAGATCGTCTGGGGTGGCGTCGCATACGAGGGAATTCCGGCGCTCGACCATCCCGCCGTCCAGGCCGCGTCGCAGGCGACCTGGCTCGGCCGCGATGATCCCGTGTTCGGCGTCGCGCACGGCGGCGAGGCGCGCGCCTATCCGCTGCGCATCCTCGATTGGCACGAGCTCGCGAACGATACGCTCGGCGGCGAATCGATCGCACTCGCGTATTGCACGCTGTGCGGAACCGGGATCGCGTATCGAGCCCGCCTGCCCGATGGACGCAAGCTCGACTTCGGATCCTCGGGCCTGTTGATGCGCAGCAACAAGCTGATGGTCGATCGCCAGACGCGCACGCTGTGGAACCAGTTCACCGGTCAGCCCGTGCTCGGGCCGCTCGCGGAATCGGAGATCGAACTCGCGATGGTCCCGTCGGTCGTCGCACGCTGGAGTGAATGGCGAGAGCAACACCCGGACACGACAGTCATCACGCCGGCGACCGGACACCAGCGGAACTACGAGCCGGGTGCCGCGTACGGTGGATACTTCGCATCGCCGCGAACGATGTTTCCCGCACCGCGCGCGCGCACCGAGTTGCCCGACAAGGAACGCGTCTTCGGCATCCGCATCGGCGCGGCGGCGAAGGCGTACCGGCTCGCGGATCTCGCCGCGCGCAAGGTCGTGAACGATGCCGTCGGCGACACACCAGTGGTGCTCGTCGCTTCGCGCGGGACGATCACCGTTTCGGGGCAGAGCCTTCGCGATGGGCCGGCCCGCTGGGACGCAGGAGGCGAAGCCCGCGCGTATCGACGCGGCGAGCATCGCTTCGCGTCAGGGCCGAACCCCGACGCGTTGCGCGACGAAGCGGGACGAAGCTGGCAGCTGACCGAAGATGCGCTCGTCGGTCCGACTGGCGAACGAGCCGAACGGGTAGCGGGCGTGCTCTCGTACTGGTTCGGTTGGGCTGCCTTCGTCCCGCGCACGGAGCTTTGGAAGGCGCTGTGACATCGACGATGGACCGGTTCGCGTGGCGCTCAGGTCGCGTTCATGCGAGCGCCGAAATCCCAACTCGAAAGCGACGCCGGCTCGATGCGAATCGCGACCTCCGTTGCGGCGCGTGCGAAGAGCCAGCGCGCGAACGGCGATTCGCGCGTGCCGAGATAGCGATCGACGAGCAGGCCGAGCACCTCGGCGCCGCGCGCCGCTTCGATCGTCGCAACGCCGCGTCCGCGTACGCCGTGATACGGCGGTGCGTCCGGCGCCACCTCGAAGCCGCAGCGCGGCTCGCGCGCGAGTCGCTTCACCAGCAGCGCGCTCGACGACGTCGCGCACCAGAGCGCGCTCTCGTGCCAGACGAACCACAGCGACAGCAGCTGCGGATGACCCGACGCCGACGCGTACGCGAGTCGCAGCGGCACGACCGTCGCTTCGAGATGCGCGTGGATCCGTTCGATCGGCCACGGACCGGTGATCTTCATGATCGAGGTCTAGCGCTAGGGTCCCGCAATGTCCCGGCTGCTGCGCGCGATGGCGATTCTCCTGGCGCTGCTGCTGATCGCGCTCGTGGCGGCGGTTGGATGGGGATGGACGCGCCGCGTGGAGCTGGCCGAGCGGGTGCTGCTCGATCGGATCGCGAGGCTCGGCGTGTCGCCCGCCGCGCTGCGCGTGACGCGCATCGACGGAACCGGCATCGCGATCGCGGATCTGGTCGTCGGAGCGCCGGCGCAACCCGACCTAGCGATCGCGTCGACGACGGCCGCGTGGTCATTGGCTGGCCTGCGCGAAGGTCGCCTCGACTCGCTGCAAGTCGCGGGCGTCGCACTGCTCGGCACGCAGCGCGATGGACGACTGTCGTTCGGTGCGCTCGATGCGCTCTTTGCAAACGACGCGTCGGCCGGTGGGGCGCCGGTGCTTCCGGCCCGCGAGATCACGATCGAGACGGCGCAGCTTCGCATCGAGACGCCGAAAGGCGTCGCCACCGGCACGCTCGGAGGCTCGCTGCAGAGCGCGGCCGACGCGACGATCGATGGCAGCTTCAAGCTCGCGCTCGATGGCGCCGGCCTGCGTGCGCGGGGCAAGCTCACGATCGCAGGAACACTCGACGCGCCGACGTTCGAGTCGCAGCTCGACGCCGACGAGGGCCTGCCGATCGCAGGCCGCATCGACGTGCGCGGGCAGCTCACGCGCGCCAAGTCCGCGCGCGTCTTCGACGCCACCGTCGCGCTGCGCGACGTCAGCTACACGAGCGAGATGATGCGCATCCACGGCGCGAATGGCGTCATCGCGCTGCGCGGCCCGCCACTGCGCACGCCGAAGCGACAGGCCCTTTCGGTGGCGAAGCTGGACGTTGGCGTGCCGCTGACGGACGGCCTCGTCGAGTTCACGCTGCGCCGCGATGGCACGATCGCCGTCGCGCTCGCGACGCTCCACATCGCCGACGGCGAGCTGCGCGCGCAAGACGTCATGCTCGATCCGCGCGCAGAGCAGACCGAGGTGACGCTGCAAGCGCGCGGCCTCGATCTCACCCTGCTGCTCGCGAACGTCGACCTGCCCGGGATCGAAGGCACCGGGCTCGTGGATGGCGACCTGCCACTGACGCGCACCGGCTCGACGCTGTTGGTGACGGGCGGGACGCTGCACGCCACCGAGAGCGGCGGCACGATCCGCTACACGCCGAGCGAAGAGACGCGTGCGCTCGGCGCGTCTCGACCGAACGACCTCGGCATCGCGCTCGATGCCTTCTCCGACTTCCACTACGAGATCCTCGAAGCGCGTCTCGACGGCGAGCTGCAGGGCGAGATGAAGATCGGATTGCACGTGCGCGGCGTGAATCCCGGCTTTCAGGACGGCCGGGCGGTCGAGTTGAACCTGAATCTCGAAGCGCGCCTCGCCGACCTCGTGCGCGACGCTGGCGGCGCCTATCGTGTGCCGGACGTGATCGAAGAACGCTTGCGGGCGTTCTCCGAAGGAGAGCGGAAGTAGCTCGCCTGTTCAGACTTCGAACACTTCGCGCGAGAGACCACTCTGACGAATGATCGATCGAAGCGTGCCGAGCTTCAACTCGAAGTGGCTCGGTACCGGAACCGTCACGGTTCCCGCGGCGGTTCGCTTCTGCATCACCACGTGGCTCCCGCGCTGGCGCACTTAGACAAAGCCATGAGATTCCAGGATCCGGCACACCTCGCGTCCTGAGAGGACCCGAAGCCTAGCCATGCGACGCTTCGAACCGCGTCACGAATACCTCGCCATGAAGCCGCTGATCGATTTCCGTGGGATCCGCACATTCGAGCAACAGCTCGACCGCTTCTCGCAGGTTGGTGGTCGCCTCTTCTACCGAGGCACCTTGGCTCGCCACGTCGAGTTCGGGGCAGAGGGCGACCCATTGATCACCTTCCTTC
>JANLTC010000100.1:0-2005 GCA_031362725.1 Deltaproteobacteria bacterium | reverse complement strand
CGATGTTGCCGGCCTGAAGGTCCGGGAAGACAAGGACGTTCGCGTCGCCCTGGATCGCGCTCATCGGGAACGCCTGCTTGGCCACTTCGGGAACGAGGGCCGTATCGGCGGCCATTTCGCCGTCGATCACGAGCGTTGGGTCCATCGCCTTCGCGAGTCGGACCGCCACCGCGGACGGCTGGCTTTGCGCGTGCTCCACGGAGCCGAAGTTCGAGAAGCTGAGCATCGCGACGCGGGGTTCCGTGTCGAAGTACTCGCGTACGGCGCGTCCGGTCGCGACGGCGATCTCCGCGAGGGTCTGTGCATCGGGAGTGATGTTGACGGTCGCGTCTGCGAAGAACAGAGCCCGGCGCTCAAGGGCGAGCATGTACATGCCGGAGACGCGCTTGGCACCCGGGGCGAGACCGATGCACTGGAGGGCCGGTCGCACGGTTTCGGAGTAGCTGCGGTTGAGGCCGGCGACGAGGCCGTCGGAGTGCCCGAGGCGTACCGCCATCGCGGCGTAAACGAGCGGCGTGCGCACTTCGCGTCGCGCTTTCAGCGGCGTCATGCCCTTGCGTTGACGGAGCTTCCAGAGTTCGTCTGCGTAGGCTTCGAGGTGCGGGCTCGTCGCCAGGTCGATGACTTCGACCCCGTCGAGAGTCACGCTGATTTCTCCAGCGCGTTTGGTGATCGCCGCGGCGTCGCCGACGAGAACCGGCTTTGCGATCCCCTCGGAAACGAGGATCTCGCAGGCCTGTAGGACCTTGTCCTCAAGCGCTTCGGCGAACACGATGCGACGGGGCTCGCGGCGGGCGCGCTGCATCGTCGTACGCATGGCTTCCTTGCCGCGGTTCACTCGCGCCGCAAGGGACTCACGGTAAGCGTCCCAATCCTTGATCGGCTTCTGTGCGACGCCCGTGTCGCACGCGGCCTTTGCCACGGCGGGGGCGACCCATGTCAGCACGCGCGGATCGAAGGGCTTCGGGATGATGTACTCGGGTCCGAACGCCATCTGTGTCACGCCGTAGGCGCGCTTCACGGAGTCGGGGACTTCCTGCTTCGCAAGCTCCGCGAGCGCCTTTGCGGCGGCCATCTTCATTTCTTCGTTGATCTGCGTGGCGCGCACGTCGAGCGTGCCGCGGAAGATGAACGGGAACCCAAGCACGTTGTTCACTTGGTTCGGGTAGTCGCTACGGCCGGTGCCGATGATCGCGTCGCTGCGCACGGCCTTCACCTCCTCGGGGAGGATCTCGGGCGTCGGGTTCGCCATCGCAAGGATGATGGGCTTCGTCGCCATCGACAGGACCATCTCCCGCGTGACCATGTTGGCCTTTGAGAGGCCGAGAAAGATGTCCGCGCCCTTCATCGCGTCTTCGAGGGTGCGGAACTTCGTCTTCGGCGCGAAGCGGAGCTTGTACTTCGTGAGGTCGGTGCGCTCCGAATGGATCACGCCCTTGCTGTCCGTCATGATGACGTTCTCGCGACGCACGCCAGCCATGACCATCATTTCGCCGCAGGAGATCCCGGCGGCACCGGCGCCGCAGATCACCGCGCGCACGTCCTTCGCCTTCTTCCCCTGGATCTCGAGTGCATTGATGATCGCCGCCGTCGAGATGATCGCCGTGCCGTGCTGGTCGTCGTGGAAGACGGGGATGCCCATCTCCTTCTTGAGCCGCTCCTCGATCTCGAAGCACTGGGGGGCGGCGATGTCCTCGAGGTTGATCCCGCCGAACACCGGCGCCAGGCGCACCACCGTCTCGACGATCTCCTCGGCGGTGGTGACGTCGAGCCAGATCGGGAAGGCGTCGACTCCCGCGAAGTTCTTGAACAGGAGCGCCTTGCCCTCCATCACCGGCAAGGCGGCCGCGGGACCGATGTCGCCGAGGCCCAGCACCGCGGTGCCGTCCGTGACGATGGCCACGGTGTTCTTCTTGATGGTGAGCTCGTGGACGAGCGCGGGCTGCCTCTCGATCGCCGTGCACACGCGGGCCACGCCGGGGGTGTAGGCCATCGAGAGGTCGTC
>JANLTC010000097.1:0-13654 GCA_031362725.1 Deltaproteobacteria bacterium | reverse complement strand
TGCGCGACAACACCCACAGGTACGCGCGGTCCGGATGCCCCACGAGCGCCCAGCGATAGGCGGGGTCGAGCGCGAGCACCCAGTAGTCGCCGCGCAGCGGCCAGAAGAACTGCACCTTCAAGCGAGCGAGGTTGCCGGGCTCGGCGGGCCACGCGACGCCCTCGATGCCATTCCACTCGCCGTCGAGCGTCGTGTCGCGGCAAGCGTTTTCGACGCGAACACGGCCGTCGTCGCGCAGCGAGTAGGTCGCCTGCGTCGCCACACAGTCGCGCTGGAAGTAGGTCGGGAAGCTCGCGATCTCGTACCAGGTGCCGAGGTAGCGATCGAGGTCGAGGTGCTCGACGGTGCGCGGCGGCGTCCCGTCGTGCGCGCAGCCCACGGTGAAAGCGAAGAGAAGCAGGATCGTCGTACGAGTCGTCATCAGCCGAGGCTAGCGGCGAAAATAACCTGACAGAAAAATAACCTGACGCCCGGCACCTAGTGGCCGAGCGTGGTCGTGAAGGTGCGGATGCGGTTGGCGTTGATGCCGAGGTCGCCTTTGCCGTCGCGCGACTTGGAGCGGATGTCGACGATGGAGCCGCCGTTGCTGCCCGGGCGGATGCGGATCGCGACGTCGTCGACGAAGCGGAAGAGTTTCGAGGTGTCGCGCGCTTCGATGATGCCGCGCGTGGGCTCGGCGAGCGTGATGTGCCAGCCGAGCGACAGGGCGGCGCTGCGCGCCTTCTCGTAGGCTTCGGCGGGCGGCACGGCGAGCGCGATCGGCGCGAGGTCGGGATACGCGATGGCCTGTTGCTCGGCGTAGCCCGCCGGGTACGAGTAGTCGCGATTGCGGGTGTCGGGATCGCGCTTGGCGTACTCGAAGAGCGGCGGATCCGCGGGGTTGGTGGTGAAGTCGTTGATGCGCGGCAGGCCACGGCCGGGCAGCGCGCCGGAGAGCACGCCAGCGAGGGCGAGCGCTCCCACGATCACGGCGAAGCCCGCGCGTTCGCGTCCGCCGACGCCGCTACGCGTCGCACGAAGTCCGAATGCGCCGAGCACGCCGCCGACCACGGCGATCAGCGAGCCAAACACGAAGGCGCCAAAGCCCTGCATCGGTGCGATCACCGCGAAGTGCCCGAGCAGCGGGCCGCCGATCGCGATCGCGCCGCCGGCGCCGGCGACGAAGGCTGCGAGCGCGGCCAGCTTGGAGCTGCGATACGAAACCATGCGGTGCCCTCCTTGCAATGCAGCGCGCACGATAACACGCGATCGCGCGGCTCCGCGGCGCAATCGGCCGGGCTAGCATGCGCATCCCATGTTCCGCTGGAGGTCCGATGAGCGAGCTGGTCCTACTCGAACGGCGCGGCGCGGTGGCGCTGCTGACGCTGAATCGTCCCGATGTGCTGAACGCACTCGACTCCGCGACGCTCGCGGCGATCGCTGCGCGCAGCGCCGAGATCGCGCGCGATGCGGGCGTGCATGCCGTCGTCGTGACGGGCGCGGGCCGCGCGTTTGCCGCGGGCGCCGACATCGCGGCGATGCGCAAACTCGGGCCTGCCGAGGCGGAGGCCTTCAGCCGGCTCGGACACGCGGCGGTCGCGTCGCTCGAAGCGCTCGCGGTGCCGACGATCGCCGCGGTGAACGGCTTCGCATTCGGCGGCGGCTGCGAACTCGCGCTCGCCTGCGACTGGATCTACGCGTCGAGCAAGGCGCGCTTCGGCCAGCCGGAGGTGAACCTCGGCCTGCTGCCCGGTTTCGGTGGCACGAGTCGGATGGTGCGCCGCGTCGGGATCGCGTGGGCGAACGAACTCGTGCTCGCGGGCGAGCCGATCGACGCCGAGACTGCGCTGCGCATCGGCCTTGCGAATCGCGTCTTCGAGCCGGACGCGCTGCTCGATGCGGCGCTCGCGATCGGCGAGAAAATCGCGACGAAGGGGCCCGCCGCGGTGGCGCTGGCGAAGCGCGTGATGCACGAAGGCCAGGACGCCGATCTGCGTACCGCGCATGCGCTCGAACAGAAGGCGTTCGGCCTGGTTTTCGCGAGCGAAGACCGCGGCGAGGGCATGGACGCGTTCCTCGAGAAGCGCGCGCCGAGCTTCACCGGCAGATGACCACGCGCGGCGCGTGTGCGCTCGCGGCCGTCGCGGCGCTCGCCGCGAGCGTGGGCGATCTGCTGCTCTTGTGGTTCGCGAGTGCGGGGCGCGCCGAGCTGGGACTGCCAGCGCTGCCGGACGCCGCGTTGCTGGCCGGCCATCTGCTCGGCGTGTTCGCGATTCCACTCTACGGCGTCGGCTACTGGGGCGTGTCGCGTGCGCTCGGCGCGGCGCATCGGCGCGCGGCGCGCTTCGTGTTCGTCACCGGGGCGCTTGGCGGCGCCTATGGCGGCGCCGTCCACGGCATTACCGGGATGGCCGAGCGACTCCAAGCCGCGGCCGGGATCGCTCCCCGCGACCCGATGGCGTTCGTCGAGCAGCTCGGCGAATTCCTGGTTCCGCTGTGGATCGCCATCGGGCTCGCGATCGCGGCGGGCTCGACCGTGTTCGCCGCTGCGGTATGGCGGGCCGACACCGCGTTGCCGCGCTGGATGGCGCTCATGAGCCCCGCCGCGCTGGTGCTGCTCGCGGTGTTGCTCGGCGCGCCGACTGCGATGGGTCGCGCGCTGCTCGTGCCCGCGGCGCCGAACCTCGCGCACGTCTGGTTCTTCGCGCTGGCAGCGCTCTCGATGCGCGCCGCCTCCACCGCGCGCCTCTAATCCCGCGTAGCGAGCCTGCGGCGAGCGGCGAGGCTCATCAGGCCTCGAGCCTGCGGCGAGCGGCGAGGCTCATCGGGCCGCGTCCGCCGCGCATTCGTGCGCCATCAGCGTGAGGATGTTGCCCCGGCGCGGTGCGGGACGCGTCGTCGTCTCTTCGACGAAGTACACGTAGGCGCGATCGAGGTGCTCGGCTCCGTCGTGTCGCTCGTTCCAGGAGCGGCACAGCCAGCGGCCGAACGAAGCCCAGCGCGGATCGGCGGCATCGCGCTGCAAGCGGAAGAAGAACTCGCGCCAGCGGATGTTCATCGTCTCGGAGACGACCGGCGGTTTCTCGAAGCCGACGGGCTGATCGGGCCAGAACGGATTCACTTCCACCGCGTCGCGCTGCACGCCCATGAACGCGTACCAGCCGTCGTAGATGGCCGGATCGGGCGAGAACAGGCCCCAGAGCTGGTCGATGTAGACGAGCTGCGCGGGCAGATCCCAGTTTTTCGGGAAGCGATCGGCGAGTTCGCCGCCGCGCACCGTCGACAGGTTCGAAAGCAGCACGAACGCGAGCGCCACCGCGGCGAATGATTCGCGTGCGGGGTTCCAGCGCCAGCGGCCCGCGTGTGTCTCCGGAGCGGGCTCGGATTCGCGCGCAACGAAGTGTTGCCAGAACCACGCCGGCAGCATCCCGATCCACGCGACGCTGAAAACGCCCGGGAAGATGCCGATGTTGAACAGCAACCCGAGCGTGACGTGAAAGCCCACGAAGAGCAGCACCGCGAGGGTCCGCAGCGGACCGTTCGCGATCGGCGTGACGAGCAGCAGCGGGCCGAGCGCTTCGAACCAGATCGCGACGTAGGTCATCGGCGTGAGCAGCGCTTCGTGCGGCCGCAGCAGGACCCCGAAGCGCGACGCGAACTGGTCGAAGTGCAGCGCGTAGAAGAGCGCGTCGCCGTTCCACCAGGTGGGTCCCGTGCGGTTCAACACGGAGAACACGTAGACGAGCAGCAGCTGCATGATCAGCGCGGCGGTCGCGATCGAGGCGTATTGGTTGCCGTGCGGAAACCGCGAAGGATCGCGGCGCGCATCGATCGACCAACGCGCGCCGAGCGGCAGCAAGAGTCCCCAGAACAGCAGCATGCGCAGCATCACGTCGCCGCCGAAGACCAGCGCGGGATTGCGGTACTGAAGGCTCGCGAGCAGCAGCCACGAGCCGAAGGTCGCGAGCCACGTGTGCCAGCCGGCCATCAGCGCAACTGCCAGGCAGGCCGCGAGCGCGAAGAGCCCTGCGACTGCGACGGGATACGGGCTCGCGAAACCGTGGAGTGTCCAGACGGTGCGGAACGTGTAGAGGCCGAGCTCCGCGCGTGGCAGGATGCCGAAATCGGTGTAGTGCGCGCGCAGATCGCCCGCGCAGACGGCGAGATCGACGAGCAGCATTCCGCCGATCCCGATGCGCAGCAGCGCCAGCGAGCGGAGGTCGAGACCGAAGACGCGGCCCACGCTTCGCTCGATCAGAAGCCGCCGACGTACGGGAGTCGCGCGGCGGTGGCCGCTACCGCGCCCTGCGCTTCTAGCAGCACCGCCGTCGCGTCCCAGTTGCCCTCGAGCAGCTGGCGCCGCGCACCGTCGGGCATCGAGATCTTCTGGACGCCGACGCGCGACCTGAGCGTGCCGGCTGCGAGATCGAGCACGAGGTCCTGCGCAGGGTCGAGTTCGACCGCGTCCATCAGCCGCTCCAACTCGGTGCCCGCCAGCGTGACGGCCGGGAGCCCGAGCGCGACGCAGTTGCCGAAGAAGATCTCCGCGAACGATTCGCCGACGAACGCGCCGAAGCCCCAGCGCATCAGCGCTTGCGGGGCGTGCTCACGCGACGAGCCGCAGCCGAAGTTGCGGCCGACGATGAGGATGCGCGCGCCTGCGAAGCGGTCGTCGTCGAGCGCGTGGTTGCCCTTGGCCTGGTGGCGGTCGTCCTCGAAAGCGTGTTCGCCCAGGCCGTCGAAGGTGACGCAGCGCAGATAGCGCGCGGGGATGATGCGATCGGTGTCGATGTCGGCGCCGCGCAGCACGCAGCCGCGACCGTCCACACGGGTGACCTTCGCGTCCATCACAGCACCTCCCGTACATCGACGACGCGCCCGTTGATCGCGGCCGCCGCGACCATCGCGGGCGACATCAGCAACGTGCGTCCGGTCGGCGAACCCTGGCGGCCCTTGAAGTTGCGATTGCTCGACGACGCGCACAGCTCGTCGCCGCGCAGCTTGTCGGGATTCATCGCAAGACACATCGAGCAGCCGGGTTCGCGCCAATCGAAGCCGGCCGCGCGAAACACCTCGGGCAGTCCCTCGGCCACCGCCTGGCGCTGCACTTCCTGCGAACCGGGTACCACGTAGGTGCGTACGCCCGGCGCCACCTTTCCGGTTCGCGCGACGCGCGCCGCTTCGCGCAGATCCGAGATGCGGCCGTTCGTGCAGGAGCCGATGAACGCGACGTCGATCTTCGTGCCGGCGACCGGATCGCCTGGCTTCCACTGCATGAAGTCGATCGCTTCCGCGAGACTCGCGCGCTCGTCGTCGGCGACGCTCGCGGGATGCGGGATGCGCTCGTCGACGCCGAGCGCCTGGCCGGGGTTGATGCCCCAGGTGACGGTCGGCGCGATCGAGGCGCCTTGGTATTCGACGCGATCGGCGTACGTCGCACCGGCGTCGCTCGCCATCGATCGCCACCATGCGAGCGCACGATCCCAAGACTCGCCCTTGGGTGCGTAGTCGCGACCGCGCAGATAGGCGAATGTCGTCTCGTCGGGATTCACGTAACCACAGCGCGCGCCGCCCTCGATCGACATGTTGCACACCGTCATGCGTTCTTCCATCGTCATCGCATCGAGCGCGTCGCCGGCGTACTCGTAGGCGAAGCCGATGCCGCCTTTCACGCCGAGCTTGCGGATGATGTGCAGTGTCACGTCCTTCGCATAGACGCCGGCGCCCAGTTTTCCGTTGACCTCGATGCGGCGGACCTTGGGTCGCGCCATCGCGAGACACTGCGTTGCGAGTACGTCGCGCACCTGGCTGGTGCCGATCCCGAACGCGACCGCGCCGAACGCGCCGTGCGTCGAGGTGTGCGAGTCGCCGCACGCGATCGTCATGCCCGGCTGCGTGAGACCCATCTCGGGGCCGATCACGTGCACGATGCCCTGATGGCCGCTCTCGGGGCCGAAGAACGCGATGCCGTGCTCGCCACAGTTGCGCTCGAGGTGCTGGAACATCTCCTCGGCGAGCGCGTCGCCGAGCGGCCGCGCCTGCGAATCGGTCGGAATGATGTGGTCCACCGTCGCGAACGTGCGCTGCGGGTAGGGCACGCGGAGCTTCGCTTCGCGGAGCGCCGCGAACGCCTGGGGGCTCGTCACTTCGTGGATCAAGTGGAGCCCGATGAAGAGCTGCGTCTGGCCGCTCGGCAGCTCGCGAACGCTGTGGGCGTCCCAGACTTTGTCGAGGAGGGTCTTCGACGGTTTGTCGAGGAGGGTCTTCTGATTCGCCATGGCGGGAAGGAATAGCGCTCGGGCCGCGGCCGAAGCTAGGTTGCGCGTCATGAAGCTACTTCACGCAGCGCATGTCCCCGAGGGCGACGGGCCGTTCCCGACGATCATTGCGATTCACGGCTGGGGCGCGAATGCACTCGATCTGCTCGGCCTCGCGCCGATCCTGCACGGCGGCCGCGCGCTCGTGCTCTGTCCGCAAGGTCCGCTCGGTCTCGCGGATCCCCAGACGCGCGTGGTGATCGGCCATGGCTGGTTTCCAATGTCGGGAGGGGGTCGACCGCCCGATCCACTCGAATTTGCGACTGCGTCGGGCGAACTGCGCGAGTGGCTCGACGAGGCGCTCGCGAAGTACCCGGTCGATCGCAACCACATTGTGCTGCTCGGCTTCTCGCAGGGCGGCGCGATGGCCTACGACCTGTTCCTGCGCGATCCCGCGCGCTTCGCGGGTCTCGCGGCGCTTTCGACGTGGCTGCCGCCGGAAGTCGCCGATGCGATCCGGCCCAGCGAAGTGATGAAGGGTCGCCCGGTACTCGTGATGCACGGCACGACCGATCCGATGGTGCCCGCGGAGAGCGCACGAGAGGCGCGCGATCAGCTGCTGCCGCTCGGATTCGCCGTCACGATGCGCGAGTTCGAGATGGGCCACGAGATCTCACCCGAGGCATTGCGCGCGCTGCTCGAATGGTTCGAGGACAAGGTCTTCGGAATGATCCGGCCGAGCCTGATAATTCCGGGGAGCTAGAGTCGACCCAGCCGAGAACTGCGATCGGGGTGTAGCTCAGTGGCTAGAGCCTGAACTTTGGGGGTTCAGCGTCGTGGGTTCGAATCCCACCACCCCGACCAATGTTTGTTTGGAATGTCGAGTGGTTACGGCGCCAATATCTTGTTGCTGGCTTGCTGCTGACCCGCCTGCCCGAGGTCAGCGCTCTCTGCGGAACGGCACCACGCGATCCTCTCGGCGCTGCCGCTCCTCGAGTTCTTCGCGCGCGCGCTGGGTCTCGCCGCGGGACGGCCCGAACTCCTCGATGTAGCCGAGCGTCGTCTTCGGGTCACTGTGGCGCCCCATCCGCTGAAGCGCCAGCAGGTCCCAGCCCGCACGCGCGAGCTCGCTGTAAGTCGTGTGTTTCGACGCCGCATGAGGCGACACGTACGGCACGCCCGCCTCCTCACAAGCGCGGCGATAGATCTTCGCGAGCGTGGCGTCACGGTACGGATGCCCGGTCATCCAGTGCCGGAGCGTCTCGACGGACAACTTCAATTCGTGTAGCTCCGTCAGCTTCTCGTGGGCCAGCGTCGGGCCGAAGCCCGCGCGCCGGGAGCGGACGGTGGCGAGCGCGTCCCGGCGCAGATCGGCAGTCAGTCGCCGATTGCTGGGTCGGCCGCGATGCACTGGCGCCAGGCTTCCGGCGCCGTCCCGCGCGTAGGCTCGCTCGAGCCGGCGCACCTGCCGGCTCGTCAGGCCCAACATCCTCGCCGCCTCAAGCTGCGTCAGCCGATTCGCGACCACCCGCTCGATGACGCGCACCCGGTCCAGTTCCTCGTAGCTCATGCTCACTGTCTCCATGGCCGCGGGGGTACCGCGGGCGACTGGAGAAAGCGGACATTTCTATCTTGGTACTACACGGGGAGTTGTCATAGATGTCGTTATCGGGCCCGCAATCCCCGCTCGTTCGTCCTACGCTCCGAACGGCGCCCTGCGCGTGGGCTTCGACACCAAGCACCAATACGCCGGGCACCGACCTGCGCCTGGGTCTGGTCGCGCAACGACGCCGGGAGGCACGGCGGCCGCGAGGCGTGTGCTAACCCCAACCTGATGTCGCGTCCGCTCCCCCTTCTCGCATCAGCTGCCGTGGTCTTCGCGACAGCGGTCGCACCAGCCAGCGCCCAGCCGGCGCTCAGTCCCGTCGCCACGCTCCACGACTTCGATTGGATCAGTCCATTCGGATACTCGAAATTCTCGGATGGCCTCGCCCAGGGTGTGACGCCGAGCCCCGACGGAGCCCACGTCTACGTTCCCACCCTCGATGGCGCCGTGCACGCGTTCGAGAATGGAGTTCTAGGAGAGCTCGTTCCGATCGCGATCTACCGCGACGACGACGCGGCCAACGACGGCATCGGCGGAGCGACCTCGGTCGCGATCGCCCCGGGCGGCCTGCACGTCTACGTCACGGGCTCGCAGGACGACGCCGTCGTGCTCTTCACGCGCGATCCTGCGAGCGGCGCGCTCACCTGGGTCGAGGCGCAGCGCGACGGCATCGGCGGAATCGATGCACTCGACGGCGCGCGCGCCGTAGTGGTGAGTCCGGACGGTGCGCACGTATACGTCGCATCCCACGAGTCGGATGCCGTGGCGATCTTCGCGCGCGACGCGGGCACGCGCTCGCTCACCTTCGTCGGCGCCATGCGAGACGGCGAGGGCGGTGTCTCCGGACTCGACGGGGCGCGCACGCTGGCGCTGAGCAGCGACGGTGCGTTCCTGTACGTGGGAAGCTCGAAGCGCGTCGAGCTGAATTACAGCACGTGGAGCTACACCGGCGCGATCGCGGTCTTCTCGCGCGATCCGGCAACGGGTTCGCTCGCCTTCTTGCAGAGCTTCGACGAGGCTTCGTCGCCGGATCTGCTGGGCCTGCGCTCGCTCGCTCTCCGCCCCGACGGAACGGCGCTCTGGGCGGCGGGTTCAACGCCCTACCCGATCTATCCCGAATATAGCGATCCCGGTCACGTCGTGTCCTTCGCCCGAGACCCTGCAACTGGTCTGCTCACCCACCTGGGCGACGTCCCCCATTACGTGGATTGGGGCGGCGCCCGCTCGATCGTGGCCAGCCCCGACGGCCAATATGCATACGTCGCCGTAGAACGGGAGTGCGACCGCTACAACTTCTGTTCGCTCGGCCCGCTGAGCCGGCTTGCGCCGTCTCCCACGACGGGCGCTCTCGAATTGCAGTATGCCGGTGAGGACTACCCGTTCTCCTCTTCGGCGCTTGCGGTTGCGCTCGGTCCCGACGGCGACGCGCTCTATCTGGGCGGTCGCTTTTCGATCGACTCGTCCAACGGCAGCCGCTCACCCGAGACGCTCGCGCGCTACGACCGCGACGCCAGCAGCGGCGACGCGACCTTCGTGGGCGAGCAGGTCCTCCCGCAGCTCGATCTGCATGGCGCGGCGGGCGTCGCCGCGAGCGCCGACTGCAAGAACGTCTACGTCGCGGCGACCAACGACGACACGCTCACCACCTTCGACGTGCGCGCGGCCTCCGGCGGACTCGACTTCGCGAGTACGTTGCACAGCGGCGTCGATGGCGTCGAGGGACTCGACGGGCCGCGCATCGTCGCGACCAGTCCCGACGATCGGCACGTCTACGTCACGTCGCTCGACGGCTCGGTGAGTGTCTTCGCGCGCGATCTCCAGACGGGGTCGCTCACTTTCGTGCAGGTCGTGCGCGACGGCGTGGATGGTGTCGACGGCATCCTGGCCGCGCGCGATCTGGTGCTGAGTTCGGACGGGCGCTTCGTCTACGTCGCCGGAGCGGACGACGACGCGGTGGCCTGGTTCGCGCGCGACGAGCAGACCGGTGCGCTCACCTGGCTGGGCGCGTTGTTCCAGGGCGTGGGGGGTGTCACCGGACTCAATGGCGCGACGGGGCTCGCGCTGAGTCCCGACGAGGCCAATCTGTACGTCGCGGCCGACGGCGTCACCGTCCTGGCGCGCGATTCGGTGAGCGGCGCGCTCAGCTTCGTCCAGCATCCCGCCACGGAGCTCACTCCGAGTCTCGCTCTGAGCGTCGCGGTGAGCCCGGCGGGCGATCGCGTCTACGTCCCCGATCTCATCTGGCACCGCCTCCTCGTCTTCGCGCGCGACGCCCAGGACGGAAGGCTCACGGCGCTCGACAGCTTCGGCGGGGTCGGCACGTCGCTCGAACTCTACGCGTCGCGCAAGATCCTGGTGAGCCCGGAAGGCCGGCGCGTCTATGTGATCGGCGGTCGCGGCTACCACCGGGTTCAAGGCGACGAGCCTGACGACATCGCGATCCACGTGATCGATCGCGCTGAGACGGGCGCATTTGCGGTGAACGACATCCTCGACATGCCGGGCCTCGGCTACGGCGCCGCGATGGGCTGCGACGGCCGCTTCCTCTACGCGTCGTCCCAGATCGGCGCCTACCATTCCGAGCCGGCGTCGAATGCCGTGATCACCTATGCGGTTCCCGAGCCGGCGGCTGCTCCGGTTGCGTATGTCGCGGCAACGACCCTGGCTGCGCTCGCGGCGATCGTGCGGCATCGTCACGCGACGTGAGCGAAGCCGACGCCCGTTGGCTGTCGCGCTCAGCCACGGGGAGTTGTCATAGATGTTGTTATCGGGCCCGCAATCCCCGCTTGTTCGTCCTAGGCTCGCCGAAACTCCGGAGAACTCGGGGCGGTTCTCACTCCTGGCTTGCCGCCTCAAGAGGTCGGGGGCAGACTCGTTGCGATGACGAACGCCCTTCGCGAGGAACTCTTCAAGCTCTCTGCAGCCGAGCGGCTAGAGCTGGTCGAGGAGCTTTGGGACAGCATCGCCGACGAGCACGAAGCGCTCTCGCTGACTGACGAACAGCGAGAGGACCTCGAGCGGCGGCTGGCCGAGGCGGACGCGGATCCCTCGGGCGGTTCGCCCTGGGAGGACGTGCGCGAGCGCATCCGGCATCGGACGCTGTGACACTTCCGATTCGAGTTCGGCGCCACGCCGAGCTCGACATCGACGAGGCCTTCGCGTGGTACGAGCTGCGAGGCGAGGGTCTCGGCGACGCCTTCCTTCGCGCCCTCGAAGCCTGCTTTGGGCGGATCGTCCGGCATCCCGAGTCGCACGTCGTTGCGCACGGTCGTGTGCGTCGCGCCCGCCTCCATCGTTTTCCCTACGGCGTCTACTACACGATTCGCGAAGACTTCATTGACATTCTCGCTGTGTACCACGGCCGTCGCCGCCCGCGGCGTTTCGATCCTTAGATCCCGTTGGCTCTCGCGCTCAGCCGGGAGTCGCCACAGCGATGGCTATCGACCTCGCGTCGAGATGTCCTCTTCGCTGTGTCTGTGTCATTTGTCGCCAACTTGTCGCCGAGCCCGGTCCGCCCCCGCTGCAGCTAGCTGAAATTGCTACTTCTTCTTCCCGTGCCCCCTGGTTCGAATCAAGGCGGACCCGCCACCAGGTTGTTGAAAGTTTGGTCGCCGAGAGCTCGCCGCCGACTCGGCCTTGCGAGCCGCAGCACCTCGATCAGCAGCAACAACGTGACCCACCCGACGCTCCTGAGGCCAGCGGCAAGCGCGAACTCGGCGAGCGGATCTGGTTCTCGAGCACACGTGCTGTCGCTGAGCGAGCTGTAGCTGGTTTGTAGCTGGCCAACGATTCGCAAATCTAAACCGCTATCGAGGCTACGCTTTTTCTCCCAGCCGTGGGTTCGAATCCCACCACCCCGACCAATGTTTGCCGACGATGCTTGCCAAGAACCTTGAGACGTTGGAGCCCGACGCCTCGTTGCGGCTTCGAGCAGGGTATGAAGCTGGCTCTCGCCGGCTCGCGTGGAATCTCGATCCCTTCCGGCTCCTCGCCGTTGGCTCACCCGATGGTTCGCTCGCTGGCAGGCAATTCCGAAACACATGAGAGTGGAGGTTTGTTGCCGACGAGGTCGTGCCGGGAGAGCCGGACTGGCGAGCGGCGAGCCCTGCTGGGATGTCTGTTGGTCCTGCGCCCGTTACGAGGTAAGGGAGCGTCCGACGACCGCGGCCTTCCGGCGTGCTGACCTCGGCGAGCGGCTATGCCGACTTCCGGCCCCAACCCAGCGCGCCGAGTCCGGCGAGACCGAGGGCTACCAATCCTGCGCTTGCAGGCTCCGGCACCGGACTGAATCCACAGCCCGGTCCGCAGGAGAGACGAATCATCGAGTTGCCGGAGCCGAGCAGTAGCGTCCCGGTGGTCGGATCTGGAGAGACGTAGTCCGCGTTGCCGCCGGTTGCGAGTACCGTTTGAGCGTGCGTGTTCGGATCGACCAGTACGATGTTCCCCACGGTCGTTCCCACGACGATCGATCCGTTCAGTGCGTTGTTGCTGGCAATCACCACTAGACCGTCGATGCCGCCGACGACACCGAAACTGCTGACTGGATGCGTCGGGTCGATCAGATCGACGATGTTGGAAAACTCGTAGCCGAGATAGGCCTTCGTTCCGTCCGGAGACACGGCCACTCCGTCCGCGGTGACTCCGCCCTTGATCACCGTATAGGTCGGCGTTCCGCTGCTGACATCGATATCGATGAGGCCCGGTTGCCCGAAAGCTACGATGTGGCCGGTGACCGGGTTCGTCGACATCCCGTACCAAGCAGGAATGCTGGCTGAATAGTCCGTGTTCACCGAGCCGTCGTTGTTCAAATTCCAGAAGCCAATTCCGGACGCCCATATTGAGCCGTTCGCGACGGCAAACGCCGAAGGCGCGGCGCCGAATGCCGCCGAGGTGAGGACGGTCCCTGGGCTCGAGAAAACCTGGTTGTCGACGTCGGCGATCACGTAGTTCCTGCTGCCATCGTTGAAAATGATGTTGTGATCGCTGTTCACGGCGGCCCCGAAGACGACGCTCGCAGGCAGACCCTTGATGACCTCGCTGAGACTGAAGCCAAGCGCGGTACCCGCCGGTGTGATGATCGATGTGGCATGCGACGGGGCGCTGCCGAGAAGCGCGGTCAGGACGACGAGTCCCAGAACTCTGGCCTTCATCTGAACTCCTCCGCAGCATGTGCAGCTTCAAGGAAAGGCACCGACGATCCTATTACGCACTCAGCTGTGTCTACTGCAAATAAGGCCTCGATCAGCAAGTTGCTGATTGATTCCACCGCCCGGAGCGCGTCCCGATGTCGACCTGCACGCACGCTGCCGGTCGGCGGGGCGTCTCATGACCGCACCGCCCGACGGCGGAGGTCGCCACAAAGGCACCGCGATTGGCCGCGGGGTGGTGGCAGTTCGTTCACGAACACGGCTGCGTTCCGTTCCATCACGAGGACGGTCAGGCTGCGTTCAGTCGAGAGGTCGAATCGAGCCAATGAGCGCCGAGCCCGACCGGGAGATTCGCTGCTACTCGTCCTCCTCTTCCTCGAAGCCTGTCGCCGCGAACCACTTGTCCTCCGAGCCGGCGAGCACGAATACGGCGGGCGCGACGCACGGATTCGGCAGCTCCACGTGCGCGATGATCACCGAGTTGCCGTGTTCATCGGCCGGAGCGCCCGGCGTCACCACGTTGCGACGCACGACCTCGTCGCCGTCCTCGGTGAGGCAGCTCACCGCGGCGCGGAACTCGCTCTCGTCGTTCTTGCCGCGCAGCTCGGGCGGGACGCTCGGTTCGTCTTTGAACACGAGTCCGCGCACGAGCACCACGACGTGGC
>JANLTC010000071.1:0-26798 GCA_031362725.1 Deltaproteobacteria bacterium | reverse complement strand
CAGTGGAGATCGTCACCGAAGTCCGCCGCCAAGAGGTTCTGCTGAAAGCGGGGGCCTTGCAGAATGCGATTTTCAACAGCGCCAACTTCTCGAGCATCGCCACCGACGAGAGGGGCGTCATTCAATTATTCAACGTCGGCGCCGAGCGCATGCTGGGCTACGCGGCCATCGAAGTGGTGGACAAGATTACCCCCGCCGACATCTCCGATCCGCAGGAGGTGATTGCGCGCGCCAAAGCATTGAGTCTCGAGCTGGCAACCCCGATTACGCCAGGCTTTGAGGCCTTAGTGTTCAAGGCCTCACGCGGGATCGAGGACATCTACGAGCTGACTTACATCCGCAAAGATGGCAGCCGTTTTCCGGCTGTCGTTTCGGTCACGGCGCTGCGCGACGCCTATGGGCGAATCATCGGTTATCTGTTGATCGGTACCGATAACACCGCTCGCAAGCAGGCGGAAGAGGCGTTGCTCAAGGCAGGCGCCTTGCAGAACGCCATTTTCAACAGCGCGAACTTCTCGAGCATCGCCACCGACGAACGAGGCGTCATCCAGATCTTCAACGTCGGCGCCGAGCGCATGCTGGGATACGCGGCCGCAGAGGTGATGAACCAGATCACGCCGGCCGACATCTCCGACCCGCAGGAGGTGATCGCGCGCGCCGCTGCGTTGAGCCTGGAACTCGCCACCGCGATCACCCCGGGCTTCGAAGCGCTGGTCTTCAAGGCCGCGCGTGGGATCGAGGACATCTACGAGCTGACCTACATCCGCAAGGACGGCAGCCGATTCCCGGCAGTCGTCTCGGTCACGGCACTGCGCGACGAGCGCGACGCCATCATCGGCTACCTGCTGATCGGCACCGACAATACCGCGCGCAAGCAGGTGGAGGCCGAGCGCATGCTGCTCGATCAGCGCGTGCGCGACCAACAGTTCTACACACGATCGCTGATCGAGTCGAACATCGATGCCCTGATCACCACCGATCCGCGAGGCATCATCACCGACGTCAACAAGCAGATGGAGGCGCTCACCGGATGCACGCGTGACGAGTTGATCGGCGCGCCGTTCAAGGGCTACTTCACCGATCCGGTGCGAGCCGAGGCGGGCATCAAGTTGGTGCTGGCTGAAGGCAAAGTCACCGACTACGAACTCACCGCGCTCGCCCGGGACGGCCAGGAAACCGTGGTGTCCTACAACGCGACCACCTTCCACGACCGCGACCGCAAGCTGCAGGGAGTGTTCGCCGCCGCCCGCGACGTCACCGAACGCAGCCGCTTCGAGATGCAGATGCGGGAGCAGGCGGCAACGTTGTCGGAGATGCACCGTCGCAAGGACGAGTTCCTGGCGATGCTGAGTCATGAGCTCCGCGGTCCCCTTGCATCCATCACCAACGCCGTGCAGTTGCTTGGTCTCCAGCCCGAGAGCGAGAACCAGATCCAGCACCAGGCCCGCGGCATCATCGAACGACAAATGGGACAACTGCAACGTCTCGTCGATGACCTGCTCGAAGTCTCCCGCATCACCACGGGCAGGGTGCAGCTTCGCCGCGAGTCGGTTGCGATGAGCAGCATCGTGGAAGTCGCGTTGGAGACCGTTCGCCCGCTGATCGAGCAACGCGGGCACGTATTCACGGTGTCGCTCCCACCTGAACCGATCCGGCTGTACGCCGACTCGGCACGCCTGGAACAGGTGGTGGTGAACCTGCTCGCGAATGCTGCCAAGTACACCGAGGAAGGTGGTCAGATCTGGCTGACGGTCCAACGGGAAGGCGATGAGTGTGTGATGCGGGTGCGGGATACAGGCGTCGGCATCACCCCGGAACTCCTGCCTTGGGTCTTCGACCTGTTCACGCAGGCGGAACGCTCCCTCGACCGCTCACAGGGCGGATTGGGCATCGGACTGGCTTTGGTGCAAAGGCTCACGGAACTGCACGGGGGGAAGGTCGAGGCCTTCAGCGTCCTCGGAGAAGGCAGCGAGTTCATCGTGCGTTTGCCTGCGGAGCCGACTTGCACGACGCAGCCGCCGTTGGTCGCTGACGCCGGTCAGCGGAGGACACGACGCCTCCGGATTCTGGTCGTGGATGACCATGTGGATACGCTTCTGAGCTTCTCGATCTTGCTGAAGGCGTCGGGACATGACGTCTGGACTGCTCACGACGGGTTGACGGCAGTCGAAGTGGCGCTCGACTGCCAGCCGGACGTGATGTTGTTGGACATCGGTTTGCCAGGCCTGAACGGCTATGAGGTCGCGAAACAGATCCGACAAAAACCAGTTCTCCAGAACGTCGTGCTGGTCGCCTTGACGGGTTATGGACAGGATTCAGATCGGCAGTCCTCCCGGGAAGCGGGATTCAGTCACCACCTGGTGAAGCCCGCTCGAATGGAGCAGTTGCAGCAAATCCTGGCGACCCTCTCGGATCCGGCGATTTGATCGCTGCTGTCCTCGCTCTCGGATGGGACTTGTCCTGCGCCTCTCCACGAGGCCTCTCCACGAGCGCGCAGTGCTGAGATCGCCGCTTCGACGGGAGGGGCCCGGTGTCCATCTCGCGCGTGATCGGGCGCCCGGATAGAGAAGCGCAGAGCGACCTGCTCGAGCAGCCGCATCGACACCTACGCCGACGAGATCACCGGCGACACGGGGTCGATGCCTGAACCGCCATCCGGAAGAACCCTCTGATCATTCCAAGGGCCTTCGACCCTGGAGAACACGAATCAGGATCACCACGACCGCAACGACCAACAGCAGGTGGATGAATCCGCCCATCGTGTACGAGGACACCAGCCCGAGCAGCCAGAGAATGAACAGGACGATCGCGATGGTTTCGAGCATTTGCTTCTCCTCCACCCGTCCGGTGGCGCCGATTGGAATCGCTCTCCGACAGGAACTTCAGAGTCGCCCAGTCAGCACCAGAATGATGAGAACGAGCACCACCACACCGAGCAAGCCGCTCGGGCCATAGCCCCAGCTCTGGCTGTGCGGCCAGGTCGGCAAGACGCCGACGAGCATCAAGATCAACACGATCAACAGAATCGTTCCCAAGCCCATGAGATCCCCTTTTGGTTGCTGCACGCAGCGAGAGTGCAGGAAGTGTGCCTTCGCCGGGGGCGCGAGCGTCACGAGCGTGCCGCGGACCACGAGCCCGAGCGCCGCGTTACGCGATCGGAGCCCCGGGGATCGCGGTGGGGTCCACGAACGCTTCGCTCGGCAGCGACCACTCCGCATTGTCAGATGTTCCGGCGTTCGAGCTTCGATCGGTAATCCCTACACGAAAGCGGGTCTCGACGCGCGCGTGCGCAGACGCGCGCGCTAGCGAGGCCGCCCGCGCCGCTGGCACGGCTCTCGCACTCAGCTCTCCGTCATTCGTTCGCGAGAGCAGGGCGATCGCAGTGCTCGCGATCGCCATCCCGATGGGAGAAAACCGATTGCGCATCGCAACCGTCATTGCCGCGTTCGCCGCTCTTACGCTGGGTTTCGCCGCGTGCGCAGACCACACCGCGTTGCCCGAGCGGGCGGGCTACGGTCCGAAACCGGTGCTCCCGCGTCCGCGCGCAACGCTGCTTCCGACCGTCGAGATTGCCCCGGCAAAGGGTTGGCCCGCAGGCACCGCTCCCACGGCTGCCGCCGGTTTCGCGGTGAATGCCTTCGCGACCGGCCTCGATCATCCGCGCTGGCTCTGCGTGCTTCCGAGCGGCGACGTGCTCGTCGCGGAAACCAACGCTCCCGAGCGGCCCGAGGATGGCAAAGGCATCAAGGGTTGGTTGATGGAGCAGGGCATGAAGCGCACGGGTGCCGCCGTGCCGAGCGCGAATCGCATCACGCTGCTGCGCGATGCGGATGGTGATGGCGTCGCGGAAACGCGGAGCGTGTTCTTGCAGGGATTGAACTCGCCGTTCGGAATGACACTCGCTGGCGGCGATCTATACGTCGCCGACTCCGATGCGCTGCTGCGCTTCGCGTACGCGGACGGCGACGTGCAGATCCGCGACCGCGGCACCAAGGTCGTCGACCTGCCCGCGGGCCCGATCAATCATCATTGGACCAAGAACGTGCTCGCGAGCCGCGACGGATCGCGTCTCTACGTGACGGTCGGCTCGAACAGCAATGCGGCCGAGAACGGCATCGAGAACGAAGTCGGTCGCGCTCTGATTCTCGAAGTGGACCCGACGACGGGTCACGCGCGGGTCTTTGCCTCGGGTTTGCGGAATCCGAACGGGCTCGCCTGGCAGCCGGACAGCGGCGCGCTCTGGACCGCCGTCAACGAGCGCGACGAGATCGGCAGTGACCTCGTTCCCGACTACATGACGGCCGTGCGGGACGGCGGTTTCTACGGTTGGCCCTACAGCTATTTCGGTCGGCACCTCGACGCGCGGGTGCTGCCGCAGCGCCCCGATCTGGTCGCCAGCGCCATCGTGCCCGACTACGCGCTCGGTGCGCACACGGCGTCGTTGGGCCTCGCCTTCTACACGGGAACTCTGCTGCCTCGCCGGTATCACGGTGGCGCATTCGTCGGTCAGCATGGCTCGTGGAATCGGCAGCCGCGCAGCGGCTACAAGGTGATCTTCGTGCCCTTCGCCGACGGTCGTCCGACCGGCGAACCGGAGGATGTGCTCACGGGCTTCGTCGACGCGGATGGCAGCGCACGCGGTCGTCCCGTCGGCGTCGCGATCGATCGGGCAGGGGCGCTGCTGGTAGCCGATGATGTCGGCAATGCGATCTGGCGGGTGACGCCGGCTGCGGCGATTGCGTCGGAAATGTCGCACGAATAGATCGCGACGAGCACTCCGCGATCCCGCGTCTTCCGGCGCGCAGCGATCGCGGTTTCATTCCTTCCCGGCTGGGTCCGCTTTGGCTTCGGACTTCAATCGCTCGTCCCATGCGTTGCGCTCATCCAGCGCCGCGAGCACCAGATCCGGATTCATCGAATGTTGCAGCACCGCTGCCTCGGGATCATGGCGGTTCCTGATGCTGGGCAGATCGCGCCTCATCTCTTCCAGCAAGTCGATGATCTTGGCGGCCTTCTGCTCGGTCAATAGCGTCACCTTCAAGTCCAGATGGGCCTGCTGTTCCGCGAGCTTCGCGAGCCGATTCTGCTTGGTCAGAACCACGGTAGCGGTCAACAACGCGGCCAGACCGACGATCCCCTGCAGCCAGAAGAACGGCGCGGGGTCGAATGCGGCCATGCCGAGATGACGCAATACCGCGTTGGCGAGCATCCAGAGCGCGACGAAGAGCAGAATGAAGCCGAGGAAGACCGGCTGCCCGATGGAGCGGCTGATGCCTTCGAGGATCCGCTGCGAGCGGCTGATCTTCTGCTCTTCACGCGAATAGAATTCCAGAACGGCTTCGATGTTCCGGCCGATCTGGTCGCGTTCGGTTTCGGATCGCGCGTCCGGTGCGATCGAAGTTGACGTCGGCGGAACTGCAGACTGGGAACTCATCGGGACGGGTTCCTCGAGCCGGGAGCAGCCGCAGCCGGGCGTCTGCGCGCCCAGCTGCGGTGCACGGCGTGGGACCGATGTCCTAGCAGAGCAGGATCAGCAGAATGATTCCCGGGATGATCGCGAGGAAGAACCCGAGCACGATCGCGATGATCTCGCCGGTCGAGTAATTGCAGCCGCTCGTGTGGACCCCACCATCACTCATCACCGCGCCGGAAGACGCGAGCTTCACGAGCGAGCCGAACTGGTCGGCCACGTCGGCGGGAGCCTTCGCGCTCCGCACACTCGACTCGTAGTCTGCCATTCGCTTCTCCGCGTCGCGCAAGGACGAAGACATCCAGCCGAGTTTTGCGACGACGGTGCGCGCCCGTTCCACCGGAGCGACGGCCATCTGCTGCGCGGCCTCGAGGTCTGGCGCTGCGGCGATCCGGTCGCGAAGCGCGGTCAGTTCCGCAGTCGGTGCGCAGCCGCAACCGGGCGGCTGTTGGCTGGCGCGCGCCGGTGCACCCGCGAGCAGCAGCGAAACGGAGATGAGTAGAAGAGAAATGATACGCATGTTCATGTTGGTCCTCATGTCATCGCCCCACGCGGCGCAGCAGCGGAACGCTTGCCTTGGCGTTGCTCCAGTTCGTCTGCGCGAACTCCCAGTTCGCGAGATGGTCGAAGAAGGCGCCGAGATAGCGGGGCCGATCGTTGTGGTAATCGAGGTAGTACGCGTGTTCCCAGAGGTCGGCGCACAGGATCGGCGTCTCGCCGTAGCGAAGCGGCAGATCCGCGTCGGGGGTCGTCGTGATCCGCAAGCCCTCGCGGTGCGACACGAGCCAGAGCCAGCCCGATCCGAAGTGACCGCTGCCGGCTTCGACGAAGTCACTCCGCAAGCGATCGAGGCTTCCGAAATTGCCGACGATCGCTTCGCAGAGCGCGCCTTCGGGCGCACCGCCGCCGTCGGGATGCATCGATCGCCAGTAGAAGTCGTGGTTCCAGATCTGCGCGGCGTTGTCGAAGATCGCACCTTCGGAGGTGCGGATCATCCACTCGAGACTCGCCGTCTCCTCGGGCTTGCCCGCGACGAGCTCCTTCAGCTTCTTCACGTAGCCGGCGTGATGCTTCTCGTAGTGGAGCTCGACGGTCTCGCGGCCAATGTGGGGTTCGAGCGCGTGCTTGTCGTAGGGAAGAGGTTTCAGCACCAGGTGTTTCATGGCGAGACGAGAGAGCAACTCGCGTGCCACATGTTTGGGGCTTCCGGAGGCATCGGTAGTCCGTTCGAGCCACGGCTCTTGTAGTTCCTTCCGCGACCGTTGTAGGAATCGCCGTCGCAGCGGTGCGTAGCGATCGCCTGCGACACCTCCGGCTGGCACGAGATGTGCTGTAGCTGAGTGCGGAGGTCTAAAACCATGATTGGTACCGTTCTACTCGTTCTACTCGTCCTGATGCTCCTCGGAGCATTGCCGACGTGGCCGCACAGCAAGAGCTGGGGCTATGCGCCGAGCGGCACGCTCGGCACCGTCCTTCTGATCGTGTTGGTTCTCGTCGTGCTGGGAAGGATCTGACGTTGTCCACCGTGGCGATTCCGCCGCCCCTCCGTGACGTCAAGACGCTCCGCGATCGCGCCCGGCAGCACATCGAGCGGGGTGCCGTGACGGCCAACTACGGGGCCGACCGGCGCGCCGTGCTCGAGTTGCTGAACGCCGCCCTCGCGACGGAACTCGTCTGCGTGCTGCGCTACCGCCGCCACTACTACATGGCGTCGGGATTTCGCGGGGCCACCGCGGCGGCAGAGTTCCTCGAGCACGCGGTCGAAGAACAACAGCACGCCGATCAGATCGCGCAGCGCATCGTGCAGCTCGGCGGGGAACCGGATCTCGATCCCGAGAGCCTTCCGTCGCGCAGCCATTCCGAGTACAAAGCGGGCGACACGCTCGACGAGATGATCCGCGAGGACCTGGTGGCCGAGCGCATCGCGATCGAGAGCTACGGCGAGATGATCCGTTTCGTCGGCGACGGCGATCCCACCACGCGACGCATGCTCGAGGAAATCCTCGCCAAAGAAGAAGAACACGCCCAGGACCTGGCCGATCTGCTGCGCGTCGTGGGCGGCTAGTCCGCGCGAGCAAGGGGCGCGCGTCGTGCGGAGCGATCAATCGATGGACTCTCGAGCCGTCTCGCCGATCGCCCCTTCGCTCGGTGCGGCCCTCGAACGCGCGATCGATCTCGCACGACAGGTGGCGACCGACGAAGTCCGGCTGCTGCAGATCGAGTCGCACGAGCGCCTCGACGACGCGCTGCGCCGCGGCGCATGGATCGGCTTCGCGGCTCTCTGTCTCAGCGTGGCGTGGGTCGGCGCCTGGGCCGCTGCGGTGGTCGCACTCGAAGACCGCTTCTCGCTCGAGGCGCGGCTTGCGATGCTGGCGATCGCGCAGGGCGGGCTCGGCGCTGCGCTTCTCGCACGCGGACTGCGCCGCCGGATGGATTCGCGATGAGCGCCGCAGCGTCTCGCGAAGTGTTGGAGGCGCGCATCGTGCGCGAGCGTGCAGCGCTCGCCGAGGCGCTCGTCGATCTGCGCGATCAGGCGTACGCCGAAGTCGATCTGCGACGTCGTGTGCGAGAGCGTCCTTCGGCCTGGTTGGCCGGAGCGCTGGTGGTTGGATTGCTATTGGGCGTGCGGCGCTGAAGCGCACGGCCCCGGGGAGACGACGATGCGAGAAGCAAGCGAACGCGTCGAGGAAATCATCACGCCGATTCTGGAACGGCCCGAGGTGAAGGAGCAGGTGGAGCGGATGCGCACGCAGCTCGAGGAACTCGACACCCGAGTGCGGCGCGTGGTGCAGGAGAAACCGCTCGTCGCCGTGGGAGCCGCCCTGGTATTCGGCTACGCGCTCGGCCGCCTGCTGGCGCGGCGTTAGGTCGCAACATGGACACCCAGCATCTCGCAGAGGATCTGCGCACGCAGCTTCGCGAACGTCCGTATTGGACCACGGCCGCGATCGTCGGTATCGGCTGGATCCTCGGCCGGAGCTTGCCGCTGCGCGCCGTGCTCGCGGTGGCGAGCATCGGCGCGCAAGCCGCGATGGCGGCAGCGCTCGAAGACGTGGCGACAGACTGCATGCGGCCGCGCGCCGTGCGGACGGAGGAAGCGACATGACCCTGCAATCGATCGCGACGAAAATGGCGGCGGTCCCGCAGCGGGCGATCGACGGTCTGCCGAGCCTGCCGACGCGCCGCTTTCGGCTCCGGCGCAACGAATCCGTCGGCAAGACCATAGCCGCCATGGGCCTCGGCTTCGCCGTGGGGATCGCGATCGGGCTGCTGCTCCGCGCGGGACCTCCTGCAGTTGCGCAGGCCGACTCGACCTCTGGCGAGCCTCCCGCGCAGTACACATAGGGGCGGCACGACCCTTGCTCTAGAATTCGTCCGCGTCCGCATGGCGGTCCCGTGAGTCACGCAGCCGCGGATTCCTGTAGAGTGGGCCGGGCAAATTGCAGAATCTACACGCGCCTGACATGCCTGGAGAAGAACGCGGAGTCGATCGGCTGAGCCCCGCGTTGGTTCTCGTCATCCTCGTTCTCGGGGCGTCGCTGACCCTTCTGCTCTGGCAGAGCGTCGTTCGCGGTCGCGATGTCGAGAGACGCCGCGACACGCAGCGGGAAGCGAGTGCGCTCGGCAGAGTGGTCGAGTCCGAGTTGAGCAAACTCGATGCGGCGCTGCGCCTCCGCGCGCAGCTCTGGGCGGCACTTCGGTTCTCGAACGATCTCTCCGCCTGGCAAGACAGCGCGCAGGTCCTGCTTGCCGAATACGCGCCCCTGCTCGCGGTGCAGCACACCGGTCCCGACGGGCAGATTGCAGGATCAGCGGAAGCCAAGCGAACCCTCCTCGAAGTCCTACCCGAGGCCATCCAGCAGGGAGAAAGCCCCGACAGCGAGTTCATCGTCGGGCCGTTGCACTTGGCGAATGGGCGAGAGATTTTCGGGATCCAGGTGCGCGCATCGAGCAGCGGACAGCACGGACAGACCGTCTTGGCACTTTTCGATGCCGAGCGTCTCGTTGCCGATGTCGTCGCCGACCGCGCTCCCGACTTCGCGCTCCAGGTGGGCGCGAAGGGCCAGGAACTGTACCGCCGCGACCCCCAGAGTGGCCGCGCGATGACATCGTTCCGCGTCACGCAACCGATCGCGTTGCCGCACGGCAAGCCATGGCAGCTCGAGATCACACCCACGCTCGACCCGAAGCTCGCGGTTTGGGAGCAGGGCCCCGCGATCGCGCTCGCTGGCGGTCTGCTGGCGTCCGGCCTGATCGTCGCAGGCGTCCAATTCGGGACGCTCTCGTTCCGGCGCGAGCGGAAGCTGCGTCGCGCCAACGCATCGCTCGAAACGCAGCTCGCCGACACGCGCCGTATCGAGGGCGAGGTCCGGGAGGTCGCCGCATCGCTCGCCGCGCGTGTGAGCAAGCGAAGCGAGGATCTGGACGAAACGATCGTCGAGCTCGAGACCTTCAACTATTCCGTCTCGCACGATCTGCGCGGACCGCTCGGCGCCGTCATCAACTTCGCCGCGATCCTGCGCGAAGACTATGGCGACCGATTGGACGCGACGGGCCTCGATCACCTGCAGCGCATCGTCGGTTCGGCGTCGTCCGCCGTGGCGATGATGGACGCGCTGCTCGCCTACTCGCGTAGCGGCCGCACGGAACTGAAGAAGACGAACCTCGACATGCAGCATCTCGTGCACGAAGTCTGCGGCGAATTGACGGTCGGTCTTCCGGATCTGCGCGACGCGGTGCAGGTGGGCAACCTTCCGGACGTACGCGCCGACGAGAACATGATGCGATTCATCTTCACCAACCTGATCAGCAATGCCTTCAAATTCGCGCGCAAGGGTGAGGCGCCACGCGTCGAGATCGACGGCAGCCCGGGCTCGGACGAGGTCGTGTTCTCGGTCCGCGACTACGGCATCGGCTTCGACATGCGCTACGCCGAGAAACTGTTCAAGGTCTTCGAGCGACTCCATGCGTCCGACGAATACGAAGGCCACGGTGTCGGCCTCGCGATCGTCGCGCGGATGGTGCGACGCCATGGCGGACGCTGCTGGGCGCAAGGGGCCCCCGACAAGGGCGCCACGTTCTCTTTCACGGTTGCGACGACGGGAGCTTAGATCGATGGAAACACCGCGCGATGATGTGTGGATGGTCGATGACGACGCGAACGACATTGCGGTAGCGATGCGCGCATTTCGTCTGCACGACCTCGAGAAACGTGTGCGCGTGATGCGTGACGGCTCCGAGCTGATGGATCACGTGCAAAGCGAGGGTCTGGCGCTGCGGACGCCCAAGGTGATCCTGCTCGATCTCAAGATGCCGCGACTCGACGGCCGCACGGCATTGCGCGAGCTGCGGAGCCGGCCTGCTACCCGCAACATTCCCGTCGTGGTGGTCAGCTCTTCGCATCTCCAGAGCGACATACGCGAATGTTACGAGTTGGGTGCCAACTCGTTCGTCGTGAAGCAAATGATGCCGGCGACGCCGGGGATGTATCTGGTGGACACGGTTCGTTACTGGCTCGACCGGAACGAAGTCATCGCCTGAGGAAAGTCCGGAATGCGCACTCTCCAAGCCCTGATCGTCGACGACGACACGAATTTCCGGATGAGTCTCGACCTGCTCGTGCAGCGCGAAGGATTCGCCACGCAAACCGCCGGCTCGCTGGCCGAAGCGCGAGAGCGCCTGGCTGCCGGCACGCCGGACGTCGTCCTCGTCGATCTCACGCTGCCGGATGGGGACGGACTCGCCTGGCTGCGCGAACAGCCCGCCGCGAGCACGGCCGAGGTGATCGTGATCACCGGTAGCACCAGCGTCGATTCGGCCGTCGACGCGCTGCGCGGCGGTGCGCTCGACTATCTCACCAAACCGATCGACCGCGCGCGACTGCGCAGCACGCTGGTGAACGTCACGCGCACGCGCGCGCTGAAGGAAGAAGTCGGCAGTCTGCGCGGTGAACTGCGCGACCTCGGCCGCTTCGGCCGCATGGTCGGTCGATCGAAGGCGATCCTCGAGGTGTACGACCTCGTGGCGCGCGTCGCGCCGACCGATGCGACGGTGCTCATCACCGGGGAGAGCGGCAGCGGCAAGGAACTCGTCGCCGAGACGCTGCACCGCTGCAGCGCGCGCAAGGATGCGCTGCTGCTTCCGGTAAACTGCGGTGCGGTGTCGCCGAATCTGATCGAGAGCGAACTCTTCGGCCACGAACGCGGCAGCTTCACGGGCGCCGATCGCCAGCGAAAGGGCTATTTCGAGCGCGCCAGCGGCGGCACGCTCTTTCTCGACGAAGTTGCCGAGATGCCGATCGAGCTGCAGGTGAAACTGCTGCGCGTGCTGGAGACCGGAACCGTCGTCCGCGTCGGCGGCACCGAGCCGATCCGCGTGGACGTCCGCGTCGTGGCGGCCACGAATCGCGACCCCGCCGAAGCGGTCAAGGCCGGAAAGCTCCGCGAAGATCTGTACTACCGCTTGAACGTGTTCCCGATCGAGTTGCCGCCGCTGCGCAACCGGCCCGGCGACATCGACTTGCTGGCAGAGCACTTCCTGGCGCAACTGAATCGCGAAGCCGGGACGTCGAAGGTCTGGAGTCGCGCGGCACTCGAACGGCTGCGCAGCAACACCTGGCCGGGAAACGTGCGCGAACTCCGCAACGTGGTGCAGCGCGCCTACATACTCGGTGACGACGAGATTGCCGCGAACGTGCTGCCGCTCTCCGCGGAAGCGCCGCCGGTTACGGAGGAGAGCGGCCAGGTGCTCCAGGTCCGTGTCGGTACCTCGATCGAACGGGTCGAAGAGCGGCTGATCCTCGCGACGCTCGAACTCACCGGGGGCGACAAGAAGAAGGCCGCCGAGATGCTGAGCATCAGCTTGAAGACGCTCTACAACCGTCTCAACGTTTACGATGCGGGCCGCGTCGGTCGCGCGGGCGGCGGCGGCCCCGACTCCGAGTTCGAGCCGAAGGACGATTGAAGATTCTGCGCGGCAGTCTTGGCACGACCCGGCTGTAGCCGCGCTAAAAACGGGTAGAGCGTCCGACCGGCTGGCACGTCACTTGCTCTCTTCGAAGTCAAATGCTTTCGAGGAGATTCAAGCATGCAACGACGACCCCGACAGTTCGCTAGCGCCGTATTCGGCGCCGTGCTGGCACTCACGCTGGCGAGTGCAGCCAACGCCACGCAGCGGCCCGATGCGTGGGTGACCACCAAGGTGAAGATGGCGCTGCTCACGAGCGACGGCGTCTCGGCGAGCAACGTCCACGTCGACACCGTCGACGGACGCGTCTCGCTGCACGGTTCCGTACCGACGGAGGCCGAGAAGTCGCGCGCGGAACAGGTGGCAGCCCGGGTCGACGGCGTCGCCAAGGTGCGAAACCTGCTGCAGATCGTGGCGCCCAAGAACGAGGCGAAGACGGATGCGACCGACGCCCAGGTCGAGGAGCGCGTCAAGGCGGCGCTGGCGGCCGATCGCGCCCTTGGCGATTCGTCGATCACGCTGCAATCGGTGAACAAAGGCGTCGTGCTGCTCGCGGGCACGGCCCGGACGCTGAGCGACGCCTACCGCGCCGTCGGCGTGACGGCTGGCGTACCCGGCGTACGCCGCGTCGCGAGCGAGATCCAGAGCCCCGATACGCTGGGCGACGAGGAGTTGTGGCGTGAGGGCGCCTATGACGCAGCGGTGTACGAGAAGTCCACGGCGCGCGACATGTGGATCACCACCGCGGCCAAGGTGCGGCTGATCGCGAACAGCGACACGCCTGGCTTCGACATCAACGTCGATACCAATAACGGCATCGTGACGCTGTTCGGCGTGGTCGCCACGGCGGATGCGAAGCGGACATCGGAAGCCGAAGTCCGCAAGGTGGACGGCGTGAAGAACGTCGTGAACGACCTCCAGATCGTCGCCGAGTCCAAGCAGGATCGCGTCGACCAAAAAGACGACCAGGTCTCCAAGGCGATCAACACGCGCATCAAGGCGCATACGGGCCTTGCGAACTCCAAGATCGACGTCGCGGTGAGCAACGGCGTCGTGCGCCTCACGGGCACGGTGAACTCGCGCAATGACCAGGTGACGGCTCTCACCGTCGCGCGATCGACGGCGGGTGTCGTGCGGGTGATCGATGAACTGCGGCTCGCGCCGCCGGCCGTCAGCGCTCGCTGACGGCGAGACCGGCACTGGTGCTCGAGCCCCCGGCCCGGGAAGCGCAAGCTTCCCGGGCCGTTCGCGCTCTCGGCCCAGCCGCGCGGAATGGCGCGCGACGCAGCGAGCTGCGTGAGATCGCCGCGCAGATGCCGGCGCTGATCGATGGGCGCGATCCACCTGGGATCGCCGCATTGAGTTGCTCGAGGCGTTGCGAACGGGGCGGAGGCGGGCGCTCGAAGCACGACTGCGCGTCGCGCCTCGGCACGCGCCGTGCAAAAGCGTTGCGCCGCAACGCTTGGTAGATTGGGGAATCGCAATGGAACGAAACTCGCGCGCCGAACTCGCGACGTTGGTCACGCTGTCGTTGATCGTCACGGCGCTCTACTTCGGCCGCGCGATCCTGATGCCGCTCGCGCTCGCGCTGCTCGTGGCCTTCGCGATGGCGCCGCTGGTCCACAAGCTCGAGCGCCGCCACTTCGGGCGCGCACCGGCCGTGATCGCAGTCTGCCTGCTGATCGGTGTCGTCCTCGGGGGCACCGTCTGGGTGGCCGGGCGCGAAGCCGCGAGTCTGGCCGACGACCTGCCGCAGTATCGGACGGTCCTCCGCGAGAAGGTCGCGCAGCTGCGCGGGCCGATCGGGTCGCTCTCCGGTGCCGTCGCGGAGATCACGCGCCTCGGCGATGCGATGGAGCCGAGCGCGCGCGGAATCCAATCGCCGAAGGTCGAGGTAGTCGAGAGGCCGAGCGTGCTCGGCACCGTCGGCGAGTTGCTGCTCCCGCTGGTCGGTCCGCTCGGCACACTGGGTCTCGTCGTCGTGCTGGCGTTGTTCATGCTGCTCGAACGCGAGGAACTCCGCGATCGGATGATCTGGCTGATCACCGGCGCGCACGATCTGAGCCTCACGACGCATGCGCTCGACGATGCTGCAACGCGCGTGAGCCGCTACCTCGGGATGCAATCGCTGGTCTGCGCAATCCAGGGCGTCGCGGTCGGCGTCGGCTTGTGGGCGATCGGGGTACCGGGGGCTGCGCTCTGGGGCGCACTCGCAGCCGTGCTGCGCTTCATGCCGTACTTCGGGCCGTGGATCGCGGCGGCGCTGCCGATCGCGCTGTCGTTCGCGGCGTTCCACGGCTGGACGCAGCCGATGATGACGATCTCGCTCTTCGTGGTGCTCGAAGTCGTGACCGCCAACGCACTCGAGCCGTGGCTCTATGGCGCGAGCGTCGGATTGTCTCCCTTTGGTGTGGTGTTCTCCTCGATATTCTGGGCGTGGCTCTGGGGAATTCCCGGATTGCTGCTGGCGACGCCACTCACGGTCTGTCTGGTCGTCGCCGGGCGTTATGTTCGTGCCTTGCAGGTCTTCCCGGTGTTGCTCGGCAATCAGCCGGCGCTCCCCGCGGACGTGCGACTCTACCAGCGACTCGTTGCGCTCGATCTGGACGAAGCGGCGGGTGTCCTCGACGACGCGATCGCGGACGCCAGCCTCGAAGAACTCTCGGACCTCGTCGTGCTGCCGGCGTTGCGGCGACTCGCGGACGACGATCAGCGCGACGCGCTGACGGACGCAAAGACGGCCGAGATGCGCGAGCGCCTCGCGGAATTGCTGATCGATGTTGCCGATCGCGTCGCGGCGGCCGAGGCGGTCACCGCTGGCGTTCGCGTGCTCTTCGTGCCTGCGCTGGACGACAACGACGCGATGGCAGGACGCTGGCTCGCGCGCGTGTGCGAAGCGCGTGGTGCACAGGCGTCGTTCGCGTCATCGGACTCGCTGGCCGGGGAGATCGTCGAGCGCGTGCAGGCCGACGCCCCCGACGCGATCTGCATCAGCGCACTCACGCCCCGCTCCGCGGCTCACGCGCGGCTGCTGTGCAAGCGGCTCGAGGCGGCCGTCGCCGACCGCGACGTGCTGGTCGGACTCTGGGCGGCGCCGCTGCACGAACTCGGCGATCGCCCGCCGAGCGCGACCGAGAACAGCGTACGCATTGCCAGCGCCGGTGAACTGATCGCTGCGTTGCGGAGTCTGCGGGTGCGCATGGGCGGGAGCATCGCACCACTTCGCGCGCGTGGCTGAACGAAGAGCGCCTCCACCCGATGACCGGGTGGAGGCGCTCGATGTGCGTTCGATCACGAGATCAGGCTGGCTTCGCCTCACCCGTCGTCGTGATGCCTTCGGCGCCGGCCTTCGCGAAGATCTCCGTGGCGAGCGCGCGCTGGTCGCTGTCGTCGGTGTGCACCGAGATCAGGATGTTGCCGCCCTTGACCTTTCCCTCGTACTGCTTCGCTTCGTACACGGGGATGCCCATGCCGACGAGCGCGCCCGTGATCCCGCCCACGGCCGCACCCACCGCTGCGCCCGAGAGCGCCGCGAGGATCGGGCCCGCCGCGATGAACGGGCCGAGGCCCGGAATCGCGAGCGTGCCGATGCCGACCAGCCAACCCAGCGTTCCGCCGAGTACGCCGCCCGCGCTCGCGCCCGTTGCGGCGCCTTCCGGCGCCTTGGTGTTCCGCTCGTGGGCGAAGTCCTTGGTGCCCTGCTCGTCGGGAAACAGCACCGAGATGTGCTCGCTCTCGAAGCCCGCGTCTCGCAGCTCGCGGACCACGCGTTCGGCCTGACCGGAATTGCTCACGATGCAGATTGCGGCTCGTTCCATCTTCGTCACCCCGTCTCGCCGGACATGGCGTCGCGGTCGATCTCGAGTTGGTTGTCGATGCGGGTGGCGCCGGCGTTCTTCGCCAGCGACTCGATCGTCGTCTTCTCCTGCTCGGTCTTCACGGGTCCGAGCAGCGTCACCACCCCGCCGCGACGACGGCTGCGATCTTCGTCTTCTTGGGTTTCAGAATTTCTCCTTGCCCGGATCGGAGCAGGTCCGATCCGAAACGATTCGTAGCATGGGAAGTGGTCAATCAGCGCGATTCGATGAAGCGCTTCAAGCCCTCGAGCGTTGGGTCGGGTCAAGGCCGAATGTCGCCGGCGTCGTGATCTTGCACTTCGAGTCGAAGCTCGGTCGCATGACCGGTCGCCGCTTGCAACGTGAGCGGGGAGGAACCACGAAGGGCTAGTCCTTCGAGAAGACCGTCGAAACCTTCAAGGTCGTCGCAGCGGGCGCGTTGGTGGGCGCCGAGACGAGCTCCCAGTAGTCGTTGCCGTTCACCGCATCGACACTCACGGAGTCGGTGTCCGTACAAGTCGACGAGCTGCCCGCCGAGAACGAGCACGACAATGCGGTCTCGATCGCGCTGTTCGAACCAGGCGGGTCTTCGATGTGTCGCGCGACGAAGATCCGGAGGCTTTTCGTGCCGGTCGGAACGGCGCCGAGGTTCACCCGCATCGAGTCGATGTTCATGTTTGCGGGCGGCCAGCTATCGCACGAGCCGTTCCATGTGCAACTCGTCTGAACGTACCCCGAGAGGGGCATCACGTTGAACGCGGCCCACGGGACCGGTGGGCCAGAGCTGAAACCGCTCCACCACTTTCCGGGGGTCGTCGGTGCGAACAGCAGCGACGCGAAGATCATCCCGCTGCCGTTGTTGTTGTATCGCAGCGAAATGGTGTCGCCCGCCGCCACCGCGCGCGTCGCGGATACCACCACCGGCGCGCTGCCGGCCGCGGGCGTCACCGTACAGTCGAGAGACCCGACCGCAGCGCCGTTGACGAATACCTCGGTCTTCAGGCTGGCAGCGCGCGGTACGCTCGATCGGCATAGGATCCCCGTGATGGTGCCGGCGATCGGAACGTAGACGTTCCCGCCCGCGTCGTTGTCGGCCCCCACGCCGAACCCCGCGGTGTAGGAAGACACACCGGGCGGAAGGTGGCGCGCCGAGAAGTTGGCGGCGTTGTGCGATCCGGCCATCACCGTCGTATTCGGCACCGCGGGCGTGAAATCCACCGCCCACGCGGCTCCGCCGGGGTTGGTCGGCGTCCCCTGCAGCTCGATCCGCAACGTGAAGCGATCGCCCGCTGCGACGGCGATCGCCGGGGTGACGACGACCGGTACGACGTCGCATTGCTCCTGCCCGGCGGCGCCAGACCCCAGCTTGCCGGTCACGGTACAGGTCAGCGCCGTCGGCACTCCGTTCTTCATCACCGTTGCGATGAGGTTCGTGCCCGGCCCACCGACGTCGAACGAGTTGGTGTCGTAGGTGCTCGTGAAGCGAAACGAGTTGATCGTGCCCGCGGGCAGCAGCGATCCTCTCGAGGCTTCGCTCGCGACTCCGGTCCAGCTGTCGTTCGCTCCGTTTCCGGTGAGCGCCGAGTAGATCGTCCCCGCTGTGTTGGGCAGGCCCACGCCACCCATCGAGGTGAACAGCGTCTGCGTGGTCGCGCCGGCGATTGCCGCGGGTCCGCACACCAGGGCCACCAACAGGGACGAGCAGCGCATCTCGACGAACTCCTGCTACCGCCGCACGACTGCGGCGGGCCGATTGCACCCGAAGACTCCCGGGCAGTGATATTCGATCGCGATACCCCTGTCGACTGCAGATCCCGAAGCCGTCCCGCGCGGACGCGGCACGCAACGAGGCGCGCGGATCGCCACTTCGACTAGCGCGCTCCGCTGTGACTCTCTTCGACGAAGCGCCGATACGCGCCCCCCGGCCGTGCGAGCAACTCGGCGTGGGTGCCGCCTTCGACGAGTCGCCCCTCTTCGAGGAAGAGGATCTGATTCGCGGCGCGGATCGTCGAGAGGCGGTGCGCGACCACCAGCACCAGACGGTCGCGCCCCGCTTCGCGCAGCGACTGCACCAGCGCCGCTTCGGTGTCGGGGTCGAGCGCCGAGGTCGGCTCGTCGAGGATCAGGATCATCGCGTCGCGAACGAGCGCGCGCGCGATCGCGAGTCGTTGGCGTTGGCCGACCGAGAGCTGCGAGCCGCCGCGGCCGACGCGGGTGCGCAGCCCGTCGGGCAGCCGCAAGATGAACTCGGAAGCGCGAGCCTGCTCGAGCGCGCGGTGCAGCTGCGCTTCGCTCGCGTCCGGCGCCACGAGGCGCAGATTGTCTTCGATCGTGCCGTCGAACAGGAACGTCTCCTGGAACACGTACGCGATGCCGGCGCGCAGCGAATCGATCGTGCAATCGCGCGCATTGGCGTCGTCGAAGGAGATGCTGCCTCCGGTGGGTGTCAGGAAGCGCGCGAACAGGTGAGCCAGCGTGGTCTTGCCCGACCCCGCGGGCCCGACGACCGCGGTGAGCTCGCCGACGCGCGCTTCGAACGAGACATTCTGCAGCGCGATCGTGCCGTCGCGGTAGCGATAGTCGACGGCTTCGAAGCGAACGCCGCGGCGCAGCGCGGGTAGCGGTCGCGCACTCGCCGTGTCGCAGTCCGACGGCTGATCCATCAGGAAGAACACGCGTTCGAGTCCAGCCGATGCGGCTTGCAGATCGAACCACAGACTCCCGAGCGTGACTGCGGCGATCGTCGCCTGCACGAAGTAGCTGAAGATCACCAGGAAGTCGCCGCGGCTCATCGTGCCCGAGATGACCAGGTCGGTCGCGTGCAGGATCGCCCAGCCCACCACGATCGAACCGGGGACGAAACCGAGCAGGAAGGCGGCCATGCTGGTGCGCACCACCGCGCGATAGGCGCCGAACGACGATTGCGAATCGCGATCGAAGTGATCACGCTGGTGTTGCGACGCGCCGAGGCTCTGCACCGCGAGCACCTGCGAGAGTCCCTCCTCGGCAGTCGACGTCGTCACCGATCCCGCTGCGCGACTCGCGAGGCTGCGGCTCCGCATACTCGCCGCGAATGGAAGGCTGGCGAGCAACGCTACCGGGATCATCGTCAGTGCGGCAAAGACGAGCCCCGGCTGATTGGCGACCGTGAACGCCATCGCCGCCGCTGCGATCGCGATACTCGCGGGCGCGCCGATCGGCGTCAGCAGGATGCGGTGCGTGGCCGATGTGATCGTCGGCGTGTCGATCATCACGCGGTAGACGGCGTCGCCGATGCGTTCGTCGTCGAAGGCCGTCATCGGCAGCGCATGGATGCGCTCGAATAGACTCGCGCGGTAGAAGTGATTCAGATCCTGCGTGAGACGGATCGTGTAGCGGAAGTCGATCCAGCCGAAGAGCCCGCCGGACAGCGAGAAGCCCGAATTCGCCTCGTTCTCGCTGCGCGTCTGGGTGTCGTATCCGCTCGCGAGAACCGCGTCGGCCTGGTCCTGCTCGCGCGCACTCGCGCCGAACGCGCCTACCAGAAGCAACAGCGCGATCTGCAGCACGGCGGTCCAGCCGAGGATCCCGAGCGGTGTCGCGCCGAGCAGCAGCTCGGTGAAGGGGCGGATGAAGAACGGGTACGCGGCGGGATCGACCGGAATCCCTTCGATCACGTGATCGATCACGATCTTGCCTGGCCACGGAATCAGCACCATCGGCAGCAAACTGGCGATCAGCATCGCGAGCTTCACCGCGAAACGTGCGCGAAACGGAGCCGCGTAGCGGAGCACGCGGCGCAGCGCTTCCAACGACGTCACGCGGTCTCCGCATCGCGAGCGCTGGTCGCTTCCCGCTCGACGAGCCGCCGGTAGCTGCCGCCTGCAAGCGCGAGCAGCGCCTCGTGCGTGCCCACCTCGACCACGCGTCCCGCCTCGATCACCGCGATCTGATCGGCCTGGCGCACCGTCGAGAGCCGGTGGGTCACGAGCAGGATCGCGCGCTGCTTGCCCCACGCACGCAGATTCGCGAGCACGCGGCGCTCGGTCTCGACGTCGAGCGACGCGGTGGGCTCGTCGAGCAGCAACACCGGCGTGTCCTTCAGCACCGCGCGCGCGATCGAGAGTCGCTGGCGCTGGCCGGTCGAGAGTTTCGTGCCGCGCTCGCCGAGCGGCGTCTCGTAGCCGAGTGGCAGCTTCTCGATGAACTCGTCGGCGCAGGCGACGCGCGCTGCCGCGCGCACCGCCGCGTCGGAAGCATCCGGTACCGCGAAGCGGATGTTCTCACGGATCGTGGTGCCGAAGAGCAGGTTCTCCTGCAACGCGATCGCGACATGGCGACGCAGACTCGCGACGCGCAGCGCGCGCAAGTCGATGCCGTCGATCGTGATCGCGCCGCGATCCGGATCGAAGAGTCGCAACGCGAGTGCGAGCAGCGTGCTCTTGCCCGCGCCGGTCGGCCCGACGACCGCCGTGATCGCATCGATCGGCGCTTCGAACGCAACGTGCGACAGCGCCGGGCGGTTCTCGCGGTAATGGAATGCGACGTCGCGAAACGCGATCGCGTGCCGCACGCCGTCGAGATCGCGCGCGGACTCCGCATCCTGTACTTCGGGCTCCTGATCGAGGACTTCGAAGACGCGGTCGAGTCCAACGGCGACGTCTTGCACCTTGGCCCAGGTTCGGAATAGCCGGCGTACCGCGTTGCTGCCGTCGCCGAAGCGATCCTTGAAGAACTGGAAGATGCCGAGACTCCACGTCACGACGCCGGTTGCCGCGAACAGGCGCGTCGCGAACAGCGACGCTTCCTCGCTCGACTCGAAGGCACCCCACGCGGCGCCCGCGACCAACACCAGGCCCACGGCTGCGAAGAGCCCGATCGCGTAGATGGCAAAGCGACTGCGCGCGCGGAACGCGGCGTCGAAGGCGGCGCGCGACGCGGCCTCGAAGCGCGTTTGCGCGCGCGCTTCGGCGCCGTACGCCTTCAGAACGCGAATCCCCGCCACGACTTCCTGGATCTGCGCGGTGAGCGCAGCATTGGTTTCGCGCGCGTCGCGAAAGTCGCGGCGCAGCGGCGACGAGAACGCGCGACCGAGGAGCAGCGCGGGAATCCATGCAGCGGCGAGCAACAGCGCCATGCGCGGATCGAGCGAGGCGACGATCGCGAATGCGTAGAGGAAGGTGCCGATCGCGGAGAGCGGCGTCAGCAGCAGTACGTCGACCAGTTGCGTGACCATCGCCGAGTCCTGCGTGAGCCGATAGATCGCGTCGCCGACGCGCGCTTCGCTGTGGAAGCGCAGCGAGAGCGCCTGCAAGCGGTCGAGCAGCTCGATACGCAGCGCCTGATTGACCCGCTGCAGGACCCAGATCTGGTAGTACCAGAGCGCGAAGAAGATCGGCAGCGCCACCGCGGTGATCGCAACCCCGCCGATCACCGTGCGCAGCGCCACACTGCGTCGCACCGCGATCGACAGCGAAGCGACGTCGACTGCGACTGCGGGGTCGAGCTGCAGCAGCCAGGCCTGCACGGCGGGCAGCGCTTCGCCCTGCAGCGCGCGCGTCCAGAACAGGTCGAGGAAGAGCAGCGACGGCGCCAGCAGCGCGAGCGCGAGCGCCGCGAACCCGACGCAGAGTCCGACCAGATGCCAACGCGCAGTGCCGAGCACACGGATGCAGCGCAGGAGCACGTGCAGCACGGCACGTGCCGAGAGCCGGTCGCCGCCCGACCGGGTGGCCGCTCCGGCTCCATTCGCCTGTTCCGATGCCGCCAAATCAACTCCGCTTCGGGTCGCTCTTTTCGCTCGCGTAGCTCTCCCGTTTAGCGTATCTCGCTGGTATGTCTGCCCAGGGTCCGCTGCGCGCCGCCGGCGCGGCGCTCTCGCGCGTGACCGAGCGCTGGGTGCCCGATTCGTGGGTGATCTGCATGATGCTGACCGCGATCGCGCTGGCGCTCGCAGTGTTCGGCGCGGGTGTCCCGCCCGAGCGCGCCGTGTTGGCCTGGGGTGAGGGCCTGTGGAGCCTGCTCGGCCTCGCGATGCAGTTCACGATTGCAATGGTGGCGGCGCACGCATGCGTCGCGTCGCGCCCGGTATTCCGGCTCTTCGATCGCGTCGCCAGGATCCCCGACCCCGAGCAGCCGGTGCAGGCGATCCTCGTGGCGGGCGTGTTCTCGATCGTGACGGGGTATCTGAACTGGGCGCTGTGTCTGGTGGCGTGCGCGCTCTTCGTGCCGTTCCTGTGCCGACGCAATCCGCGCACGGACGTGCGGGTACTGATCGCCGCGTCGTACCTCGGGCTCGGCACCGTGTGGCACGGCGGACTCTCGGGTTCCGCGCCGCTGCTGCTCGCTACACCGGGCAATCCGCTGCTCGACCCGAGCAACGGACACGCCGTCGTCGATCGACTCTATCCCGTGACTGAGACGCTCTTTGCGCCGTTCAATCTGATCTACCTGTGCGTCGTCGCAACGGTGTCACTGCTGTGCGTCGCAGCGCTGCACCCGCGGCGTGACGCGATCACGCTGACGCCCGAGCAGGCGCTGGCGCTGCTGCCGCGTCCGCCCGAGCAGCCCGACGCTGCGGCGACGCCGGCCGCGCGCATCGACGCCTTTTCCGGCTGGATCTGGCTCGCGCTGCTGCTCGTCGCGTATCCACTGGGCCACGCGATTGCGACGCAGGGGTTCGGCGGCGCATGGAACATCAACGCCTACAACTCGGCGTTCCTGGTGGCGGCGTTCCTGCTGCACCGCCACCCGATCACGTTCCTGCGCGCCTGTCGCGACGGCGTCGATGCGGCGTGGGGCATCATCGTGCAGTTCCCGTTCTACGCGGGGATCTTCGGCCTGATGACCGGTACGGACCTCGGCGCATTCCTCGGCGACCTGTTCGCACGCTTCGCCACGGCGCAGTCCTTTCCGGCGGTGGTCTACGTCTACTCGGCGGTGATGAATCTGTTCGTGCCTTCGGGTGGATCGAAGTGGTTGATCGAAGCGCCGTACCTGATTCCGGCCGGTGCACAGCTCGGTGTCTCGGTGGTGACGACGACGCTCGCCTACGGCTACGGCGACTCGACCACGAACCTGATCCACCCGTTCTTTGCGATTCCGATCCTGGCGGTGATGCGCCTGCGCTTTGGCGAGGTGGTGGGTTACACCTTCGTCGTCTCGCTGCTGTGCTTCGCCGTCACGCTGGTCGCGATGGCGCTGATCCCGCTGAATCTCTGAGCCGGACGCCGACTGGCGGCGAATGTGGATGCGACGGTTCCTCGCAACGCAGCGGCTCGCACCCGACGAGTTGGCGATAGGCGCCGACGCGAAACGGCGTCGCGCTGGTGCTGCGCTACGGACGCCTGCTACGTCGCGAGCGTGCGCAGCTGCGGCAGGATCTCCGCGGCACTGCGCTCCGCGAACGCGACCGGGTCGGAGAGCGGCACCAGCACGAAGTGGCGCGCACCAGCGCGTGCAAAGGCACGCAGTTGTTCGAGGCAGTCTTCGGGGCGCCCGAGCAGGCAGTAGCGCTTTGCGGCTTCCGAGAAATCGCGGCGATAGATCATGCCGAGCAGCGCGGCGGCCTTCCTCTCGGCGTCCTCGAAGCGATCTTCGAGGAACGTGAACAGGAAACATGCCGGCGTGAAGGGGACATCGGCACGGCCCGCGTCGCGCGCGGCCCCCGCGATCAGCGCGAGATTCTCGCGATAGCGATCGGCGTCGGTCATGTGCGAGATGTAGCCGTCGCCGAGGCGCCCGGCGCGTCGCATCGCCACCGGCGCGCGGCCGCCGACCCAGATCGGCGGCACGCGAACGGGCTTCGGCGCCACCGTCACCGCGCCGAACGAGAAGTGCTGACCGGTATGCGCGACGGCGTCTTCCGTCCACAGCCGTCGCACCACGCCGATCGCCTCGTCGGCCCGCGCGCCGCGTTCGGCGACCGGCACACCCACCGCAGCGAACTCGGGCGGAAACTCGCCGCCGACGCCGACGCCGAGCACGAGCCGCCCGCCCGACAACAGGTCGACGGTGGCGGTCGTCTTCGCGATCAGCGTTGGATGGCGCAGCGGCAACAGGTAGACCGCGGTGCCGAGCGCGATGCACTCGGTCACGCCGGCGGCGAATGCGAGCATCGCGAGCGAATCGGGGATCGGTACATGGAACGCGATGTGGTCGCCGACCCAGAGCGAGTCGAAGCCCAGCGCTTCGGCACGCTGCGCCTGGCTGCGCACGGCATGACGATCGCCGCCGGAGAGCACGATGCCGCAGCGAATCGAAGCGTCGATGTGGAGGCCCTCGTTCATCGAAGCCCCATGCGGGTCGCTCGCATCGCGAGCTCGCACGCGTTCAGAAGCGAATGCGGGACGAAGAGCGCCGCGTGCCGCCGCGCAGCAGCAGTCCGACGGCGAGGCCGATGCCGAGGATGCCCGCGCCCGTGATGAGATAGGGCCAGCGTTCGCCGGCGCGCAGATCGCGGTTCTCCTCGCTGAGCCGGCGCATCGCTTCGGCGCGTTCGGTGTCGGCTGCCGTGAGTTGATCGACGCGCGCGCTCTGCTCGGTCGCGTGAACCGTGGCGGCGTCGAGTTTCGCCTGCAACGCGGCGAGCTGGACTTCGAGCTGCGCGACATGCTCGAGCGGCGGCGGCTGCGGGTCGAGGACCGAACTCGGCAGCCAACCAGTCGAATCGCCAAATTGAATCCGCGCCCAGTCGCCACGGCGCTCGTAGACGCCGACCTGATCGCCGGTCTTCGCGACGCCGACTGGAACGCCGTTCGGCGACGCGCTCGCGCGAAAGTTCACACGCACTTCGCCGCGCACCCAGGCCTGTTCGCTCGGCGGCGGCGGCGGCGCAGTCGGCTCTGCGGGCGGCCTCGACGCCGCAGATCGCTTCGGCACGTCGGGCTTTGGCGGCGGCGGCGTCTCTGCCGTCGATTCGGCGGCGGGCGTCTTTGGCAGAACGGCGGGCGGATCTTGTTGCGCAGCGCTCGGCCGTGCAGCGACGCTGATGCCCAGCGCGATCGCCATGCCGGCGATCGCAACCGATGTCGCGCGTCTGCCCCGCGCTGCGCCGCGCACGCAACTCATGCCATCCCCCTCTCCGTTTCGGCGCGCTCGGCCCGCGCAGGCCGGGAGTGTATCGGCCGCTTTCGGCGGCGAAACCGCGGTCCGCGAGGTTTCGTGTCACCGCGTCCGCACATGCGACGACGCGCACACGTCGCGAACGCGCGACGCTGCCGCAGCGCGCGCTCGCTCTCGCGTTGCGCTCCTCGCTACTTCCGGTGCGGAATCAGTTTGCGCAACGTCGAGCCGATTCCGCCGGCGGCCTTGCCTGCGCCCTTCAGCCCCTCGAGTCCGAGGCCGCCGACGCCTTCGACGAGTCCGCCGACCCCGAAACCGAGTTGCTTCGCGAGTTCCACGGCGATGCGCGTCGAGAGCATCTCGTGCAGCGAGAACTTCGGGTCGTCGATGTCGCCGTCGAGTGAGAAGTCGAGCGCGATCTTGCCGCCTTTCGCTTGCAAACCCGCGAACAGCAGATCGCGCGGAACGCCGAACACGATCGTCTTGGCGCTGCCGCCTTCCGCGAAGCGCAGTTGCGAGAGCACGAGGCGACCCGGCGCGTGCAGTCGCCGCGAGCGGACCTGCGCGGTGATGTCGAGATCGAGCGCGCCACCGGCGAGTCGCTGCTTGGTCTCCTCGATGAAATAGGGTTGCAGTGCGAGCAGATCGACGGCGCGCAGCGAGCCGGTGAGATCGAGGTCTTCCGTGCTGGGATCGAGCCAACCCGAGAGCGCAACGCGGCCGTTGCGCTGCGGTCCGGCGAGTTCCGCGCTGATCTCGAAGGGCACCGGACCGCTCTGCGCGGGCGCCACGAGATCGCGCAGCGTCGCGTCGATCCGTTGGAGGCGGGTCTTCCAGGGCGGTCGCGCGACCGTCTCGTCGAAGAGCTCGATTGCGCCGCCGACGATCTCGATCTCGCCGATCGAAACGCTGCGCGCGGGCGGGGACCCTGCCGCCGCAGCGCCATCGCCACGCGCGCTTTGCCGCGCGTCGGGAGGCGAAGCGTCGTTGACTCCGATCCGTGTCGGGAACAGTTGCAGCGGAGCGTCGCGCGTGCGCAGCGCCGACAAGTAGCCACCCGTCACCTCGACGCGCGCGATCTCGATTCGCTCGGAAAGCAGCGAGCGCCAACTCGGGACGATTCGCACGCGTTCGGCGCGGAGGGCTTCCGGCGCGGGCCAGCCGTCATGCGCCGCGATTCGCACGTCGCTGATCTCGACGGCGCTCCAGGTGGCGCCGACGTCCCCGATCTGTGCGCCCGGTCCGAGCGCAGCCGCCACCTGGCGCCCGACGATCCCGACCGCGGCGCGCCGCGCGAAGAGGCCGGCGCCGAGCAGCGCCGTCAGCAAGCCGGCTGCGGCGATGAAGCGACGCTTGCCGCGTTGCGGCGGGGTCGCATGCGGCACGTTCGACTCGATCAAGCGGGACGCCCTGGCGCATCCAAGCGAGCGGAAGTGGCTCCCCGGGTAGGACTCGAACCTACGACAAGTCGGTTAACAGCCGAC
>JANLTC010000055.1:0-30197 GCA_031362725.1 Deltaproteobacteria bacterium | reverse complement strand
GTCGGGCGACACGTCGGACCACGGCCAGACGCGCGCGATCGCGTCGTCCGGCCCCAGGTAGAACGCGACCGCATCGTGCGGACAGCTCGCCTGCACCGGGCAGCCGTCGGTGCAGCGCAGCGGTGCGCCCGCCGGCGCGTGCTCGGCGCGGTAGTGCGCGAGCGACCCGAACGACGCGACGCGCACGGCCGGGCGATCCACCAGCCAGGCGAGCAGATCGAGATCGTGGCAGGACTTCGCCAGCAGGATCGGCGCGGCAATCGAGCGGTTGCGGAACTTCCCGCGCACATACGAATGCGTCATGTGCCACTGCGCGACGTGCTCCTTAAGATCGACGTGCACGATCTCGCCGAGCACCCCGCTTTGGACGATCTCGTGGACCTTCTCGTAGAACGGCGTGTAGCGGAGCACGTGGCCGATCTGTAGCAAGCGGCCTGCTGCCTCGGCGGCCTCGACGACGCGCACGCATTCGGCCGGCGTCGGCGCGATCGGCTTCTCGAGCAGCACGTCGTAGCCGCGCTCGAAGGCCGCGAGCGCAGGCGCGACGTGCAGCGTGTCGCTGGTGGCAATGATCGCGACGTCCGCGAGGCGCGGGCGCGAAAGGCACTCGGCCCAGTCGCGGAACACGAGGTCGGGCGCGATGTGGTGGTCGGTCGCGACGGCGGATCGCGAGGCGTCGTCAGGCTCTGCGACCGCCACCACGCGCAATCGATCGGGATGCGCCGCCGCCCAGCGCGCGTACACGAAGCGACCCCGGTTCCCGGCTCCGATCACGACCGCAGTCGACGCTTTCATGCTCTCCCCGGTCTCCCTCGACGGTTATACTCGGCGCCCGTGAGTGCCGAGACGCCCGATCCGAAGCCTGAATCACCCGCGGATCCCTCCGCGCCGGTCACGACCGAACAGCTCCAGACGATCGCCAGCGGACTGCGCATCGGTCACTACGGTCGTCACATCTTCTTGTGTGTGCACGGCGACTGCGCCCCGTCCGAGCAAGCCCAACAGTCGTGGCAATTCCTCAAGCGCCGCTTGCGCGAACTCGGTCTCGAGCGCGCGGCCGGCGGAGTCTACCGGACCCAGGTCAACTGCCTGCGCGTCTGCAAGGGCGGTCCGATCGCGGTCGTCTACCCCGACGGCGTCTGGTATCACGGCTGCACGCCCGATGGGCTCGAACGCATCCTGCAGGAGCACCTGATCGGCGGCAGGCCGGTCGAGAGCCTGCGCTTCGCGATGAATCCGCTGCCGAACCCGTCCGAGCCGGCGCCGCCGGGTCTGCCGCCGGGTAGCGGGACCACCAGCGCGTGAAGGCCGTGCTGCTCGTTGGCCGCGAGCACGGAGAGATCGGTGCGGTCGCGGAGCAGGCGCAGGGTCGAGTCGCGATCGCGATCTCACGCGGCGGTGCCGACAAACGCTACCAGTACACCGATCCGAACGAGGACGTCGCGCTCGCAGCGGAAGGCTCGTGTGGCGTGCTGGTGGCTGTCGCGGACGGACACTGGGGGCACCGCGCCGCGGAGGTCGCGCTCACGCATCTGCGCGACGAGCACTTCGGGTCGTGGCTCGACGGTGCCGAGCGCTCTTCCGAGACCTGGTACCAGGACGTGCTGCACGCGCTCGTGTCGGCGAACGACGCGATCCTCGCCGCCCATACCGAAAGCGAGAACCCGCGCACCACGCTCGCACTCGCGTTCGCGCGCCCCGCGGATGGCCTGCTGATCACTGCGTCGGCCGGCGACAGCCATCTCTTCATCGCGGGCGAGACGCAGGTGATCGAGTACCTACCGCGTCAGCGCAAGCAGAGTTTCCTCGGCAACGCGAGCCGCAAGCCCTCCGAACTCGCGCGCGAACTTCGCATCGAGGTACATCCGCTCGGCGACGCGCGCGTGCTGCTCGCGGTCACCGATGGCATCTCGGAACACGGCATCGGCGTCGCCGACCCGCGCGAAGCGGTCCGGAGCGCGGTGGCGAACGCAGACGCCGCGGGCGCGGGTGCGCGCGGCAGTGTCGCCGCGCGCACCTTGGTCGACGCCGCGCTCGCTGCCCACGTCAGCAACGACGCGGGCGACAATGTGGCGGCCGCGGTCGCGTGGCTCGTGCGCTGATCAGATCCCGGCGAGCAACGCGACGACGCGTCCGGCGATCGCCGGCGCGGCGGTGAGTCCGGGCGACTCGATGCCGATCAGGTTCACGAAGCCGGGCAATCCGCGCGCCGACTCCTCCTCGATCACGAAGTCGCGGAACGATTCGCCCGGCCGCGCGAGCTTCGGGCGAATGCCCGCCTGATCGGGCATGAGCCACGCGGCGCGCAGCGTCGGCAGGTAGCGCTGCGCGGCGCGCGCGAACGACCCCGCCTTCGCAGGATCCACCGCGTAATCGATGCGATCGACGTACGTCGCGTCGGGACCGAAGCGCACGCGACCGCCGAGATCGAGCGTCACATGCACGCCGAGACCGGGTGAGGAAGTGGTCTCCGCGGCCGCTCCCGCCGGCACCGGATAGACGAGTCGCTCGAAGTGCAGCGGCGTGCCCGGTGCGAGCGCGAAGTAGTCGCCCTTGCACGGGTGTTGGCGGAGGCCGCACGCGTCGACATCGATGCCCGCGAGCGCCGCGATGTGATCACTCGCAAGGCCCGCGGCGTTCACGACCGCAGCGGCGGAGAGCGACTCGCGCGCGCCCTTCCCATCCTGCGCGACGACGCGATAGCCCGGCCGCGCCGCTTCGATCTCAACGACTTCGCGACCGAGCGCGATCGCCGCACCGTGCGACTCCGCCTCCGCGGCGAACGACAGACACAGTGCGTGCGCATCGACGATCCCGGTCGCAGGCGAGTGCAGCGCGGCGACCGCGCGCACCGACGGCTCCATGCGCGCCACCGCGGCGGCGTCGAGGATCACGAGATCCGGCGCGCCATTTTCGGTGCCGAGCGCGCGCAAGCGTTCGAGCGCGGCGACCTCGGCCGGCTCCACGGCCACGACCAGCTTGCCGAGGCGGCGATGCGGGATTCCCTCGCGTTCGCAGCGCGCGTACAGCGCGCGGCTTCCCGCGACGCAAAGCTGTGCCTTCCACGAACCGCTCGGGTAGTAGAGGCCCGCGTGCAGCACCTGGCTGTTGCGACTCGTCGTCTCGCGGCCGAAGCCGTCGTGACGCTCGACGACGACGACCGAGCGACCGACCCGCGCGAGCGCCGCCGCGGTCGCGAGGCCGACGATGCCCGCGCCAATCACCAGCACGTCGCATTCGGGTCGCACCGTTAGACCGGGAACGGTTCCCCGAACGCCTGCTGGTAGCGCGCGCGCAGGCCCGCCGCGTCGATGCGCACGGACTGCGTGCCGCGCTCTTCGACGGCGAGACAGCCCATCAGCGAGCCGATGCGCGCCGCGCGCGCGAGCGACAGGCCGCGGTCGAGACCGAAGAGCAGCCCGGCGCGGTAGGCGTCGCCGCAGCCGGTGGGATCGACGACGCGTTCGGCCTTCGCGGCGGGCACATTCGTGCGCTGGTCGCTTTCGAAGATCGTCGAACCTTCGGCGCCACGCGTCACGATGACTGCACGGGCTCGCGTGACGAGTTCCGCTTCCGGCACGCCTGTGCGCTCGAGCGTCACCGCCCACTCGTAGTCGTTCACGATGTAGACGTGCGCGCCGTCGAGGAACGCGAGCAGGCCCGGGCCGTCGAAGTTGATCAGCTGCTGGCCGGGATCGATCACGGTCGGAACACCGCGCTTCGCGAGAGCCGCTTTGTGGTTGCGCATCGCCGCGTTGTCGTCGGGACCGATGATCGCGAGCGAGATCGCCTCGGTCACGTCTGCGACATGCAGCTGCGCGGCGCGTTCCATCGCACCGGGATGGAATGCGACGATCTGGTTGTCGTCGAGATCGGTGGTGATGAAGCACTGCGCGGTGTGGGCGTCGTCGAAGACGCGGATCGCATCGCGGCGGATGCCGTGTTGATCGAGCCACGCCGCGTAGGCGCCGAAGTCGCGGCCCGCGGCGCCGAGGATCAGCGGATCGGCGCCGAGCAGCTTCAATCCGTAGGCGATGTTGCCGGCGCAGCCGCCGAAGAACTCGCGCATCTCGGGCACGTGGAAGCTCACCGAAAGGATGTGCAGCTTGTCGGGCAGGATGTGGTTCTTGAAGCGATCGGGAAACACCATGATGCGGTCGATCGCGAGCGAACCGGTGACCAGAATGGACATGCTGCCTCCTCGTTCGGGCGGCAGGATGGCCGGAGCCGCAATCAGGGTCAACATGAGGGCTCCGCGGGGGTCAACAGAGGGCTTCGCGGTGGGGTCGACACCCGCTTCGCGCGCAGCGATTCGCGCAGCCGGCGGGTAGAATCGCCGCGATGCGCATCGCAGATCTGTACGCTCGCGGCGAGCCGGTGGTCTCGTTCGAGTTCTTCCCGCCCAAGACGGATGCGGGCTACGACTCGCTGGCGCGCACGATCGCCGACCTGAAGCAACTCGCGCCCGGCTTCGTGTCGGTCACCTGGGGCGCGGGTGGCTCGACGCGGCGCAAGACCGTCGATCTGGTCGTCTCGATCCAGCGCGAGATCGGTCTCACCGCGATGGCGCACATGACCTGCGTCGGCGCGCCGCGCGCGGAACTCGCCGAAACGCTCGCGTACCTCGCGAGCGAGGGACTCGAGAACGTGCTGGCGCTGCGCGGGGATCCGCCGAAGGGCAGCGCGAACTTCGAGCCGGTAGCCGGCGGCTTCTCGTACGCGAACGAACTCGTCGCCTTCGTACGCGCGAACACGTCGCTCAGCGTCGGCGGCGCCTGCTATCCGGAGAAGCATCCCGAAGCGCCGAGCGCCGACGTCGATCTCGCGAACCTGGTGCGCAAGGTGCACGCGGGCGCCGAGTTCCTGATCACGCAGCTCTTCTTCGATGCCGACGACTACACCAACTTCGTCGCGCGCGCGCGCGCAGCCGGGATCGCCGTGCCGATCGTGCCGGGCATCATGCCCGTGGTGAGCGCTGCGAACGCGCGCCGGATGGCCCAACTGTGTGGCTCGCGGATCCCGGACGAACTCGAGGCGCGACTCGCCCACGCCGGCGACGACGAGGCGGCGACGCTCGAAGTCGGCATCGCGTGGGCCACACAGCAGTGTCGAACGCTGCTCGAACGCGGCGCGCCCGGCCTCCACTTCTACACGCTGAACAAGTCGCCGGCCGCGCGACGCGTCCACGAGAGCCTCTTCGCGTGACGCGCACCCTGCGCATCGCCGTGCTGCTCTCCGGCGAAGGCACCAGCTTCGAGAACCTGTGCGAGCGCATCGACGCGGGCGAAGTGCCCGCCGAGATCGCCGTGGTGATCGCGTCCAAGGAGAACGCCGGCGGCCTGCGCCGCGCCGAGCGACGCGGGATCCCGGCGCTCGCGGTGCCGCGTCGCGCGTTCGCGTCGACCGCGGCGTTCAACGACGCGCTGCATGCCGAACTCGCCCGCACCCAGATCGACCTGGTCGCGCTGCTCGGCTTCCTGTCGGTGTTCGAGCTGCGCGGAAAATTTGACGGCCGGACGATCAACGTGCATCCCGCGCTGATCCCGGCCTTCTGCGGCTCTGGCATGTACGGCCATCACGTGCACGAGGCCGTCCTCGCAGCTGGCGTGAAAGTCTCCGGCGCCACCGTGCACTTCGCCGACGATCACTACGACACCGGGCCGATCATCCTGCAGGAAGCCGTGCGCGTCGTCGACGACGACACGCCGGACTCGCTCGCCGCGCGCGTGCAAGAAGTAGAGCGACGCCTGGTACCCGAAGCGATTCGGCTGTTCGCGACTGGACGGCTAGCGATCGATGGCCGAAGGGTCCGGATTCGCGCTACCGCCGCTGCGCAATAGCGCCAGCGCGAGCACCGCGATGGCGCCACTCGAGGCCGCGCCGGGATCCGGCACCAGGTAATCGACGAGTACGCTGGTTGCACCGACGCTGACCGGGACGACGGCAGTCGGCAGACCGCCGCCGCTGAAGGTGACCTGCATCGCACCCGGAGCGATGACTGGGATCGCGTAGCCGCCGCCCGCCGACGTGACCGCGAAACGCGTCGACACGTTGGTCGAAACCGCGACGCCGCTCCGGCCTTCGCCCGGGTCGTAGAGCGCATCGCCATCGATGTCTTCCCACACGGTGCCGACCAGGAAGCGATCGAAGTGGTCGGGGACGACGGTGTTCGCGTTGGCATGATTCGCGACGACGACGAGCGGACCCAGCTCCCCCGCAGTCGGGACGGCAGCAAGTCCGACATTGGTCATGTCGAGCGTCGCGATCGCATCGGGCGTACCCATTACACCGTTGCGGTGCGGCCTTCCGGGTTGCATGCCGGGCGGGTTCGACGGGATCGGTCCCCAGTCGATGTTCCACGCGGCGTGACCGGCGATCGCGGACGGTGCGAAGCCGAGTGCGTTTCCGCGCAGGCCATTCGCCTGGAAGAAGAATCCCGCCGGACCGACCCGATTGAGCTGGCACGGCGGGTTGCCTTGACCGCCACAATCAGGGTCCAGCGAGTTGGTGTCGATCATCAGCGCGGCGTGCAGCACAGCGGCGGCGTAGAGACGGCGATCGAAGGCGGCCGGCGCCTTCGCGGCGAGCACATCGAACTCGTCCTGCATCAGACCGAGATCGACACCGTAGAAGTCCTCGGCGCCGACGACGAAGGGATCCTCGAGGCCCGCGAGGAACGTGCCTTCCGCGGCCGGATTCTGGCGCGCGCGATTCATCAGCCACACGAACGCCTGCTCGACGCCGTCGGGGTGCAAACCGTCGGCGGTCTTGTGGCAGACCCACTCGATGGAGCCGCAGCTCTCTGCGGTCGATCGCGTCGGCAGCGCCGATGCCACGACGAGGATCGAGAAGACTCCGGCAACCGCACGGCTGCGACTTCGCCAAGTCATGCGCTTCGCTCTTCGATCAACTCGATCTTGTAGCCGTCGGGATCTTCGAGGAACGCGATCACCGTGGTGCCGTGCTGCATCGGGCCGGGCTCGCGCACGATCTTTACGCCCTGTGCCCGCAGCGAATCGCACAGCTCCCGGATCCGATCGACGCCGAGCGCGAGGTGACCGAACGCGGTGCCCAGCTCGTAATCGCGAACGCCACTCGCGTCGGGCCAGTTATGCGTCAACTCGATCACGGCCGTCGAAGATTCGTCGCCGTAGCCGACGAAGGCCAGCGTGAAGGCGCCGCCCGGATAGTCCTTACGGCGCAGCAACTTCATCCCCAGCAGCTCGCAGTAGAAATGAAGGGAGCGATCGAGGTCCCGCACCCGGAGCATCGTGTGGAGCAGCCGCATCAGAGGGCAGTCTAACCCCACCCGCAAGCATCTCGCGTCGCGAATTTCGCGATTGACTCGGAGAGAACAAAAAGCGAAAGTGAACGAATGGTCTCGCCCCCCCTGCAGGTCCGCAGAGAAACCAGGTCTGTCGAAGATCTCTTGCGCACGCTCCGCGACACGCTGCCGGCCGAACTGGCCGAGCGACTTCACACCGGCGCAGCGCCGAGCGAGACGAGCGCCCTGCCCCGTCTCGCAACGGGCATCGCGGCCGTGGACGCGCTGCTGGGCGGCGGCTTTCCGCGCGGGCGCGTGACGGAGATCACCGGGCCGCTCTCATCGGGACGCACGTCGCTTGCGCTGGCAGTCGTCGCTGCGGCCACGCGCGCCGGCGAAATCGCCGCGGTCGTCGACGGCGCCGACGCGTTCGATCCGGCCTCCGCCGCGGCCGCGGGCATCGATCTCGCGCGCGTGCTGTGGGCGCGCCCATCGCGTCCGCGCGCAGCGCTGCGCTGCGCCGAGCGCCTGCTCGAAGCGCGCGGCTTCGGCGTCGTCGTGATGCTGGATTGTGCAAGCGTCGGCGAAGCCAATGCGCGCAGTGAGCCGCAGGCGAACGAAGTTCATCAGGGCGCGTCACGAAGGTGGCTGTCTGGAGATTCCATCTGGCTGCGCATCCATCGCAGCGCCACCGCGAGCGGCACGGCGCTGGTTCTCGTGGCGTCGTCGATGCGCGCCGGACCCTTCGCTGCGCTCAGTCTCGAAGCGCGCGCGACGCACGTTCAGTTCGCGACGCGGCCCGACTGGCTCGAAGGGCTGGGCGCGCGCGTCGTGCCCGTACGCTCGCGGATCGGCGGGTCGGCGGGAAGCGCAGGATTGCAGTGGAAGATGGCTCGATGACGCATGGCGCGTAGCGCGTGGGCTCAGCCGCGAGCGATCTTCTTGCGAAGCACGACCAGCGCGAGCATGGCGACCGCAGTGCTGGCAGCGGTGGTCGGCTCCGGGGCATTCGTCACCGCGTAGTCGACGAGTTCGCTGGTGGCGCCCACATCCGACAGTGTCGTGTACGCAGGAACAGCGCCACCAGAGAAGGACACGGCGACGGGACCCGCTGCGACTGCCGCGGGCAACGGAATCGCGTAGCCACCGGCAGCACCGGTGACGGCGAAGTAAGACCCGACGCTCGGCACGACCTCGACATCCGCGATGCCCTCGCCTGCGTCGTAGCGGTCGTTGCCGTCCAGGTCTTCCCACACCGTACCGACCAGGAAGCGGTTGTAGTGATCGGGGTAACTCGTGGCCGCGTAGGCGTAGTTCCCGGTCACCACGAGCGGGCCGACACCGGTCGTGGCATTCGCCTCGGGAACCGCGGCGAGACCGACGTTGGCGTAGTCACCGTCGATGCTCATGATCGCCAGCCGATGACCGCGACCGGTCTGCATGCCAGTACCGTCGCTACCACCCCAATCGACGTTGAAGCCGGCGTGTCCGTACAGCGCCGAGTCGGCGTACGAGAAGACGTTCCCGCGCATGCCCCAGGCGTGGAAGCCGGCGGTCGCGACGCGATCGAACTGGCCGGTGTGATTCTGTGCGTCGTTCGCGATCAGATAGAGCGAGTGATCGAGAGCGGCCGCGTAGAGCCGCGCATCGAAGGCAGCCGGCGGCTTCACCGCGATCGCGGCGAACTCCTGCATCAGCACGCCGAGGTTCACGTCGAAATAGCCGAGTGCGGACTGCACGTCGGTGTCATCGACGCCCGCGAGAAAGACGCCCTCCGCCGCCGGGTCCTGGCGCGCGCGGTTCATCAGCCAGAGAAGAGACTGTTCGTTGGCGTCCGGATGGACACCGTCGGCACTCTTGTGGAGTGTCCACTCGATCTGCGCACCGGCCGCCGACGCGGCGAAATGCCGCGACGCTTCGGGCGGGGCGAACGTCTGCGAGACGGTGGGCGGATCCTGTGCGGGCGCATGCGGGGTCGCGCTCGCCGCCCCGGCAACGAGCGCCACCATGGCGAGCAAGAGTGCAGATCGCGTGAGCGCGGACATTGCGCCCCGCTTCGGCGCGGCGTACTCGCGACTGAATCGAATCGCGCACGATCGGCAACCCGCCGGCTGTGCGCGCGCAGCCCGGCGGCAATGCAGCGGAACGCCACGTGAAGCACCAACCGCAACGCGGTCCGGTGCGCATCGCGTGCGTGCTCGTCCCGGCGCTGCCCGCCGCAGCGCAGATTCGCGCGCACCCCGAACTCGCCGAGTCCCCACTCGCGGTCGTCTCGGAGCCGGGACCGCGCGCGACGGTGCTCTCGGTGTCGCCCGCGGCAGCGCGTGCCGGCGTGCATCCGGGCGCGTCGCTCGCCCACGCGCGCGCGGTGTGCAGCGCGCTCGTGCTGCGCGTCTCCCATCCCGCACTCGAGCGCGCCGCCCGCGACGCGCTCTTCGACGTCGCGCTCTCCGCATCGCCGCGCGCCGAGCCGGTTGCGCCGCGCAGCGGCGTCGGCGCCGGTGAGGCCGCCGTACACCTCGATGCGTCCGGACTCGGCCATCTGTTCGCGAGCGACACCGCGCTCGCGGGTGCGCTGGCCCTGCGAGCGCAGACGCAGGGACTCCCCGCCGTCGCCACCGTCGCGACGTCGCGGGCGCTCGCGCTGCTCGCCGCGCGCAGCCTCGCGGCGCAAGGTCGCATCGGCGCCACCTGCGTGGTGAGGGCCGGCGAGGAGACGGCGTTCCTCGCGCCGCTGCCCGTCGATCTGCTCGCGCCCGGCGACGCGCTCGCCGAGACGCTGACGCGCTTCGGCGTCTACCGCCTCGGAGCGCTCTTCGCGCTGTCGCCCGCCGTCGTCGCGACGCGCCTCGGCGCCGGTCTCGCCACCGCGCTCGCCGTGCTGCGCGGCGCGCAGCGCGAAGCGCCGATCGCTGCCCCGCATGGACTGCGGCTCGAAGAAGGCGTCGGCGCCGAGGCACCGCTCGATCAACTCGAAGCGCTGCTCTTCGTGATCGGCGGCCTGCTCTCGCGGCTGTTCGCGCGACTCGCGCTGCGCCACCTCGCCTGCGCCGATCTCGAACTCGAGTTCGGGCTCGCGGATTCCAGTCGCCACGCCCTTCGGCTGGGGCTCGCCGCGCCGACCACCGATGCGCGCGTCTGGCTGCGCCGGTTGCGACTCGCGCTCGAACGCGACCCGCCGCGCGCGCCCGTCGACAGCGTCAGCGTCGCCACCGAAGGCAGCCCCGCACGTCGCGACCAACTCGACCTGTTCCGCCCCGCTGGACCCGCTCCCGCCACGCTCGACAACCTGCTCGCCGAACTCGAAGTGCTGTGCGGCCCCGGTCGCGTCGGCGCGCCACGAGTCGCCGACGACCACCATCCCGGCGCCTTTGCGATGGGACCTTTCGCTCCGAACGCAGCCCCGAGTCACCCCCCCAAAGAACCTCGCGTAGCGACGCTGGTTCTGCGCGCGCTCCGACCCCCGACGCCCGCCCAGGTGCGACTCGACGCCGGTCGCCCCACCACGCTGCGCAGCGCCGTCGCGAACGGCGACGTACTCCACTGCGCGGGTCCCTGGCGTCACACCGGCGGCTGGTGGTCCGAAGAGGACCGCTTTGCGTTCGACTGTTTCGACGTCGCCACCGACGACGGCCTCGTCGTGCGACTGCGTCACGACCGACTGCGCAACGTCTGGCACATCGACGCCGTCTACGACTGAACGCCGCGGCGAGACCGAGAGGTCAGTGACGTGCACCGGATCCGCTTCTCTCCGATCTCTTGCTGGGCCCATTGTCCCTCAGATGACATCCCTTCCATCCCACTCTTGACCCGCGCGGTCCACGCGCGCTACACGCGAACCCATGCCCAGCGCAAACCCCCAGCCGTCGCCGCCCCGGAAATCTAAAATCGCAAACGACGCGGCCGGACTCTTCTTCCGCTCGTTCCTCGAGCGGCCGAAGGAAGTCGGCTCGATCATCCCGAGTTCGCGCTTCCTCGAGCGACGCGTCACGCGTTGTGCGCGGCTCGACAAGGCGAGCGTCGTCGTCGAGTTGGGACCCGGCACGGGCGGCACGACGCAAGCGCTGCTGCGCGCGATGCGTCCCGACGCGAAGCTGCTCAGCATCGAGATCAATCCGCGCCTCGCCGAGAGCGTGCGCCAGCGCATCGCCGATCCGCGCCTCATCGTTCATTGCGGCTCTGCGACCGATCTCGCGGGCGCGCTCGCAGCCCACGGCCTGCCCGCGCCCGACGCGGTGATCTCGGGCATTCCGTTTTCGACGATGCCGCGCGAGGTCGGGCTCGGGATCCTGCGCGCGATTCGCGACAACCTCGCGCCGACCGGTTGCTTCGTCGCCTACCAGGTGCGCGACAAGGTCGCCGTGCTCGCTCGCCAGGTGTTTGCGAAGCCGTCGCGCGTCGAACTCGAGGTGCGCAACGTCCCGCCGATGCGCGTCTACCGCTTCGACGCGGGCGACTCGTCGTCGGCCTCGCCGCGCTTGCGCTGAAGCGAGAGACCGGCGCGCGGCGCCTCCTGCTGCCCGGCCCGCACCACCGCGCGTGCGCCGAAGCGCTGCGTGAGTTCGTCTAGCGCGCGGTTCAGCTTCGCGCTGCGCTGCCGTTCGCGCGGCGCTTCGAAGAGGCCGAGCTGCGACGCGCTGACGTCGACGAGCTGGGTGGCCGCCACACCGACCAGCCGTATCGGATCCGGCGGCATCCGCTCGAGCAGCCGGCGCGCCTCGCGACCGAGCACCACACCGTCATCGGTCGGCTCGGCGAGCGTCGTCCGGCGCGTGAGGATCGGATAGCCGCGCGGTCCGGGCGCCGTGCGCGCGCCGAGTTTTACCTTGAGCGTCACGGTGCGCGCCGCGAGTCCGTCGCGCCGTAGCCGTCGCGCCACCGACTCGGCATGACCCAGCACCACCGCGCCGATGTGCGCGCGATCGGCGACGTCGGTGTCGAAGGTGTTCTCCTCGCTGTACGAGACGGCTTCGCGGTCGGGCACCACGTCGCGCGCATCCTGCCCGCGCGCCAGTGCGAAGACGTGCGCGCCGAGCGACTCGCCGACGAGCTTGCGCAGCGACTCCGCGTCGCCGCGCGCAAGCGCGCCGATCGTCCGGATGCCCGCTGCGTGCAAACGCGCCTCGGCGACGGGTCCGACGCCCCAGAGCCGGCCGACCGGCAACGGATCGAGGAAGTCGCGCACGTGCTCGGGCAGTACCTCACAGAGGCCGTCGGGTTTCGCCTCGTCACTGGCGATCTTCGCGACCATCTTCGTCGGCGCGATTCCCACCGAGACGGCGAGATCGAGCTCGTCGCGTACGGCTCGTCGCAACGCCTCGCCGGCGACGCGCGGCGGGCCGAGCAGACGCTCGGTCCCGCTGAGATCGAGGAACGCTTCGTCGAGCGAGATCGGCTCGACGAGCGGCGAGAAGCGCGCGAACAGCGCAAAGACCTGGCGCGACACCGCCGCGTACTTGCGCATGTCGCCGGACAAGAAGATCCCGTCGGGACACAGGCGCCGCGCCTCGTAGCCCGGCATCGCCGAATGCACGCCGAAGACACGCGCCTCGTAGCTCGCCGCCGACACGACGCCGCGTGGCCCTGTGCCGCCGACCATCACCGGCTTGCCGCGCAGCTCCGGCTGGTCGCGCTGCTCCACCGACGCGTAGAAGGCGTCCATGTCGGCATGCAGGATGATGCGCGGAAAGGGCACGGCCCAAGCGTAGTACCAACGCAGCCGTTCAGCGCGCGGCCGGTCGCTCGCGCATCCGGTCGAGCCAGCTCGCGAACGCGACGCGGACGTTGGCGGTGAAGAAGCTGAGCGGACCCGAGTGGAGCTTCATCGACACTTCCTCGAGGCGCGTCGCGAGCGTGCGCCAGGCCGGGCCGCGGTGGAAGTGCCAAGCGGGGCCAATGTCGGAGTACCCATCGTGTATCGAGCTCGTCGTGCGGCTCGTGTGAACGACGCGGGCACGTGGCACTCGGTTGGGTCGCGGCACCTGCGTCGAAATCGTGCCACGCATCGAGTCGGCCCGTCACTTCCCTGCCGGAACACGCAAGGGGGACCGTCGCATGGCACGCCAAACGTCGCGCTCAAGGTGGGAAAGTCTGTTGGTCGCCGCCGCGATCCTGGTCGGAGCGAGCGCCGCGCAGGCTGCGGCCCGGCCGTTCAAGGCGACCCTCGAGATCCGGGTCAATACCCTTCAGCCGCTCGTCGTCTTCGGCGCCGGCACCGCGATCGTGAACGGCTCGGCGGGCGGCTCGCACCTCGATTCGCTTTCGCTCGCGGGATCGACCTTCGCGACCCTCGGCGCGGTCGTGCCCGTCACCGATCCCGCGGTGCTGCCGATCGTCGGACTGGTACTCACCGTTCACAATGGCGCCGGTGGATTCGCGAACAACGGCGGAGCAATCCAAGGCGTGATGCCGCTTTTTGGCGTCACCAAGGTCTGTCTCTTCGGCGCTTCCTGCGCGAGTGCTAGCACCAACCTTTCCGTCCCGATCACGGTCGTGGGCCAGGGCGGCCAAGCCGCCGCCGCTGGCGCCGTGAATCTCACGATCGCCGGCGCGCCGTGGACGATCGGAACGGCCGCGATCGGAACGATCACCGAGATGGGCTCGGCTCGCGGGCCCGGGTCGGCGACTTCGAGCACCGTCGCCAGCGGTGGACAGTTGAAACTCGTGACGCCGATCTTCGTCTCCACCAACATCGGCGCATCCGCGATCGTGCCGGTGTTCGGCATCCTGACGCTGCACTTCGTTCCGGAACCGGGGACGATCGTGCTGCTCGCGGCCGGGATCGGGCTACTCGGCCTCAACGGCCACGCGCGAAGGCGCGGCTAGCTCGCCGCGCGATCGCCAGCGCAACGTCCCACGGCAATCCCAGCGCTTCGCGCGCCAGCGCCCCGATGCTGCGCCGCATGCCGAGCGAACGTGCGGTGGCGTGCGCCGGAGCCGCCACGGTGCGCACGCCGAGCACACGGAAGATCGCGCGCACGCGCGCGACGTGATGGGCGTCGGTGCAGACGGTCACGGACCCGACGTCACCGGCGTCTTCGAGAATCCGCACGCACGCGACGACCGACGAGAACGTGTCGGTGCCCTGTTCTTCGAGCACGATGCACTCGGCTGCAATGCCGGCTTCGAGCAGCAGTCGGTGCATCACCGACGCCTCCGACGGTGCGTGACGACCGACACCGCCGGTCGGCAGGAAGCGCGCGGTCGGCACGTCGCACGCGGCGCGGACCGCCGCCGCGACGCGACGCTGCATCGCGGGACTCGGCTCGCCGCCCTGCCACACCGCGGCGCCGAGAATCACGAACCAGTGCGTGCTCACCTTCGCTCGGCCAGAAAGCGGCCGATCGCCGCACCGACTTCGCGTGGGCGTTCGAGCGCGACGAAGTGGGATCCGCCCGGAATCGTGACGACCTGCGCCGATGGCAGCGCCGCGATGAGGCGATCGCGCAGTGCGGGCGACACCGCACCGCGTTCCCCGAGCACGAGCAGTAGCGGGGCGCGGATCTGCGCGGCGAGCGGCCACAGCTCGAGTGCGGCGGCGCCGTCATAGCAAGCCGCTTCGCGCTCGCCCGGGCAGATCAACTTCACGCCATCACCGTCGATCGCGAGCATGCCCGGGAGCACCGCGTCGAACGCAACGGGATCGAAGCTCGCGAACGGTGGCTTTGCGCGCAGCCGCAGGCGCGCGTCCTCGCGCGAGGCGAAGCGATCGCGGCGACGACGCGCGGCCGCCGCGAGCAGCGAAGCGCCCGCGAACGACGGGGCGTCACCGCTCACCCGCTCGCTCCACAGCACCGGCTCGATCGCGACCAGCGCGGCGAAGCGCTCGGGGTGCCGTCCCGCAGCGGCAAGAAGCGACGTCGCGCCGCTCGAGTGGCCGACACCGATCACGGCGGACTGCAGCGGATCCTCGGCCGCCAGCACGGAGGCGATCGCATCGATGTCCTCCGCGAGGCGCGTCCACTGATACGCCGCCGGTTCCTCGGGCGCGTCGCTGCCGCCGTGGCCGCGCTGATCGATCGCGACTGCGCGCGGCGAAGGCGACGCGACTTGCTGCAGTTCCGCGACCACGGGTCGCCAGCCGTCGGCGCAAAAGCTCGTCGCATGCACGAAGAGCGCGGTCGGCCCTGCCCCTTCCCACCGCAGCGCGCGCAAGCGCAACTGGTTCGCGCAAAGCGTGTGTTCGTGCGCCTCGTTCGCCATCGCGCCGCAGTCTACGGAGTCCGTTATCGTGCGCGCCATGAGCGAAGCAGAACCCGAAGCGACCCCGCCTCTAGCGAGCAACAATGGACCGGCGGCCGGCGTCACCTGGGATCTCGCTGATCTCTACGCCAGCGCGGACGACCCGCAGCTCGAGTCCGATCTCGCGGGCGCACTCGCCGCCGCGCAGCGCTTTGCGGAGCGACACCGCGGCCGCGTCGCCACACTCGATGCGGCGGAACTCGCGGCGGCGCTCGACGAGCTAGAGGCGTTCGAGGAACCGGCGTATCGAGCGGCTGCGTTCGCGCAGCTGCTGTTCGCGGCCGACACCGCTGCGCCCCGGAATGGTGCATTGCTGCAACGCGTCCAGGAGCGCAGCACCGAGATCCGCAATGCGGTGATCTTCTTCGAGCTCGAGTGGGTCGCGACGAGCGACGCACGCGCCGTCGCGCTGCTCGCCGCGCCCGCCCTTTCGCGCCGCCGCCATCTGCTCGAACAGATGCGGAAGCAGCGACCCCATGTGCTCTCGGAGCCCGAGGAACGGCTGCTCGAGGAAACCGCCAACACGGGACCGCGCGCATTCTCGCGGCTCTTCGACGAGACGCTCGGCTCGATGCGCTTCCAGCTCGAAGGGTCCGACGGGACGATCGAAGAGAAGAGCGAGGAAGAAGTTCTCTCGCTGCTCTACGAGCCCGACCGCGAGCAGCGCCGCCGTGCAGCCGATTCGCTGACGCGCGGGCTGCGCGAGAACGCCCGCCTGCTGGCGTTCATCTTCAACACGCTGGTGCAGGACAAGGCCACACGCGATCGGCTGCGCAACTACGCGTCACCGATCGACGAGCGCAATCTCGCCAACGAGATCGACGCCGAGACGGTGCAGGCGCTGATGACGGCGTGCGAGCGACGCGGTGCGTTGGTCGCGCGCTACTACCGCTTGAAGGCGAGGCTGCTCGGTCTTGCCCAACTCGAGGACTACGACCGCTACGCGCCGGTTCTCGCTGCCGAAGGCCAACGATCCTTCGACGCCGCGCGCGACCTGGTGCTCGAAGCGTACGGCGACTTCTCGCCGCGCCTCGCTGAGATCGCCGGACACTTCTTCGAACGCCGCTGGATCGACGCCGAGCTGCGCACCGGCAAGCGCGGCGGCGCGTTCTCCGCGTCGACGATTCCGAGCGCGCACCCCTACGTGCTGCTCAACTACACGGGAACGCTGCGCGACGTGATGACGCTGGCCCACGAGCTGGGCCATGGCGTGCATCAATATCTCTCGCGCCCGCGCGGCCTCTTCGAGATGGACACGCCGCTCACGACCGCCGAGACCGCGAGCGTCTTCGGCGAAATGCTGACGTTCCGGCGCCTGTTGCGCGACGAACCCGATCCCGCCGTCCGGCTGGGCCTGCTCTGCGGCAAGCTCGAGGACGCGTTCGCGACGGTGTTCCGTCAGATCGTGATGACGCGCTTCGAGGAGAAGCTGCACGCCGCGCGGCGCGCAGAGGGCGAGCTGCCCATCCCGCGCGTGAACGAGCTGTGGATGGAGGCGAATCGTCCGATGTTCGGCGACGCCGTCCGGTTGCGCGACGACTACGCCTGGTGGTGGCTCTACATCCCGCATTTCGTGCACAGTCCGTTCTACTGCTACGCGTACGCATTCGGCGAGTTGCTGGTGCTGGCGCTGGTGCAGCGCTACGACGAAGAAGGCGCCGCGTTCGTGCCGCGCTACCTCGCGATGCTCGAAGCGGGCGGTGCAAAGTCGCCGCGCGAAGTCGTTGCGCACACCGGCCTCGACATCGGCGACCCGGGATTCTGGGATCGCGGCCTCGTGCTGCTCGAGAAGATGGTGGCCGAAGCCGAGTCGCTGGCGGTGCAGTGCGGGAAGCTTCCGCAATAGCGCGCCGAGTCCGGGACTGCGCCCCTTGACGTGTGTTGGCGCGCAGCCTTCCGGCCGCGGCGCGGAATCATCAGTCCCGGGCCAGATTCCGCACCCAGAACTTCCACCACTCGGGCGCTGCGAAGGCGAGCCAGATCGCGATCGCCGATACCAATCCAAAGAGCGAGAGCACCAGCGTCAGGAGCGGTAGCTCGTTCATCGGCTGGCCATAGGCGAGACCCACGATCATCCCGACGAGCGACCCAGTTCCGGCCATGCCCGCGCCGATCGCCCACAGCAGGAAGCGACTTGCGACGAGCGGGTCGGCGATGCCGAGTCGGAGCCGCCGCCGCATCCGGAGCCACCAGCGCAGCGCTTCGCCGGAACCCCACAGCAAGATGGCGATCTGGATGCCCTGGCGCACGAGGATCCAGCCAGGCTGCATCCAAGCCGACGGTGCGAAGCCCGTGGTCCGCGCGTCGCCGGCGATCGCGACGACGAGTCCGACGATCGAGCCGAGCGCGACGGCAGCGACCAATCGAGAGCGCGGGTGGTAGATCTTCCAGTTGAAGATCGCCTTCGCAGCCGCGCCGCCGCCGACCGCGATCGCCGAGAGTCCCGCGAGCAGCGACGGCGCCTGCGGGTCGTTCGCGCCGGCCGCCGCGGCCAGCAGGATCAGCCCGAAACCAACGGGGCCGATGCCGAGCACGCCGAGGCCGAGCAGCAGCTCCGGCAGCTGACGGGTGCGCCCCCACTGCGCGAGCAGTCGCACGCCGACCCACAGCGAGACGAAGAAGAAGGCCAGGAAGCCCGGAAGCGCGAGAAGCTGCACGACGCCCCCATTTGCAACGATGCGGCGAGCTTCATCGGCCAATCCGGTACGGAACCTGACCGGACGGCGCGGCGGGAGGAGATCAGCCGGAAACGGCGCGCGCGATCTCGGTCGCGGCGCGCATGCCGCTGGTGAGCGCCATTTCGGTGTAGGGCCCGATCAGGTAGTCGCCCGCGAAGGCGAGTCGCGACGAGCGCTCGCGTCGCGCGTGGAATGCGGCGAGCTGTGGCAGGTAGCCGGCATAGAAGAGTGGGAGCATGGGATCCCAGCGATGCACCGCCGTCGCGATCGGATCGAGGCGGCCGATTGGCGTGCGCGCCAGCGCCTCGACCACATGCGCGACCACGGCGGCATCGGGAGCGCCCTGCAGGCGCTCGGCCGCGCTCGCGGTGAGCGCAGCGTTCAGCAGTCCGGCGCCCGCTGGCGCGACGCGCGGCTTGTGGTGATCGACCGCGAGCCCATAGAGACCGACGTCTTCACGACGCGGAAAAGCGACGCCATACCACGGCAGCGTCTCTGGCGCGCGGTCGGTCATCAGGAAGCAAACCATCCCACGCACGTAGCGCACGCGCGCAAAGAACGACTTCTCCTCGGGCGTGAGCGACGTGACGATGCCCCCGACCAGCGACCCCGGCAGCGCGACGACGACCGCATCGGCGACCAGGCGCTCCTCGCGGTCGCCGCTTCCTCCCGGCCCACGGGACCGGATCGTGATGCGCGCACCGTCCGCGCTGCTCTCGATCGCGGTCGCTTCACAGCCGGTGCGCACGGGCACCTGTTCCGCAAGCGTCTGCGTCAGCAGCCCGATGCCACCGTCGAAGGCCTGCAAGCGAAAACCCGACACTACGAAGCGCGCACTGAGCAGCGCGAAGGCGCTCGACAAGTCGTCGGGATCGGCGTCGAACGTCGACGAGAACGCCGGCACGAGCAGATACTCGGCCGCCTCTTCGCCTACGATGCGCGCGAGCCCGCGTGCCAGATCCTCGCGGTCGATCGCCGCGGCGCGCTCGGGGCGATACGGATCGAGGCTGCGACGATGCCGCACGATCTCCAGCAGCAGCCGCGGCAGCCGCAGCTTCGCGCCGGTGGAGAGCAGTCGCGAACGCGCGAACGACGCGAGCGAGCCGTAGTCGCCCGGGTGCAGCTTCCCGTCACGCAGGATTGCGTTGCTGGTCTTCGCGACGGGGTGCAGCCGCGATCGCAGTCCGAGCGCATCGACGACGCGCTGCAGGTTGCGATAGCCGCTCGCGACGAACTGCGCGCCGCGATCCACGACGAAGTCGCCCCGCGTCGTCGCGATGCGCTCGCTGCGCATGCGCCCCCCCGCGACGGTCTCGCGCTCGAGCACCACGACTTCGTGCCCGGCCCGTCGCAGCCGCCACGCGCAGGTCAGCCCCGCAACACCCCCTCCCACGACCGCAATCGACGCCATCCGCGCATCTTAGAGAGGTGCCGGGCGTCAGGTTGTTTCTTGTCAGGTTATTCGAGGAACCGAGAGCCAATAACCTGACAAAAAATAACCTGACGCCCGGCGTCCCTTCGGGGACCATCCGGGCTCGTTGACTAAAGGCGAATGTACGACGAAAGTTGGTGCGTGCCCCGCCCCCCCGATGTCGTCGAACTGCGCTGCGCGAGCGCCTTTTCGTTTCTCGAGGGTGCCAGCAACCCCGAGGATCTCGCCGAGCGCGCCGCCGAGCTGGGCTACGGCGCCGTCGCGCTCGCGGATCGCGGAGGTTTCTACGGGATCCCGCGTTTTCACCAGGCGGCGAAGGCGGCGGGCATCGAGGCAATCGTCGGAGCCAGAATCGCGCTCGAGGACGGGCCTGAGCTGCTGCTGTTGGTCGAGTCGCAGCGCGGCTATCGGAACCTCTCGCGACTGCTGACTGTGGCGCACGAGCGGGGTGGCAAGAAGGACGCCGCGGCGAGCTGGGACGAAGTCGCGGAACACGCGGGCGATCTCGTCGCGCTCGTGCGCGGCGACGGCTCGCTCTCCGCCGCGGCGCTCGACCGGACCCGGAGCGTATTCGGACCGGGGCGGGTGTGGGTGGACATCTCACGCCATCTCGACCGGCGCGCCGAAGGCGATGCGCGCTGGGCGGCGGCCGTCGCCGAAGCGCATCGCGTCCCCATCGTCGCAACCAATGACGTGCGTCACGCGCGCCAATCCGATCGCCCGCTCTTCGACGCCCTCACCTGCCTGCGCCACCACGTGACGCTCGACACCGCGGGCCGTCGCCTCGCCCCGAACGCCGAGCGCCATCTGCTCGCGCAGGCGGAATGGACGCGCCGCTTCGCCGATCGCCCCGCATGGCTCGCTGCGACGCGAGAGGTCGCCGATCGCTGCGCGTTCCGGATGGGCGATCTCGGCTATCGCTTCCCCACCTTCCCGACACCAAACGGCGAGTCGCAGGCGTCGCTATTGCGGCGCCTCACTCTCGATGGTGCGCGCTTGCGCTACGGCCATCCGCTTCCCGAACGCGCACGCAGCCAGATCGAGCACGAACTGCGCGTGATCGAGAAACTCGACCTCCCCGGCTACTTCCTGATCGTCTGGGACATCGCTCGCCATGCCCGCGAGCGTCGCATGCTCGCGCAAGGCCGCGGCTCGGCCGCCAACAGCGCCGTCTGCTACGCGCTCGGCATCACCGCCGTCGACCCGGTCGGCATGGAGCTGCTCTTCGAACGATTCCTGTCCGAAGAACGCGGCGAATGGCCCGACATCGACATCGACCTGCCGTCGGGCGACCAGCGCGAATCCGTCATCCAGTACGTCTTCAACCGCTATGGACGACGCGGCGCCGCGATGACCGCCAACGTCATCACCTACCGCACGCGACTCGCCGTTCGCGAAATGGGCAAGGTGCTCGGCCTCGCGCCCGATGCGATCGACAAACTCGCGAAGGTGCTCACCACGCTCGAACACCGCGAAGGCGCGGACGAGACCGCCGCTTTGCTGCGCCAGGGCGGCGTCGATCCAGACGCTCCGCGCATCCGCCGTCTGCTCGGTCTCGTGGATCGCGTGCGCGGCCTGCCGCGTCATCTCGGCCAACACTCGGGCGGCATCGTGATCGCCGCGGGGCGCCTCGACGAAGTCGTGCCGATCGAACCCGCGTCGATGCCCGGTCGCCGCGTCGTGCAGTGGGACAAGGACGACTGCGCCGACCTCGGCATCATCAAGATCGACCTGCTCGGCCTCGGCATGCTGAACGCGCTCGAACACACCATCCGGCTCGCACGCGAACACGAAGGCATCGCGGTCGACCTCGCGAAACTTCCCGCCGACGATCCCGCCACCTACGCAATGATCCAGCGCGCAGACACGATGGGCACCTTCCAGATCGAGAGTCGCGCACAGATGGCGACGCTGCCGCGCATGAAGCCGAAGAACTTCTACGACCTGGTGGTGGAAGTCGCGATCATCCGCCCCGGCCCGATCGTCGGAAAGATGGTGCACCCCTACCTGAACCGTCGCGCCGGTCGCGAGCCCGTCGAGTACCCGCACCCATCGCTCGAACCGATCCTGCGTCGCACCCTCGGCGTTCCGCTCTTCCAGGAACAACTGCTGCGCCTCGCGATGACCGCCGCCGGCTTCACCGGCGGCGAAGCCGAAGAGCTGCGCCGCGCGATGGGCTTCAAACGCTCCCAGCAGCGCATGCAGGCGATCGAAACCAAACTACGACGCGGCATGAGCGAACGCGGCATCACCGGAACCGCCCAGGACGACATCGTGCGCGGCATCACCAGCTTCGCCCTCTACGGCTTCCCCGAATCCCACGCCGCCAGCTTCGCGCTGATCGCCTACGCCTCCTCCTATCTGAAATGCCACCACCCCGCCGCGTTCCTGGCAGGTCTCCTCAACGCCTGGCCAATGGGCTTCTACTCACCAGCCAGCCTCATCAAGGATGCACAGCGTCACGGTGTCGAAGTGAAACCCATCGACATAGTCACCTCGAAGTGGCTATGTGACCTCGAAGGCGGAGAGCGGTGCTCCGTACGCCTCGGTTTGCGTTTCGTGCACGGCCTACGCGAAGACAGCGCACAACGCATCGAAGCCGCGCGCAACGAAAGACCGTTCGCGCACACCGCCGACCTCGCCAAGCGCGCCGCGCTTTCGCGGGCAGAGCTGCTGACGCTCGCCGAACTCGGCGCGCTCGCGTCGATCGATGCCGACGCTTCGTCGCGTCGCGCCGCGCTCTGGCAAGTCGCCGCGCTCGAGCGCGATCCGCGTTCGCTGTTCGCGGGCATGTCTCCGCCCTCCGCCACTTCGCCGCTGCCCGAGATGAGCGCACTCGAAGAGACCCTCACCGATTATCGCGCGAGCGGAATCTCGACGGGCCCGCACGTGATGGCGCACCTGCGCGATCGGCTCGCACTGCGCGGCGTGCTCTCCGCGACCGCGCTGCGCGACGTCCCGAACGGTCGCTGGGTGCGCACCGCGGGGCACGTGATCGTGCGCCAGCGACCCGGCTCCGCGCACGGCATCTGTTTCCTCACCCTCGAAGACGAGACCGGCACCTCGAACGCGGTGCTCACACCGCAGCAGTTCCGGCGCTTTCGCGTTCCGCTCCACACCTCGCCGCTCGTCGAAATCGCGGGGCCGCTCCAGAACGTGGATGGCGTGCTCCATGTGCGCGTGAAGCGACTCGTCGCGCTCGGGCTCGCCGATGCAGATTCGCGAGAGCCTCCGGCCGCGCTGCCCGAGTCGCACGACTACCGGTGACCGCCTGCCAAAGGCCAGTTCGGGCCCGCGCGGTTCCCGCGCCGTCCCCGGCGCTATGTTGCGCCGCCTTCCGGGGGGTTCATGAGCAGAGCGAAAGTAGAGGCGGACGCGTCAGGACGACGCGGTGCCGTGCACATCGGCCTGCTCGGTCCGCTGCTCTGCTGGGCGATCGTCTACGCCGATATCGGGACCAGCGTCTACTACGTCCCCGGCATCCTGTTCCGGCAGGTCGGCAGCAGCGCCGCCAGCTTCGTGCTCGCCACCTCGATCGTCTTCATCTTCCTCGCCGAAAAGTATGCCGACATCTCGTCGCGCTACGCGAACGGCGGTGGCGTGGTTTCGGTCGCGACCGACGCCTTCGGCCCGCGCGTCGGTGCGCTCGGTGGCATGTTGATCCTGGTGGACTACTTCCTGACGGCTGCGATCTCCGCGGTGTCTGGCTTTTCGTATCTCGCCACGATGTTTCCGTCGCTGGAACACGCGGTGCCGACGCTCGCCGTGATCGGGCTGATCCTACTCGGTGTACTCAACTGGGTCGGGATCCGGGAGTCGGCGGCGGTCAGCGCGGCGATCGGGACCGCAGCGTTCGCGGTGCTGATCGCGCTCGTCGGCTTCTCTTCGTGGAAGGCCAGCCCCCAGCACTGGCATCAGATCGGCACGCAGCTCGCTGCCGCCGGCCAGCTCCCGGTCCGCGATGCGGTGGTCGGCTTCTCGGGCGCGTGGCTCGCATTCAGCGGGCTCGAATCGCTGGCGCAGATCTCGCCGGCGATGGCGACACCGCGACGGCGCACCGCCGGTATCGCGATGGGACTCGTCGTGGTGGCGGTGCTCGCGACGTCGCCGATCCTGACGGCGTTCTCGACCAACATCGTCGACCCGCGCGGCATGAACCCCGACGCGCTGCAATCCGAGCTGGCCTTCGCGATGGGCGGCGCGTGGCTGCGCGGGCTGGTCGTCGTCACCGCGTCCGCGCTGCTGCTCTTCGCCGCGAACACCGCGCTGGTCGGCGCGTATCACATCTTCGGTGCGCTCGCGGACGGCGGCTTCCTACCGGGTGCACTGATGAAGCGCTCGCCGCGATTCGGCACGCCGACGCTCGCGATCGGGCTCGCGGTCGCAATGCCGATCGGCGTGCTCGGCATGACGGGGGGCAGCATCGCGACGCTCGGTGAGTTGTACGCCTTCGGTCTCCTCGGCGCGTTCGCGATCTCGTCGATTTCGCTCGACCGCGTGCGCATGGCGGAAGGCCAGCGCGGTCTGCTCTTCGCGCTCGGCGTCGCGACCACCGTGATGGTGCTCGTCGCGTTTGCGACGAACCTGGTGGCGAAACCCACCGCGACGGTCTTCGGTGGCTCCCTGACGGCGATCATGATGATTGCGGGCCTGGCCTACCGGCGTGGCATCTGGCGACCGCGCGGCGCGGCGTCCGTCACGATCCAGGAAGCCGAGCGCATCGCGTCCGAATCCGTCGCCGCTGCCGAGATCCTGACGCTCGCCGAGGCGATCGAACTGGCGCCCGCCTACCGCCCGAAGACACTCGTCTGCGTGCGTACGCGCAACGAGCGATTGCTGGAGGAAGCCGCCGCGCACATCAAGGGAAGCAAGGAAGCAGACGTCGCGGTGCTCTTCATCGACGAGGTGCCGGGCCTCTTCGTTCCGCGCGACACCGAGCCCTCGCGCGAAGCGCGCAGCGTCCTCGAGGAGTCGGTTGCGTGGCTCAACGCGCAGGGCGCCACGGCCATCCCGATCTGGCGCGTCGCGAGCGATGCCGGCGAGGCGATCGCCGACGCCGCCAATCGCCTCGGTGTCGGCGCCATCCTGATCGGCACCTCCCAGCGCGGCATGCTGTGGCACATGCTGCGCGGCAACGTCCTCTCGCGACTCACCGCCCGCGTCCCCGCCCGCACGCGCCTCGTCATCGTCGCCTGATGCGCGGCGATCAGTTGGCGCGGCAGTGGCGGCTGATCCAGCGACTCGCGCGCTCGCACTGGGGCGTCGGACTCGACGATCTGGCAAGCGACTTCGAGTGCCATCGCCGCACGGTGTACCGCGATCTCGACGCCTTGATGGCGGCCGGCTTCCCGGTGCTGTCCGAACGCCGCGACGGCCGCGTCTTCTACCGCTTTCTCGACCACTTCAAGCTCGGCGACGTGCCGTTCACGCCCGACGAGATCCTGTCGCTCGCGTTTGGCGAGGACCTCTTGCGCACGCTCGAAGGCACCGTCTTCCACGACTCGATCCGCTCGGCGCTCGACAAGATCCGCGCGAGCCTCGGGCCGGAGATGGCGGAGTTCCTGGGCCGCCTCGGCGAATCGTTCCGCGTATTGCCGGGCCATCACGGCGACTACGCGGCGATGCGCGACACGATCCGCATCCTCAACGAAGCCGTGCTCGCGCGACGCACCGTCGCGATCGAGTACCGCACCGGGCGCACCGGACGCGAGAGCCGTCGCGATCTCGATCCGTATCGGATCTGGTATCGCGCCGGCGCGCTCTTCGTGGTCGGTCACGACCACCACTCCGGCGAGGTGCGCACCTTCGCGGTACAGCGGATCCGCGCGATCAAGCCCAGCGAGCGGCGCTTCAAGGTACCGGCGAGTTTCGACTTCGACGTGTACGTCAGCACGCCGTTCGGCGTGATCCACGAGCCGCCCGTGCTGGTGCGGATCCGCTTCGACAAACGCTGGGCCGATTGGGTCGCCGAACGCACCTGGCACGCGACACAAAAGCTGGAACGCCGCGCGGCCGGCGCGCTGGAGCTGACGATGGAAGTGGGCGGCGCCGCCGACGTGCGCACCTGGGTGCTGTCGTTCGGCGCCGGTGCGGAAGTGATCGAGCCCCCGTCGCTGCGCGAGGACGTCGCGCGCGAGCTGACGAAGGCGGCGGCGCGCTATCGCTGATCGCGATTAGACCTCGACGCCTTCCGTGCTGGGATCGTCGTAGCGGCCGTGCAGGAACGGCAGCAGCCACTCGCCGGGAATCGCGCGCAGCACTTCGCCGTTGCTCTCGGTGCGGCCGACTTCGTATTCCATCCGGACGAGCTTGCGAATCGGCAGGTCGACGACCGGATCGAAAGGAGATTCGCGCAGCGTGAGCGTGCCGGTGACGCGCTGCACGCTCTTCTGCTGGTGCTTCCAGTTGAGCCGCACCAGCAGCGGTTCCTGATCGAAGCCCTTCCCGCGCTCGCAGGACGGGAACGCCTTCACGCAGTACGCGATCTCGGTGAAGTCGCGCGGGCCCAGCGATTCGCCGAGCGTCCCTTCGGCTTCGAGGTACGTGACGCCCATCCGTGTGACGCGTGCCGCGACACGATCGGCTTCCGCGGTGACGTCGATCGCGGCGATCTTCTTCGGCTCGCCGTAGGTCTCGCGGCCCCCGATCACCGCCTGCTCGGCGGTCATCGGCATCGTCAGCAGGTAGATGCCTTCGGCGCCGTCGTAGCTGGCGCGCACGCCGAAGATCGCCGAGCCGATCTCGAAGGTGACGCCCGGGCCGAGTTCCATCGAAACATGCGAGAAGGTCACGCAGACCTCCGGTCGCGCGGCGGGCACGAGCGGTCGCGGGACCACGGCCGCGACGATCGCAGGATCCGTCTCATAGACACAGCGGATCGAGCGCACGGTACTCGGCAGGAACTCGGGGTTCGCTTCCGCCGCGCGCTTGACCTGTTCGAGACTCTTCACGTATCGGACCCGAGCCATCGCAGTTCTCCTAGGCGCGGAATGCGCTCTTTGCGGGACCGATGCGGGCGACGAGCGGCGCCAGCTTTTCGAGGTCGAAGCCGTAGACACGTGCGGCGTTGCCGCCGAGCATCGCTTCGAGTTCGGGTTCGGGAATGCCGTGGAACGAGTCGCGCATCTGTTTCGCGGTTTCGGGCCACGAGCCTTCCGGATGCGGATAGTCGGAGCCCCACATGATGTTGCGCAGGCCGATCTCGTGACGCCGCTCGACTTCGCGGCGCGGCATGCACGAGGCGCCGAGAAAGACGTTGCGCCGAAAGTAGTCGCTCGGCTTCATCGACAAGTGGCTGGTGTAGTCGCCGAGCTTCGCCGAGTACGGCGTGTCTTCGTAGCGGAAGTCGAGCAGCTGGAGCATCTCGGGCACCCAGATCGTCGTCGACTCGGTGACCGCCACCTTCAGCTTCGGATGGCGTTCGAAGACGCCGGCCCAGATCAGGAACGTCAGCGGTCGCGCCGACCACCAGCAGACTTCCGAGATGTAGGTGCCGACCATGCCGGGGCCATCACCGTAGTCGGTCATCGGCGCGGCGCCCGAGTGGAAGTGCACGACGAGATCGAGATCCGCGCACGCGGCCCAGATCGGCTCGTATTTCGGATGCGAATACGGCGCGTTCGTTCCCCACATCGACGGGATGAGGATGCCGCGCAGACCGTTGTCGCGCGCCCACTCGATTTCGCGGAGCGCGACGTCGACGTCCCAGCAGATCGGCGCGATTGCGACACCCGCGCGGCGCTCCGGCGCCATCTGGCAGAACTCGGCCAGCCAGCGGTTGTGGGCACGCGCGCCGGCCCACTGCAGCGTCGGGTCGATGCCTTCGGTCGGCAGCGACAGGCCCGCGCCGAACGGCGGCATGTTCATTTCGGTGATGCCGTCCGGGAAGATCACTTCGGCCGCGATGCCGTCGGCATCGAGCACGCGGTTGCGCTCGTCCGAATCCCATGCACCGGAGAGCGCGTGGTCGCGACCCTGTCGCCATTGCGCGTTGACGTCCGCGACCAGGAACCGCTGCGCCGCTGCGCGCGTCGCTTCGAGCTGGATCGGCAGCGCGACGTCGAAGATCGCCCGGTATTGCGGATCGACGTAGTCGCGATACTGCTCGGGCGGCAGTCCTGCGTGACAGTCGGAGGAGATCACCAGATGGCGGTCCATGTCGTTCTCCCTCACGCCGGGTCCGAGTAGAACTGCTTCGCCCAGCGCCGGAACTGCGCGATCGATTCGTCCGCCTCGCAGAAGAGCGGACGGGCGCGATGGATCTTGTTCGACCAGATCCGCATGTCTTGCAGTACGCCCGCCTGCAACCCCTGCACGAAGTCTTCGCCTGCGACGTCGGCGAGGTTGCGCGTGACGGTGAAGATCCAGCGCGATTGCGAGTGCGCCCCGTCGATCGGCGACGTCGACGAGAACATCAGCAAGCCCGCGTCGCCGATGCCGGCGATGCGCACGGCTGCGATGCCGAGCCCCCACGAATCCGTCTCGAGGCGCGTGTCGAAGGTCCCGTACTGCGTCTCACGGCGCTGCGGTGTCACCATGTGCATCGTGCGGCCGCCGTCCCCGAAGCGGATCTCCGAGCGCGGCATCTGCAGGTTTCCGTGCACGAAGTGGAAGTGCACCGGGTCGTTGTTGTTCTCGTGGAGCTCCTGCATGTGCACCGGCACTTCGAGTTCGAAGGTGCGCGGCTCCGCCCACTCCGGATCGGAGAACTCGTCGAGCTGCGGCACTTCCCAGTCGGGCGGCTTGTCCTCGGCGTGGTGCCAAACGAGGACCATGTGATTGCGCTCGACGACTTCCCAGGCGCGCGTCGCCGCATGCGGCGGGATGCGGTCGCAATACGGGATCTGCGTGCAGCGACCGTGACCGTCGAAGTGCCAGCCGTGGAACGGACAGCGGATCGATTCGCCAACGACGCGTCCGCCCTCCGCGAGATGCGCGCCGAGATGCGGGCAGTAGCCGTCGAGCACCTTCGCCTCGCCCGCGCGCGTGCGGAACAGCACCAGCTCTTCGTCGAAATAGCGGAGCCGTCGCACGTCGCCGGGTACCAGGTCGCGACTCCACGCCACCGCGAACCAACCGTTCGGGATCGGCAGCGCCGTGTGTTGGCTGCGCGTGCGACTCATCTTCGCCTCCCCTCGCTGCGCGGCGCTCTGCTGAGCGCATCCGCGAGAAAGCGTGCCGCTGCGAGCGCCTGCCGACGCAGCGGGTAGTCATCGAGATTCGCCCAGTTCAGCATCAGCGCATAGAACGCGCCGATCAACATGTCGGTCTGGATCTCGAGGCTGTGCGTGGTGGCGACGTCGCCCGCGCTGCGCCCGTCGCGCACCAGCGCGCGGAACGCCTGGTGGAGCCGCCGCGCCTGCTCCCCCTCGGTGCGCGACTCGTGCGCGACGTGGATGATCTCGGCGAGCAGCTCGCGGTGCATCGGACCGGCGGCGAGCGCGTTGTCGGCGATGCGTTCGAAGAGCGCGCGCAACTGCTCGCGCGTGCCGCCGGACGTCTTGCGCGCTTCCTCGATCTCCGTGAGGAACTCGTCGAGCGCGCCCTGCGCGATCTCGCGGAGCAGATCGCTCTTGGTCGGGAAGTAGTTGAAGAACGTCTTGTTCGCGACGTCGGCGCGTTCGCAGATCTCGCTGACCTTGGTGGCTCCGAAGCCCTGCTCATCGAAGAGCGCGACGGCCGCCTCGACGATCCGCACCCGCAGCTCTTGCCGTCGCCGGCCGCGACGGGAGGAGAGATCGGGGTGGGCGGAGAGCGTGGTCACGGGCGCCTTGTACCACGAACTTACAGTCGAGTGCAAGAATACGGACGCGTGCAGGAACGCCGGGATCCACATACACGAAGGGCCGCGGGCTCTCGCCCGCGGCCCCGTGCCTAGCGGGATCCGATCAGGTCAAGCGATCATCGCGAGTCCGGAGAGCGACGTCGCGCGCCCGGGGCGGTCGAACATCATGCCGAGCTTGCGGTACTGCGACTCGGTGCGCTCGGTGATGAGACCGAGATTGCGCAGGTTCGGCACCACCGTGTGCATGTAGATCAAGCTGTTCAGCTCGGCCCAGTTCGGCATGCCGAGCACCGCCTGCGTCATGTTGTTGGCGTCGATGCCGTACTTCGGACCGAGCTGCTGGAGCATGTCGAGCTGCTGATTGGCGTTGAGCGCCTCGAGGATGCCGAACGCCCAGTCTTCCATGTCGTCCATCTCGGACTTCTCGGCTTCTCGCACCGCGCGTCGCATCGTCAGTACGCCGAAAGCGGCGTGGCGCGCCTCGTCCTGCTCGACGCGCCGGATCATGTCGGTGAGCAGCGGGTTGCGGCTCTCCTGGCGCAGCAGGTCGAAGATGCCGACGGCCATGCCCTCGAAGAGTGTCTGCATGCCGAGCGTCTTCTTGCGCGCGCTGTCGGCTCGCAGCAGCTCGTCGAGCAGGATCTTCAGCGTCGGGTTGATCGGGTAGATCGTGCCGAGCTTGCGCGTCAGGAACTTCGAGATCGCTTCGAGATGGCGCGCTTCGTCGGCCACCTGGCTCGCCGCGTACCACTTCTCGTCCATCTTCGTGCAGGCGTTGGTCAGCTGACCGCAGAGCTG
>JANLTC010000040.1:0-17134 GCA_031362725.1 Deltaproteobacteria bacterium | reverse complement strand
GATCCGCCACGACCGCCCGCGCAAGCGGGAATGCGGCCGCGGCGCGCCAGCCGCACGAATCTTGCAATTGCCTGCCCTGGACTCCTGCGCCGAGGTAAAGCGATGTCGATGGAACGCACGGTCTGGTTCGCCGCGATCGGGACGGGTCTCCTCCTTGGTTGCAGGCCGGTGACTCGCAGCCTCCCCTACGCGCCGTTTTTCAACACCGGCGCGCGCGCCACGATCATTTCGCCCGGGCAGAACGCTCCGCCCATGTCGGGCCAGCGATCGTCCACGTCCGGCTCTCCCGGGCAGAGCGCCTATCCCGGTCAGCCAGGCGGCGGACCTCCGCCCGGCACGCCGCCGTCCGCGTATGGCAGCCAGGGGGAACTCCAGTCGCTCGGTGGCGCGATCACCGTGGACACGCGCGAGATCGAGAAGCCGCGCAACTCGCTGAGTGGCAGCCCGCTGATGCTGCCATTCGCGATCATCGCGTGGCCTTTCGAAAAGATTGCGCAGGCGGTCAGCGAGGCGGACGGAGGCGAGACGCATGGCGAGACACTCTCGAAGCGCGCCGAGGCGATCGTCGAATCGGGCGGCGGACCGATCCAGCAACCCGGTGCGCACGAGCAGGCGCAGCAGGCCTACGAGCAGAACGAGGTCGACTCGATGGAACGCGAACTCGCGCAGCGCCAGGGCGGCACCCCGTCCAGCCAAGGCGCAACACCGGCGCGGGTAGCCACCACGCAGACCGCCGGTGGCGGCACGCTCTCGATCGCCGATGAACTCGCTGCCCTTCGCAGCCACGCCGCGCCCGGCGCGGCGACTCCGATGACGGTTCCCAACCCGGCCGCGGCACAAAACGCCGCCGCGGCGAATGGAGCCAAGGACCGCGACGGCGACGGCCAGGCCGACCAATGGGTCTTCGAAAACAACGGCCGGAAGACGCGGATCGCTTACGATGATGATGGCGACGGTCGCCCCGACCGCACCGAGTACTACGACACAGACGGCAAGCAAGTCGCACGCATCGAGCAGGACACCGACGGCGACGGCGCTCCGGACTCGTGGGTGCTCCATGAGAACGGCAAGATCGCGCAGCGTCGCGCGGATACCAATCACGACGGACAGGTCGATTCGTGGACCTTCTACGACGAGAGCGGCCAGATCGTCCGCCAGGCGCAGGATCTCGACGGTGACGGCACGCGCGATCGTGCTGAACTCTTCGAACACGGCAAGATCGCGCGCCGCACCGAAGATCTCGACGGCGACAGCCAGCCCGATCGCACCACGCGCTTCGATGCCCAGGGCAATCAGACCGAACTCGAAGAGGACAAAGACGGCGACGGCCAGATCGACGTGAAGTCCTACTACGCCGATGGGCGGCTCGTGAAGCGCGAGATCCTGGACGCTTCTGAAGCAGAAGCGGTGCCCTGATGCCGCGCACGCTGGGACAGGCCGCGAGTTTCCTGCTCGGCATGTGGCTCTCGGTCGCGCTGGTGCAGCCGCTCGGCACCGCTGCGAAGGCGGCGCAGGGCCCCGTGGATACGGCACCGCTCGAGTCGGCACTCCACACCGCGATCAATGAGTTGCGCGCCGAGCAAGGGCTCGTGCGTCTCCAGCGTGACGCGGCGCTCGACGCCGTCGCGCGCGCCCACAGCGAGGACATGGCGACGCGCCGCTACCTCGCGCACGAAACACCCGAGGGCGTGACACCGCCGGGTCGCATGAAGCGCGCGGGCGTGATCGGCTACACGCTCGCCGGCGAGAACGTCGGCACCACGACGCGCAGCGACCCGAATCGCGAGATCGTGAGCGCCTGGATGGCATCCCCCGTACACCGTGACAATGTGCTCGCGCCGGTCTTCAACACGACCGGCGTCGGCATCGCACTCTCGTCCGACGGCACGTGGTACTACACGCAGTTGTACGGAACGCGCCCGCGCTGAATCCCCGCCGAGCGCACCGCGCGGCCCCGCCGCGCCACGCTTCCCGCGCTCGCAGGAGCTCGAACCACCGACCCCCATCGTCCCGCGTAGCGAGGCAGAGCCGAGCGGCGACGTCACAAGGCCCGCGACTCAGCGCTGGAACGTCACCGCGAGGCGGCGGTCGTCCCAGTAGAGATCGACCGGACGTGCGATGTCGATGCTGCCGGGCAACACCGCGTAGCCGAGCACCAGGTCGTTCTTGTCGAGCTCGCCGAGGCGACCGACCAGCACGCCGAGTTGGCGCGCATCGCCCGCCTGCGGGTGGAACGACGTCTGGCCCTGCACGAACGTGAAGTTCGGCCGGAACGTCTCGTGCTGATTCGGCTGCACGGTGAAGAGCACGACGCGCCCATCGACCGACGTCGCGGAGCGAACGCGTGCCTCGAAGGCCTGCGAGTGCGCAAACGAGACGCGCAATCCCTCCTGGCCGCCCGTTTCGGTCGCGAAGGTCGCGGGCGCGGACTGTTGCGACACTTCGACGAGGTAGAAGAGATCGCGCAACTCGCCGTCGGTGAGCCCCAAATCGGGTTTCGAAGGGGCAGGTGTTGCGGGTCGGCTCGGCGGCGCCGAAGCGACTTGCGGCGGCGGCGGCGCGCCGCTCGCGGACCCGGCCCCGTCGCCCGGCGCGACATTCGCCTCCGGCGGCGGCGCGCCGCCCTTTGCCAGCGAGCTACGCACTTTGGCGGCGCGCTCGACGAGGTTGTAGGGGTTGTTCTCGTTCTGCTTCTCACGGTAGACGTCCCACAGGTAGGAACGCGACAGATTCTCGGGGCGCATCGGCGGCACTTGATGCGGCTCGACGCGGCGCGCCTCGCGGCAGGGAATGCTCGCCGGATTGCGCACGATGAACACACTGCCGTCCGGGCAGACGCCGGTGATCGACCCGGCGTCGGCGACCGATCCGAGACTCAAGCCGAACGCGACGAGCACTTTGCCGAGCCATTGCGAGCGCGAAGTATCGCAGCGAGACGGCGGGCGGCGGAGCAACAACAGCATTCGCCCTTGACCTCTTTCAGAGACGCCCATCCTAGTCCTGAAAGCGCTTTGAATTCAAGCATTTCAATCGCGTATCCGAGACGTTCTCCGAGGCTTGGTTCGACGTTCTCGATCGGCCTCGGGCGGTTGCGCCCGGCCGCTTCCGGTTGCCTGCCGCCGCGATTTCTTGGGCGTTCCCCGCAGACAGGCGCGCGCGTGCGCCTTCAGCTGCGCGATCTCCTCAGCGCGGAGCACGCGCACCTTCCCGGAGCCGAGACGGCCGAGCTGAAGCGGTCCCATGCGCATGCGCACGAGGCGCACGACCGGGTGTCCGAGCAGCGCCATCATGCGCCGGATCTGGCGCTTGCGACCCTCGTGCATCACCAGCGTGAACGAAGTCTCGTCGGCGCCGCGCTCGAAGCCGACCTTCGAGAAGTGCGCCGGAGCAGTCATGCCATCCTCGAGCTCGACGCCCTGCGTGATCCGTGAAAGTGTCGCGTCGCCAACGCGGCCGCGCACCGTCACGCGGTACTCGCGCTCGCTCTCGAGCGACGGATGCAGCAGCGCGTGGGTCACCTCGCCATCGTTGGTGAGCAGCACGAGCCCTTCCGTCTCGAGATCGAGACGCCCGACCGGGAAGACGCGCGGCCCACCTGCGGGCAGGAGCTGCAACACCGTGCGCCGACCCTCGGGATCACTCGTCGTCGTGAGCACGCCGCGCGGCTTGTGAGCGATCCAGTAGACAAGGCGCTCCTGCCGCAGCGACTTGCCATCCACCGCGATGCGCGACGTCGCGAGGTCGACGGTGTCGCCGATCTCCGCCACGACGCCGTCCACCGTCACACGACCTGCGCGGATCCACGTCTCGGCACTGCGTCGCGACGCGACACCGGCCGCGGCCAGCACCTTCTGGAGACGTTCGCGGCTCAGTGGGTCTGCGGCGGCGCGTCCGCGTCCACTGCGATGGCCGCGTCGTTCCCGTCGTGCGTCGCGTCGCTCGTCTCGGCCGCGTCGTCGCTCTCGGGCAGGCGATCGCGCAGCAGCTCCTCGATCTCGCGCAGCGTCGGCAGGTCGGACAACCCGGCGAGACTGAAGACCTCGAGGAAACGCGGCGTGGTGGCGTACAGGATTGGACGCCCCGGCACTTCGCGATGCCCGGCGATCCGTACCAGGCGACGCTCGAGCAGGCCGCGCAGAAGCGGCCCGGCGTCGACACCGCGCACATGCTCGATCTCGGCACGCGTGACCGGCTGCTTGTAGGCGATGATCGCGAGCGTCTCGAGACCCGCTCGCGACATTCGCAGCGGCGGGACCGGCTCGAGCTGCTGCACGAACGCCGCGAGTTCCGGCAGCGTGCGGAACTGGTATCCGCCGCCCACGTCTTCGATGCGGAAGCCCCTGCCGTCCGCGACATAGCACGCGTTCAGTGCTTCGACGTCCTCACGCACTTCGCGCGCCGAACTCTCGGGCACGATGCGACCGAGGCGCGCCGGTGTCACCGGCTCGGACGACGAAAGCAACAGCGCTTCCAGAATCTTGCGTCGTTCTTGCGGCTCCATGGTTCCCCTTCCCTGCTCACGAAAGTACCGGGCCCGCAAGGGCCTGCTCGACGGCGCGCCGCAACCGGATCGGACCCTCGGGCGCGCCCGTGTCGCCGAGGCTCTGAAAGATCCGCAGCTTCGCGATCTTTGCGAGTTCGAGGATCGCCAGGAACGTCGCGACGATGATCGGACGTGTCGGTGCGCCGCCGTCGGGCCCGCGCAGCAATTCCTCGAGCTCGACGACTTCGGCACGCTCGAGGGCGTCGATCACCAACACCATGCGCTCTCGCACGGTGATCGGCTCGCCCACCACTTCGTGGATCGAATCGTGGGCCTGCGTCTCACGGAGCACGCGCCGCAGCGCCTCGACGAGCTGTAGCAGTCCCACTTCGATCTCGCGCTCGCCCTCCGGCGGCGATGCGATCGCCGCACCCGCGGCGGCGAACACCTCGCGACCCAGCAGCGGGCGCGCGCCCAGCGCATCGGCGGCCTCCCGATAGCGTTGGTATTCGAGCAGACGTGCGACCAACTCGGCGCGCGGGTCGGCGCCCTCTTCTTCTTCCGCTTGGTCCGGAGGCAGCAGCATGCGCGACTTGATCCAAGCGAGCGTCGCAGCCATCACCAGGTACTCGGCCGCGAGGTCGAGGTTCAGCTCGCGGAGCACGTCGAGATACTCGAGGTACTGGTTCGCGACCTGCGAGATCGGCAGGTCGGTGATCTCCAGCTCGTTCTGGCGGATCAGGTGCAGCAGCAGATCGAGCGGCCCCTCGCCCGCGGACAGCCGGATCGCGCAGGCAGAGCCCGCATCCGTGATCGGTTCGAAGAGTGCCGCGACCGCGCCGGAAGCCAGAGGCGGTGCGGAGGGATTCGTCATTGCCGCTCCGGGTGGAGGGCCCGTGTCCGTGGGGAGGCGGGCGGCAGTATGGACGAAGGCTCCTGTGCCGGCAACGACGCCGGCGGCGATTTCGTCTTCGCGGAACGCGTCGCCACCCGCTTCGCGACCTTGCGCGGTCGCTTCGCAGTGCGACGGCCGATTCGCGCGCCGATCTCACGCGCCAGCGCGATCGCCTCATCGCGCGTGTGGACGGTGCCGTCGAGCCACGCGATACGAATCCGTGCGAGTGCGGCACCGACGACCGGCCCGGTGAGCCCCGCCGCGACGAGATCCGCGCCGCTGACGGGCGGTCTGCGCGTGCGGTCTTCGAGCGCCCAGCGCAACAACCGGCGCCGACAGGCGGGCGGCGCATACACGAAGAGCCCGAGCAATCGCTCGTCGTCGAGTCCGCCGAGCAACGCGTCGACCGCGCCGCGCCCCCGCGCGGTGGCGAGTGCGCGCAAACAACGATCGCGCAGACGCGGAAACTCGACGATGCGCTGGGCCAATTCGCCGCGCACCGCGAGCCGCCGCAGCGTGCGGCGCCGTGACGTCGCATCGATCTCGGCGAGCCACACCGCGAGACCGGCTGCCCAGGGTCGCAGTCGCGCCGCTGGAAACGGCGGCGCCACGAGACTGCGCCCGAGTCGCCGCAACGCGGGAACGGCGACGGGCGGCAACGCGAGACCCGGCTCGAGCGCGCCGAGCACGTGCCACTCGGCGAGCCGCCGCAACGCGGCCGCCGGGTCGAGTCCCTTCCGCGCATCCTCGAACAACTTCTCGAACTCGCGCCGCCAGCGATCGCCCGACACCGCGCTGAACGCGCCTGCACCGACCGCGTCACGGAGCGCGGTGCGCGAACCGCGCGACAGCCGGAACCCGAGTCGCTCCCCCAATCGCGCCGCGCGGAGCGCGCGCGTCGGGTCGTCGTGGAAACTCGCGGCGTGGAAGATCCGCAGCACACCGGCGCTGATGTCCGTGCGCCCACTCTCGGGATCGATCAATGCCGGCCGGCCGCGGCGCGCTGCGGTGCTGATCGGCACGGCGAGCGCGTTCACGGTGAAATCGCGTCGCCGCAGATCGTCCTCGAGCGTGCCGGTCTCGACGCTCGGCAGCGCGCCCGGCCGCGCGTAGCTCTCGCGACGCACCGTTGCGACGTCGAGCGCGCCGTCGGCCGCTTCGATTCGCACGGTGCCGAAGCGATCGTGACTCACCAGATGCGCGCTCTCCGACGCCGCCGCGCGCGCCAGCCCCTCGGCGGCGAGCGACATGTCCTCGCGCGGTTCCACGATCAGGTCGAGGTCGCGCAGCTCCCGGCCCAGCAGCAGATCGCGCACCGGCCCGCCGACCAGATACACAGCGACGTCGCGCCGCTCGGCTTCGGCGAGAACCGCGTCGAAGAGCGCGACCACACCAGGCGCGAGCCCGCGCCGCACGGCATCCAGCACCGGTCCCTTCACGGGGTGCGCGTCCCCGCACCGCGCGGATGGTGCGCCTCGACCGTCGCGCGCAGGCCCTCGCGGCTCACGTGTGTGTAGATCTGTGTCGTCGCGAGGTCTGCGTGACCGAGCATGGCCTGCACCGCGCGCAGATCGGCGCCGCCTTCGAGAAGATCCGTCGCGAAGGAGTGGCGCAGCACGTGCGGCGAAACCCGATCGATCGCGATGCCCGCGCGACGCGCGAGTTGCCGGAGCCGCACGAAGAAGTTCTGCCGCGTCATCGACGCACCGCGTGCAGTCAGGAAGACCGCGTCGCTGCCGTGGCGTGCGCGTCGCGCCCAGAGTGGTCGCCCGCTTTCGAGCCACGTCTCGATCGCGCGCAGTCCGGGCTCGCCGAGCGGCACGATCCGATCGCGGCCCCCCTTGCCGTGAACCCGCAACAGCCCTGCCCGCCGATCGAGCCCCCCGAGCGGCAGCGACACCAGTTCGGAAACGCGCAGTCCGGCGCCGTAGAGCACCTCGAGCATCGCGCAGTCGCGCGTTGCAATCGGGCCCTCGCCGGTTGCGGCGGCGACGAGCAGCGCGACGGTCTCGTCCTGTCGAAGCACGCGCGGCAGCCGAAGTCCCGGACCCGGTGTCAGGAGACCCTCCGCGGGATCACGCGCGATTACGCCGGCCGCGAGCAGTCGCGCGCCGAAACGCCGCGCGGTCACCAGCATGCGTGTGCGCGAAGCGGGCGACAGGCCTTCCGCCTCGAGCGCCAACGCAAAGCGCCGAAAGTGCTCGGGACGGATCGCGTCGGGCGCGCGCACGCCCTCCACCGCAAGATGCACAGCGAGGCGTTCGAGATCGCGGCGATAGGCATCGAGTGTATTGCGAGCGAGTCCTCGCTCGACCGCCAGATGTGTCAGGAATCCATCGATCGACGCCGCGATCGCAAGTGCGCGCCTCATCGCCGCAGCTCGCCGTCAGCCATCGGCCGCCTCGTCGAGCTGCGCGGCGTCCAGCAGTGCGCTTTGCAATGCCGCGATCCGGTCATCGCCGGCAAGCTTCTGGAAACCCCCATCGCGGGCGTCCTTCACGTAGAACGTGTCTGCGACCTGGTCGAGCACCGTCGTCGCTTTCGAGATGTAGATCTCGAGATCGTGCTCGGCGAGCGTGCGGGTCAGATCGTAGAGCAGGCCGCGCCGATCGTTCGCCGAGACGTCGACGATCGTATAGAAGTCCGACTCGTCGTTCTCGATGGTGACGCTCGGCGGCGTTCGCGACGGCGTCGAGGGGGAGCCGATCGGGCGCCGGCGCCGCTTCACGAGATCCTCGACCCGCACCGCACCCGAAAGCACCTTCCGCAGACTCTCCTCGAAGCCGGCCCAGATGCGCTCGCGGTCCTCGCCGACCCCCGGCGGCGTCGCCACCCGGTAGATCTCCAGCGCGAGCCCTGAACGCGTGGTGTACACGTTCGACGCGAAGATGTTGATGCCCTTCGCCGTGAGCGCCCCGGCAACCCTCCAGTACAGCCCGTGAACGTCACGCGTGACGACGATCACCTCCGAGAAGCCACCGCGCATCTCACGCACCGCCGTGACGACGGCCTTGGCCTCGGTGAAGCCGAGGAAGCTGCGCGCGTGCCGGGCGATCTGCCGCGGCCCATGCGAAACGAAATAGCGGCGCGGCATCTCGTCGAAGAACCCGTCGATCTTTGCCTCCGCGACGCCGAGTGCACGCAACTCGTCGCGGGCCGCGGCGCGGCGCGTCGCGACACGCGACTCGATCGTCGCAATCGCGATGCCTTCATCGGCGCCGCCGGTCTCGAGGACCTCCGCCGCGCGTTCGAAGAGCTCGCGCAGCAGCGCCCAACGCCACTCGTTCCAACCCGCCTTCGAGGATGCGCGCATGTCCGCGAAGGTGAGCAGGTAGAGGTTGCGCAGGTTGGTGCGATCACCGACCAGTTTCGCGAACTCGAAGATCGTCTTGGGATCGGCGAGATCCCGGCGCTGGCCGATGTGGGACATCGTCAAGTGATGCTGGACGAGGAACAGCACGCGATCGGCGCGTTCTGCATCGAGTCCGAGGCGGCCGAGACAGACCCGCGCGCGCTCGGTGCCCTTCGCGGAGTGATCGCCGCCGCCGAAACCCTTGCCGATATCGTGGAGCAGGCAGCCGAGGAACAACACCGGGCGGTCCTCGACGTCGCTCATCAGCGTCGTCAGGTCGGGGAGCGCGCGCTCGTACTTGCCTTGCCACAGCCGGCGCAACTCCTCGACCAGGAAGATCGAGTGCACGTCGACGGTGTAGGTGTGATAGACGACGTGCTGCCAGCGGCAGACGATGTGTTCCCATTCGGGCAGATAGCGCGATAGCAAGCCGATCTCGTTCATCGTCATCAGCGTGCGCATCACGCGCTTGTCGCTGTCGAGAATCCGCAGGAAGACGTCCATCGTCTCCGGATCGCGCCGATAGGCGTCGTCGATCAGGTGCAGGTTCTCGCGTACGATGCGCTCGGCGGTGCGCGACAGCGGTACGTCGTTCTGCTGTGCAACCGCGAACGCGGTGAGCAGCCGCAACGGTCGCTCCTGCAGATGCGCGGCGTGCGGAATCTCGAGGTGATCGCCGACGACGCGGAAGCCGTCCTCGACGAGGGCCACGCGGGCGGGAGGTCCCGGTGCGCGGCGAACCCGCCCCCGACACTGCTCGATCGCCAGCTCGGAATAGCTGCGGATCACCCGCGCGTGCCGGTAGTAGTCACCCATGAACAGCTCGACCGGAAGCGGCGCTTCGGGACCGCCGTCGGGGTAGCCCAGCGCCAGGGCCACCTTCTCCTGCACGTCGAAACTCATCTGGTCCTGCCGGCGCTTCGCGAGCAGGTGCAGCTCGTTGCGCACCCACCACAGGAAATCGAGCGCGTCGCGGTAGTCCTCCATCTCCGACTCGGTGAGCAGGCCGTAGTGGAGGAGATCATCGAGCCCACGCGCGGACGGCAACACCGCGCGCATCGCCCAGATCGCGGCGTGGTAGTCGCGCAGGCCGCCTGCCCCTTCCTTCACGTTCGGCTGCAGCAGGTAGAGCGATTCGCCGTACGCCTGGTGTCGCTGCAGCGCGCTGTCGATCTGCCGCTCGAGGAAGTACTCGACGTCCGCGAGCAGCTCGCGGCGGATCGCGTCGGTGAACTCGTGATAGAAGACCGGATCGCCGGCGAGGTAGCGGGTGTCGAGGATGCCCGTGAACACGGTGTTGTCGGCCCGCGCCAGCTCGAGCGTGTCGCCAACGGTGCGTGTCGCGCAACCGACCGTGAGGCCCGCGTCCCAGAGCCACAGCTGGATCCGCTCCGACAGTCGCGTGACGTAGGGCGTCGGCTCGCCCTCGAACAGCAGCAGCAGGTCTACGTCCGAGTGAATCGACATCTCGCGCCGTGCATAACCGCCGACCGCGAGCAGCGCCGCGCGGGACGTCGCGGCGCCTTCCCGGGCGAAGTGTTCGCTCTCTGCGATCCGGTAGAGCCGGCGCACGAGACGATCGATCAGATCCGCGTGCAAGCCGTTGACGCGAGAACCCGCGCGCGCCGAGCGATGCACCTCTTCGAGGTGTTCGCGTACCGCAGCCAGGTAGCCGCGCACGGTGCGCAGCACGTCGACCTCGCCCCCCTCCGGCACGGGACCGCGTTCACCGAGTTCGGCGAGCCATACGCGTACCGACTCCGGCGCCGTGCTCATGGGTGAAGCTCCGCTACCAGCGGTGCCGCCTCGTCACGGAAGCGTCCAACGCCCGACGCGATCTCATCTGCCATCGCGTGCAGATACTCGGGATCGCGTAGCCGGCGCGCATCCTCGCGGTGCGTGACGAAGCCCGCCTCGACGAGCAGCGCAGGCATGTCCGAGAGATACAACACGTAGAAGGGTCCCCTCTTTAGCACGGGCTCGCGAACCGACGGCCAGCGCCCACCCATGCCCGCAGCGATCTGGTGATGGACCTGCACGGCGAGTCGCGTCGAACGCGCGCCCGCCTCCGACAGTCGCAGTCGCGCGAGCAGTCGCTGGAGCGGATCGACCTCTGCCGGCGCCACACCGTTCTCGCGCGCGGCGAGGCGCAGCGTCTGGCGCTCGGCGTTTTCCTGGAGCGTGAAGAGCTCGACGCCCGCGAGTTCCGCGCGCGGCGATGCGTTCGCGTGCACCGACACGAACACGTCGCCACCAGCGCCCTCGGCGATCGCGGTGCGTTCCTCCAGCGACAGCGTGCGGTCGCGATCCCGCGTCAGCACGACCTCGAAGCCACGACCGCGGAGGCTCTTCCGCAGCGCCTTCGCGAGGGCGAGCGTCACATCCTTCTCGCGCACTCCGCCGATGCCCAACGCGCCAGGATCGCGACCGCCGTGACCGGCGTCGACCACCACCACGCGCACCGGGCGCAATGCCATCGGCAGCGAGTCGGAGCCATGCTCGGGAGCGCGGCGCGCGGAACTTCGCTCGCGTTCGGCAGCGTTTCCCGACGCGCGACCGGATGAACGCAGCGCGCGATTTGCCGGTCCGTCCGGTGCGCGTCCGGATGGACCTCGCGCGCCTTGGGCGGCTTGCGGGGCAAAGACGTCGACGACGATGCGCGCTGGCGCCGCGAGCTGCATCACGCGGTGGCGCCCGTAGCGCTCGAGGTCGAGCACGACGCGCGTCGTGTCGAGTGTGTTCTGCCCGACGCGAATTTGTCGCAGCAGCCCGTCGCCGACGCGAATCGGAGTCTCGAAGCGCCGCCCGGTCCACATGCGCGGCACGTCGAAGAACAAACGCGCCGGCCTATCGCCGCCGAGATCTGCGGGGACTTCGCCGACGATTGCGTCGACCGGCTCCGAGATCTGGATCACGACGCGGCTGAATGCAGGGTACGACCAGTGTTGGACACCCACGACGTCGCCGAGACCGTCGGGGCGTTTGGCGCCGAGCAATGCGGCCGCGGCAAGCGCCAGCACCATCGTCGCAACCCCACGCGAACTCACGACCCGTCGCCCTTGCGCAGCGCCGACGCCAACCGGTGGAGCAGCGTCAGTGCATCGAGCGGCGCCAGCCGGTCGGCGTCGAGACGGCGGATCTCGGCAAGTACGCCCTGTTCGAGTGGCGACGGCCCCGCCGGCTGCGGACGCGAGGGCGCTTCGAAGAGCGCGAGCTGTGGCGCGCGGGCGTTGCGACCGCGCCCCGCGAAGTCTCCGGCTTCGAGTGCCGCCAGCAGCTGGCGCGCACGCGCGATCACCACGTCGGGAAGACCGGCGAGTCGCGCGACCTGGATGCCGTAGGAGCGACTTGCGCCGCCCTGCGCGAGGCGGCGCAGGAACACCACGTCGTTTCCCCACTCGCGAACTTCGAAGTGCGCGTTTCGAACGCGCGGCTTCGTCGCCGCGAGCTCGACGAGTTCGTGGTAGTGCGTCGCAAAGAGCGTTCGAGCCCGGAGTTCGGGCGCGTCGTGTAGCTGTTCGGCGACGGCCCATGCGATCGAGAGGCCGTCGAAGGTGCTGGTGCCGCGGCCGATCTCGTCGAGGATCACCAGACTCTTGCGCGTCGCGTGCGCCAGGATCTCGGCGGTCTCCCGCATCTCGACCATGAAGGTCGACTCGCCGCGCGCGAGCCGATCCGAGGCGCCGACGCGCGTGAAGATGCGGTCGACGACCCCGACGTGGGCCGACTCCGCCGGCACGAAACTTCCGATCTGTGCAAGCAGCGCGACGAGCGCGACCTGCCGGAGATAGGTGCTCTTGCCCGACATGTTGGGGCCCGTCAGCACGAGCAGCTGGGCGTCATCGGGATCCAGATTGGTGTCGTTTGCGACGTAGTCCTCGCCGCCCTGCGCGCGCAGCAGCGCCTCGACCACCGGGTGGCGTCCGGCAACGATCTCGAGCCGCTGGTCCGCGCCCACTTCGGGACGCGTCCAGCCGTCGCGGCGCGCGACCTCCGCAAGCGCCGCGAGAGAATCGAGTTCCGCGACGGCCTCGGCGGCCGCGCGGATCGCGACCGAGAAGGTCTGCAAGCGCGCGCGTACGGATTCGAAGAGTTCCCGTTCCAGCGCCGCCGCACGCTCGTGGGCACCGAGCAGCCGCGCTTCCAGTTCGCGCAACGCCGGCGTCGTGAAGCGCTCCGCGTTGGCGAGCGTCTGCTTTCGCTCGAAGTCGCCGGGCACGCGCGCGACGTTCGACTTGCTCACCTCGATGCCGTAACCGTGAACCGGATGGAAGCGGAGCTTCAGCGTGGGAATGCCACTTCGTTCGCGCTCCCGGGCTTCGAGCGCCGCGAGAAGCGTGCGGCCTTCCGTCGCGGCCTCGCGCAGGGAGTCGAGTTCCGCATCGAAGCCGGCTCGCACGTAGCCGATCTCGCCAGCGCCGCGCGATCCGCGCGGGATCGCCGGCGGATCGTCGATCAGCGCCGCTTCGAGGAGTGCGTGCGCCGCCGGCACGGGTATCGGAATCGGGAGGCCGGCGGGCCGCGCCGACTCGGCGCCCGGCAGGAAGGCGTTCTCGCCCGCGTCGAAGCCGCTCGCGAGCGGCGCCAGCGCCGCCAGCGACGCGCGAATCGCGCCGAGGTCACGCGGCTGCGCGGTCGGGCGCGCGGTCTTCGCGAGCAGCCGCTCGAGATCGCGCACGGCGCGGGCGCGCTCGCGGAGTTGCCCACGCAGTCGATCCCTTTCGAAGAGCCAGGCAACGGCGTCCTGCCGCGCCCGGATCGCGAGCGGGTCGAGCAGCGGATACGCGATGAAGCGCGCGATGCGTCGTGCACCGAGCGGCGTCACGGTGACGTCCAGCCGCTCGATCAGCGTACCCCGCCGCGTGCGATCGATCGTATTCTCGAAAAGCTCGAGATGCGAGCGCGTCGCCGCATCGAGCTGCATCGCGTCGCCGAGCGCATAGCGAACGAGTCGCGCAACGTGCGGGAGCGCAAAGGGTTGGTTCGCGCCGAGGTAGCCGAGCAGCGCAGCGGCGGCGCGGGTTGCGGCATCACGGGCGTCGCTTGCAAAGCCGGTCGGCCCGCTCGGTCGGATCGCGGGATCGAAACTCGCGAACTCGACGAGCGTCACGACGGCTTCGGGAAGCAGCGCGCCGAGCACCGGCCCGAGCTGCCGGGCGCGATCGCGCGCGACCAGGATCTCGCGCGGCGCGACGCGGCGTAGCTCCTCGGCGAGCGCCGTAGGCAACCGGTCGTCATCGGCTTGCACCGCTGTCGCGCGCAACTCGCCCGTCGATGCCTCCAACGCCGCGAAACCAACTTCCCCCGCCGCGTCGAAATCGAGCGCGACCAGCGACACTTCGCGATGGGCTTCGAGTCCGTCGGCATCGCCGACAAGACCCGGCGTGATCACTTCGACGACTTCTCGATTCACGAGTCGGCGGCCCGCTGATCCGGCAGGGCGCGCGTCTGACGATCCCGGAGGGCTGGCGCGGTCGACCTGCTCGCAGATCGCGACGCGGTGGCCCAGTTCGGCAAGGCGCTTCAGATACGGATCGACACCGTGCACCGGCACGCCGCACATCGGAACCGCGTCGGGCTTGCCCTTGTCGCGCGTGGTGAGGGCGATGTCGAGCAGCGGCGCAGCGATCTCCGCGTCGTGCAGGAACAGCTCGTAGAAGTCGCCCATCCGATAGAAGAGCAGCGCATCCGGATGCCTCGCCTTGAGCGCGAGGTACTGACGCATCATCGGCGTATCGAGTGCGGACCCGCTCATGCGAAGCGGTCGCCGGCGTCGAACGGCCCCAGGCTGCGCTCGCGATCGAGCAGATCGAGCAAAGCCTCGTGCGCCTTCGCCACCTCCGCCTCGCGGCCTTCCGCGAGCAGGATGCGTCCCTGTGTGGCATGCGCCTCGAGGTGCTCGGGTTCGCGCTCGAGCACGCGACGCACCTCGGCAAGCGCGTCCTCGGTGGCGCCGCGCGCGGCGAGACCGCGTGCGAGCGCGAGTCGCGCGCCGGAGTCTCCGGCATCGCTCGCGAGCAGTTCCTGCAAGAAGCTCTCGTAGTCGCGTGCGTGCCCGAGAGCCGCAAAGGTCGCAGCGAGGCGCGGGTACACGATCGGGCCCGCGCGGCGATCGATCTCGGGTACGCGGCGCCACGCCGCGAGAGCGCGCTTGGGCTTGCCGAGTTCCGCCTCGACGAGTCCGCGAGCGATCCAGGCGCGCACGTTCTGGGGATCGATGCGGAGCGCGCGGCGCAGCGCCTTTCGCGCCACCTGGGTGCGCCCCTCGGCACGCTCGGACTCGGCGAGATCGACCCAGAGCGTCGCTTCGAGCGGCACCGCCTGCTTGCCTTCGATGCGGGAAAGACGACGCGCGAGCGGAATCGCACGAAGCGGTTCGCGCGCGTCGACGAGCAATCGCACCAGCGCATGCAACGCGCGCGCGTGGCGCGGTTGATGCACCAACACTTCTTCATATGCGGCGATCGCGCGGCGCAGGAAACCGCCTTCGCGAAAGTCGTCGGCCAGGCCGACGAGTGCCTGGAACCGCACGTCGCGGTCGAGATCCCGGCGCAGCAGCAGATTCTGGTGCAGGTGGATTGCGCGACCGATCTCGCCCCGCTGCCGGTAGAGCGAAGCGAGCGCGAGGTAGCCATCGACCTCGCTCGAGTCGCTCCGCACCGCGGCTGCGAGGACCGACTCGGCGGCATCGAGATCGTGATCGAGCACGGCGTGGAAGGCGCGGCGAATCGCCGCGTCGACGTCGTGCGGCCCCGCCTCGGCCCCGCGCGCCGCTCGCCACCAGGCCATCTCCGCTACCCGCTCCGCCCGAATCCCCCGCCGGCGGGATTGCGACCCGCGCCGCCGCGCGCGGGCACCTCGTCGGGGGTCGCGAGTGGCAGGTTGCGGAGCTGATGGACTTCTTGTTCGAGTCCGCTCGCAAGCCTTCGATAGCGACGCGCGGTCAGCATGAGACGCACCAGCTGCAGGCTCAGCAACAGCGAGGCCGCGAGCCCGCCTAGCAGCAACGTTCCGAGCACGATGACCCAGCTCGCTTCGTCGAGGGTTCCAACCAGGTAGTCGATGTGGACCAGCTCCGCGTTGCGCTTCGCGAAGGTCCAACCGAACACGAGCATCGCGACGAAGAATGCGATCCCGACCAGCCGGCGCAGCCAGAGCATGGGTGGAACTCCGATCGGGCGCGTGCCCGCGCTCAGGCGGAGAGTTCGTCCTCGGAATCCGACGAGGACGAGCCGGGTTCGACGCCGTCCACCATCTCTTTCAGCTCCTTCCCCACTTTGAAGAAGGGCGTGCGCTTGGCCGGAATGTTCACCATCTCGCCGGTCTTCGGGTTCCGACCGTCGCGCGCCTCGCGCACCTTCACCTGGAACGATCCGAAGCCGCGGATCTCGATGCGTTCGCCGCGCCGGAGCGCGTCGGTCATCGCGTCGAAGATCGTGTTCACGACGACTTCGGTGTCCTTCTTCGAGATATGCGGCGTCTTCTCCGCCACCGACTCGATGAGCCCGCTCTTCGTCATCGCGCCCCCACCCCTGGCGATCCAGCCGTATTGTGGTTCAACCGATCCCCGGTGCTCGAGGCGACCGCGCCCTTGCGAGCGCGACCGCCTCGCACCTTCGTCATTCGCCGTCGGGTTGCCCCGCCTTGCGCAGCTTCTCGGCGAGTAGATCGCCGAGCGTCGAGCGCTGGGTGCGGGACTGCTGCGCGGCCAGCTCGCTCAGCGTTTGGCGCTGTTGCTGGTCGTGCACCGCCTTGATCGACAGCGAGATCTTCTGTTCAGCCGGATCGATACGCGTGACGAGAGCCTTCACGCGATCGCCCGGGTTGACCACGTCCGCCGGCTTCTCGACCGGCTCCGCTGACAGTTCCGAGGTGTAGATGAGGCCCTCGATGCCACCTTCGAGGCGCACGAACGCGCCGAAGTCGGTGACGCTGGTGACCTCGCCCTCGATCTCGGTACCCAGCGGATAGGTCCGCTGGATGTCGTCCCACGGATTGGGCGTGAGCTGCTTGATGCCGAGCGAGAACTTCTCGTTCTCCTTGTCGATCTTCAGCACGATGGCGTCGAGTTCGTCGCCCTTCTTGAACTTCTCACCGGGGTGCTTGATCTGCTCGGTCCACGAGATGTCGGACACGTGCACGAGGCCGTCGATCCCTTCCTCGAGACCGATGAAGAGCCCGAAGTTGGTGATGTTGCGAACCACGCCGCGCACCTGCGTCGAAACCGGGTACTTCTCCTCGATCAGGCTCCAAGGATTGGGCTCGATCTGCTTCATGCCCAGCGAGATCTTGCGGCTCACCTCATCGATGTCGAGCACGACCGCTTCCACCATGTCGCCGGCCGTGACGACCTTCGACGGATGCTTGACGCGCTTGGTCCAGGACATCTCGGACACGTGGACGA
>JANLTC010000012.1:0-11263 GCA_031362725.1 Deltaproteobacteria bacterium | reverse complement strand
ATCTTGTCGGCGAGATGCTTCGGCGTGTAGGTGCGAGGATCGGGAGCCGAGCGCCGAGACGCGGGATTCATGCCGGCCTCCCGCGCAGTCCAGACGAGAACGCTGCTCTCGCGCACTGCCAGCTGTTGCACGTCGACCAGCTCGGCGATCAGCTCGTCGAGTTCGTCGCCACGGAGGTCGAGCTCGCGGGCCAGCGCGCGCACGGAAAGGCGCCCCTGTTGTTGGAGGACCTCCCGGGCGCGCTGAAGCTTGGCGACGAAGCTCAAGACGCCGGCGCGCGAAGGCCCGTCATCTGCGGGGGACCTCCGCCGGAAATCCAGGGCGCGTGGCGTGCCCCGCGGCGGATCTCTCGGCGGCGACGACCTTCATGGCCGGCAACGTAGCCGCATGCCGCTACCAGCACCAAGGGTCGCTCGCGCGAGTGGATCCGCTCTTGCACGCCGGATCGCCAACCCGATGAGATGCGGCGATCGCCTCTCGTGTCTACGCGAGGGCAAGCGCTTCGATGCGACCCAGCTCGCAACGGCGCGCACGCGTCCTCCCGGGACCCCGCTTCGTCGCGCGGGGGCTTCGTGCCGTTCTCCGCCGCCGGATCCTCGCGCGGCTTCGCCCCGGTGCATTGCACCGGCTGTGGTCTCGGTCACGTTGTCACTGTAAAGAGTCATGGCGCGGCATTTGCGCGCCGCGATTGAGATCCGGCGCGCAGGCGCGGGGTCTCCGTCGCGACGGGCATCGACGCGGTCGCTTGCGGACGCGCGCTCCCGCTGCCCGGGCTCCTCAGATGGAATCCGCTTCCGCCCTCGGGCGCATCGATGCCACGCGACCCGCGACTGAGCATCGAGAGTGCCGGTGGTGTTAGTCTCGCCGCCGTGTCGAGCCTCTTGCGCTTCCAGTCCGTGTCCGCGCCGATGGGCGCGCCGCTCCACCGCGCCGTCCAACGCGGCGAGCGCTCGAAGGGGAAGCGCTGATTTCGGATCGCGTGGCGCACGATCCCAGCGGAAGGGAGCTCGCGCTGCTCTTCGCGTGGGCGCTTGCGGCGCGGCTCGTGGTGCTGATCGCCGCAAGCCAGGCAACGGGCTGGGCGCCGCTCGATCTCGCCATGCTCGCCGACGGGCACGCCGACATGGCCCTGTCGAAGTCCTTCCCGGCGCTCTACGTGGGTACCCAGAAGCTGGTTCCCTTCGTGACCTCGTGGCGCGATGACCCGTTCGGCTTCTTCACGCGCTTCCCGGTCTACCCGGCTGCGATCGCGCTGGCGTCGCGGCTGCTCGGCGACCTGCGGCTCTCGGCGCTCGTGGTGTCGCAGCTGGCCGGAGCCCTCGCGGTCGTCCGCTTCCGCCTGCTCGCGGGATCCTTCACGTCGCGCGCCGGCGTCGCGGCGGCACTTTTCGCGGTGTTCCCCGCGACGTGGCTCGAGACCACCAGCCTTTCCTACACCGAAGGGTTGTTGGTGCTCTGTGGCATCTCCGCGTTCCACGCCTACACGAACGGGCGGATCTGGCGCGCCGTGGCGTGGGCGGGCGCGGCGGCCGTCGTGCAGAAACACGGGTTCCTGGTGCTGCTCGCGCTCGGGATCTCGCAGCTCGCGGTCGGGCGGCGCGGGCTTCGCGACCTCGCGCCGCTCGCCGCGGGAGTACTCCCGCCGGCGGCCCTCGGCCTCTACTTCTGGGCGCTCAGCGGCGATCCCTTCACGGTGCTCGAGCGCAACCAACGCCTGTTCGGATCCGGCGGCTCGGCACTGAACTGGCCACTCGTGTCCTTCATGAACGGCGTGCTGACCTCCGGTCGCGAGTTCGCGACCCACTTCTGGCTGCGCAAGGCGATGCTGGTCGCCTCGTTCGGCTTCTACGGGCTGACGTTGATTCGTGCGCTCGGCCGGCGCGACGCACTCCGCGTGCCGCTCGTCGCCTGGCTCGGCACGGTGTTCGCGTTCTGCGCCTGCATGGGCGGCGCGTGGGCCTACTACTACTTCCCGCGCTACATGCTGCTCGGGGCGCCGCCGGCGATCCTGCTCGCCATCGACCGCGTTCCATGGGCAGGGGCGGGCCGACGCCGGATCCTGCTCGTGGCAGCAGTCGCGATCGCATGCGCTCTTTTCGCGGTGCTCGGTACCCAGGCGATCTGGGAACTCTGCATGCACGTCTGGACGCCGCGTTACTACGAGCGGCTCCGGCCCCTGCTCCTCCCCGATTGAGCAAGGCGCCGCGCAGTCGATGCGCGACGACCCGCTGCGTCGTTCGGACTCGACGCATCACCGGCAATCAGTGACGCGCTATCGCGGCTTGGGAGTCGAGGCGCCGGCCCGCTCGCGCTGCGGGCCGGCGGCTCCCGTCTCGAGTGCCGCCACGAAGTGTAGGCCGCGATCGAAGAGCAGCGTCGCGGGCCAGGGGTACATCCCGAGCGCGGGCTGCCAGCTGCGGACGCCCAGATTCATGCGCTCGAACACCGCGATCCACTGCGCACTCGGCCAGTAACGGAAGGGCAGCGGAATCCCGTGTCGCGCATTGCCGACCCAGTCCATCAGGCGCAGTGTCGGATCGGCGAGCCACCCCTCGAGTGCGTGGTCCTTGATCAGCACGAGCGCGCCGGTGCGCCGCGCCTCGGCGAGCAGCGCGAGCGGATCGTCCGCATGGTGGAGCACATCGATCAACAGCACCGCGTCGAAGGCACCGTCGTCGAAGGGAATCCGTTCGCCGTCGTAACGTTCGACGGGAAAGGCCGAGGTGGACCGCACCTGGACGTCGATGCAACGGATCTCCAGATCGGAGCGGGTGCGGGAGATCTGCGCCGCCACACGACCGTCTCCTGCTCCGACGTCGAGAACGCGAGCGCCAGGCGCGAGCAGCGGGCCGAGGTGGGTCGAGAGCACCCGCACGCGTCGGGCGTGCACCCAGCGGCTGTGCAGGCGGTCGGTGATGCTCGGCTTCGGTTCCATTGGCGCGGCAGTATCCCATGTCGGTGCCGCGACGTCAGGACGAGTCCCAAGCCTGCCGCTTACCTGCGCTTCGTGCAGGCGACCGGATTCGCGAACGTTCCCGAGTCTCCTGGAGACCCAGGGTGCCTCTGTGTTTGTCAGGCAGCTTCTGCGTCCGAGCCCAATGGGCCGGTCTGGCTTGCTGGCTCCGTCTCGGGGGTTGGTCTACCTGTCCGGCCCGATGAAGCGCCTCCAACCTGCAGTTCTCGCGATGCTCCTCGTCGTCGCGTCGCCCGCAATCGCGCGCGCGGCGTGCGACACGACGAGCCTCGCAGACGGGACGCGGGTCGTGGAACTCGTGACGCCGCTCGGCACCATCTGCTTCGAGCTGCTCGATGCGGGCGCGCCCGCGCACACCGCGAACTTCCTCTACTACGTCGAGAACGGACTCGTCACGGACAGCTTCTTTCACCGTTCGGTCGCGAACTTCATCGTCCAGGGCGCGTCCTTTCGGATCGGCCAGGACCAGCTGCCCGAGCCCGTGCCGGCGCGCGGCGTGGTCGTGGCGAACGAACCCTGCACGCTCGACATCCAGGCTCCGCCGCCGAACCAGGCGAAGATGATCTGCTCGCAGCGCGGCAACGAGCGGGGAACCGTCGCGCTGGCGAAGGGCGGCGGCGATCCGAACAGCGGATCCAACAGCTGGTTCATCAACCTCGTCGACAACCGCGCGAACCTCGACAACCAGAACGGCGGCTTCACGGTGTTCGCCCGCGTGATCCAGGGAATGAACGTGGTCGACGCGATCGCCGCGCTGACCCGCATCACGCGCGACGACCTCGCGTGGATCGGCAGCGAGTACGCCGGGCAGCTGCTCCCGGCGCTGGGCCAGCCGGACACGAGCTTCCTGTTCAACGGCCCGCTCTTGAGTCCGCCGCTCTACGACGTCGCGGGTCTCTACGGTTGCTGGGATCCGCGGCACCAGGTCTCGCTGCTGAACGCTGCCGTACTGCCCAGCGTCGTGATCGTGAGCGATCCGATCATCCCCGCGATCGTCGTGAACCCGCTCCGGAAATTTGCGTGGACGCTCTCGACGACGTGCGGCACGCCGACGACGCTGGCGACCTTCGTAGCGGACCCCGGACCGCCGGAGTGCCCCGCCGTCGATCAGATCGGTGTCGCCACGAACGGGCCGGTCTTCCGGCTTTGCACCGGCGGCACGTGCACCTCCTTCTTCGAGTTCAGCTGTGCGCAGGCGGCCGAAGCGCTCGCGCAGCGCGAACTCTGGCGGGCCGACTTCCACGCGCACTTTCTCGAACAGCTCGTCTACGTGACGTCGACAAGCGTCACGACGGTTCCCGAGCCCGGCGCGCTCGCGGCCGCCGCGATCGCGCTCGGCTCGCTCGCGCTGCTCCGCGGATCGCGTTCGTAGCAGCACGATCGTGGACGCGACGGTGTGTCACCGTCGCGCGAACGATTCAGCCTCCGCTGCGCCGCTCGTCACGCTCGATCACCGCCTCGCGCGCGCTGGCGGGCACCGGGCGAGGATCGAGATCCCGGGCTGAAACGCTCCGGCTCAGCGACCGCTTCCAGCGCACAGGGCCTCGAAGCGCGCGACCGCGCGCTCGGCGTCGGCTTCGCTGAAGACCTCGTAGCGCTGGAAGCGCCCGTCCGCGACGAGCGTCACCGCGAACAACTCGTTCTCGAACGGCCCGCCGCCGTCCGCGATGGTGCCGAGTCGGCGGAGCCCGACGACGAAGCCCTGCTCGCTCCACGCGAGCACGCGGAGCACCTCCCAGATGACGCCATCGCCGAGCTCGTCGACCGCTTGCAGCGAGGCGATCCACTGCTCGCGATCGAGCGTGCCGAGGCTCAGCGGGCGGTGGTCCACGAGGATGAGGTCGGGCGCGAAGCACTCGCGCACCGCTTCCCAGCTCCGATCGCCGAGCGCGCGAAACAAAGCGACGAGCGGCGCGATGCCGGCGCTCCCTGCGGCCTCGCCCGTCGCAAAACGCGCGAGCCCCTCGACCGTCGCAGCGAAGCGATCCTCGGGATCGAAGAAGAGCACCGCGCGAAACAGGCCGTCCGCGCCGACTTCGAGCAGCCGCATCCGCTCGAACTCGAACGCGTCGCCGCCCGGCTCGCCGAACCAACGGACCTGATTGAGCACGATGCGATCGCCGAGCGTCCCGATGAGGGTGTTTTCGACGCGGAACCCCGGCTGCGAGGTGAACTCCATCGACGCGATCCAGCTCTCGACGTCTCCGCGCACGAGCGCCCGCTTGCCGCGATCTTCGTAGATGAAGTCGGCGGCGGTGACCGCGCGAATCGCGTCCCAGTCGCGGGCGACGAAGGCGTCCCGGTGTCGATCACGCATGCGTGTCGCAGCGGTCGGCGGGACGCGCAGCGGATCGGGGCGAAGCTCTTCGAAGCGCGCGAGCGCAGCATTGAGATGATCGACCTCGAACATCTCGCCCGCCGCGAACCGATCGCCTCGCCATAGCAAGAGCGCGACGAAGGGGGACTCGAAGTCCCCGCCTTCGGTGTTGGTGCCGGACAAGCGGTTCACGAACACGCTGCCGTGCGGCGCCGCGGCCAGCTCGTAGAGCACGTCCCAGCGCGCATCGGGGCTCAGCTCGAAGACGGCAGCCACGGAAGCGACGTACGCGTCGGCGCCGTCGATCCGCCCGAGCCCGGTGCGCCGATGATCGTAGAGGACGAAGTCGGCTGGCAATGCAGCGCGCACGCGCGCCAGATCGCGATCGTTCATCGCGCGCTGGAACTCGATCCCCGCGGCGGGCATCCCGTCGGCTCCGAGCGCGACGTAACGCTCGAAGAGCTCGTCTTGCGCCGCGGCTCGGTCGCCGGCGTCGAAGAGCACGAGCGCGCGCAGCCTGCCCGTGGCATCGATCTCGACCAGGCGATGGCTCTCCATCCGGAAGCGCGACTCGCCGGGCGCCTCCTGCCAGACGTCGTGGTACAGCGCGAGCCGGTCGCCCGCCGTAGCGACGAGGCGAGCATCGACCTGCGCGCGGGTCTCCCTGCCCATGAACTGGAGAGCGCCCACCCACTCCGTCACGCCGCCGCGCAGCAGTGACCGTCGCGTCCGGTCGTCGAAGCAAAAATCATTGGTCACGAGCGCACGAAGTGCGTCCAGATCACCGTCCGCCAACAGCCGTCCGATGGGGGCGAGACTGCGCGTCGCCGCATTCGGGGGAATGCGCAGCGGATCGAGGTGCAGCTCCTCGAAGCGCGCGATCGCGCGGTCGAGCTGCTCGATCTCGAACAGCTCCAGGCGCGTGATGCGCCCGTCCCGTGCGAGAGCGAGCCAGGCGTACTCGTTCTCGAACGCACCGCCGCCCTCGATCGTGCCGGTACGTCGCAGCACGAACACCGCGCCATCCGGAGCGATCGCGCAGCAGCGGCCGAAGTCGATGCGCTGATCCGGCGCGAGCTCCCAGAGCGCGGTGAAGCTGTCCACGTAGGCGTCCGTGCTCTCGATTCGTCCGATCCCTGCGAGCCGGTGATCCTCGACGACGAAATCGCCTCGGAGGCCAGCGCGAATCCTCGCGGCGTCGTGTGCATTCCAGGCGTCGGTGATCTCGTTCAGCATCGCCACCCACGGCGCCGCGACGGGATCGATCGCCGCCCAGCGCGCCCACGCCTCGCGCTGCGCTTCGCGCGTGGCGTCGGGCTCGAAGAAGACGTGCGCCGTGAAGAGGCCGGCCTCGTTCACCTCGCCTACCACGAGGAACTCGACCTCGAAGCGGCCGTCCGCCGGCCCGCCCGCCCAGAGCACGCGCCCGATCGCGACGCGATCGCCCGCCGTGCCGACGAGCGTGCGGCGCTCGTGACGGGCGCCCGAAGCCAGCCGCTCGCGCGCCGACGCCACCATCAGATCCAGATCGCCGGAGAGTCCGACGATGGGCCGTCGGTCGTCCCACACGAAGTCCGGGGCGAAGTGGGCGCGGGCCGCGTCGAGCGCTTCTTGCGCGGCATCGAGATCGAGAACCTCGAACGCGGCCCAATTGCGCGCCATCGCCGCCGTCGCGAGGTTGGGCGTGACGTTCGCCGGGAGCGGATCGTGGGGCTCGCTCGCGCGGATCTCCTCGAAGCGCGCGAGCGCGCGGTCGAGGTGGTGCGGGTCGTAGACGTCGGTCTGCACGGCCTTGCCGTGCGCGCCGAGGAGCGTGACCAGGACGAGTGGGCTCTCGAAGGCGCCGCCGTCGCGCGTTCCCAGCCAGATGTTCTCGGCGATCAGGACCCGGCCCGACACGCGCAGGTGGTCCCAGCGCATGCGGGCGTCGGGCGCGAGTTCGATCATCGTCCGGAACCCCGCGACGAATGCGGGACCGCGCAAGGTTTCCCAGCTCACCAGCCGGTGATCCTCGCCGACGCAGTCGGGCGCGTAGCAGGCGGCGAGGGCGTCCCAGTTGCGGCGCGCGAGTGCTGCGCAGCTGTCGCGCCGGAACGCAACGTGGGCCGGGTGCGCAGCACCTTCGCCGGTGTCCCAGCGCGCGTCGAGCTCGGTGTAGGCGGCGTCTTCGTCTTCGAGATCCCAGCGGTCGTACGCCGAGATCTCGCCGCGCTCGTCCGTTTCGATCAGCAGCCGCGAGTCGATCGCGCTCGGACCAACCGTCTCGTCTTCCACCGTCATCGTGAAGCGCATCAGCGCGAGCCGCTCGCCGCGCGTGGCGACGAGCTCGATCGCCGCGCTTCCCGTCCGCATCGTGAGCAGCGGACGCGTGAAGTCGAGGAAGCCCCGGCGATCGAGGTCGAGCTGGAAGAGCCGCCGGTGGTCGCGGTAGCGGAGCGGCCGCGGCTGGAGCGCTTCGAAGCGTGCGACGTCGCGCGCCCGCCAGGCGCCGATCACCGCGCGCCACGCGCGTGACGCGGCGTTCTCGAAGCGCAGCGGGGTGGGCTCGGCAAGCGCCGCCAGCTCCTCGAAGCGCGCGAGCGCGCGCTCGAAGTCGCTCTCATCGTAGAGGTCGGCGCCGAGCATCAGGCCCTGCTCGTTCATCTCGGTGACGCGCAGGAAGGGAGTCTCGAAGGCGCCACCGTCGCGGGTGCCGCTGAGCAGCATGCGAGCCAGGATCCCGCGTGCGCAGATGCGGAGGTGATGGGTTCGATACTCCGCATCCGGCGCGAGCTCGCGGGCCGACCGGATGAGGCGAACGAACGCCGCGGCGTCGTTCACCAGCGTGCCCCATCCGAGCAGACGGTGATCGCGCAGGGCGAACTCCGGGGCATGCAACGATGCCAGTGCGTCCCAGTCCCGCCCACGGCCTGCGGCATGCATCGCAAGCCAGGCGGCGAAGACGCGCCGCTGCGCCGCGCCCTCGCCGGCCTCGAAGCGCGCGTCGAGCTCGGCGTAGGCAGCGTCGACATCGTCGTCGTCGAAGCGCACGTACGCGATGAAGCGGCCTCGCTCGTCCACCTTCGTCACGAACAGGGAGGTGATCTCGCTAGGGCCTACGTCCGCGTCTGCGAACTCGAAGGTGAGGCGGAGCAGCGCGAGCCGCTCGCCCCGCGTCGCGAGCGTCTCCGACCGGCCGCGCGCCCGGCGCCCCTCGGCCAGCTCGCGCGCGAATGCGACCTGGGCATCGCGATCGAGCTCGAGCTGCACCATGCGCCGGCGGTCGAAGCCGCGGAACGTCTCCGCGAAGAGCGCCTCGTAGCGCGCCCAGTCGTTGGCGACGACCGCCGCGATGATCGGCGCAGCGATCGCGCTCGCAGCGTTCGCGAACGCAGCGTCCTCCGCGCCCGGCGCCGCGAGCTCGGCGAAGCGCGCAGCCGCGCGCGCGTGATCCTCGAGGTCGAAGGTGTCGGCGGAGGTCACGCTTCCCCGCTCGTCGACTTCGAGCAGCATCTGGATCGGACTCTCGAACGCGCCGCCGTCGCGCGTGCCGGCCAGCGTGACCTGCGCCCAGAGGCCTCGCTCCGCGACGCGGATGTGATGCGGGCGATAGCGGGCGTCGTCGGAGAGATCGAAGACCGACTGGATCACCCGCGCGAACGTCACCTGGTCGTGCGCCTCGCTGCCCCAGCTGAGCCGCCGGTGGTCGCGAAAGACGAAGTGCGGGGACTGCGTCGCGAGGAATCCCTGCAGGTCGCGGTCGTTCAGCATGCGGAAGCCCGCGACCGCCAGTCGCGCGCGGGGCAGACGCGCCAGCTCGCCGGCCGCGAATCGCGCGTCGAGCTCGGCGTAGGCGGCGTCTTCGTCTTCGAGATCGAAGAGAACGATCGCCACGATGCGGCCGTCGCGATCGACCTCGTGCAGCACCAGGTGATCGTCCATCGCGAGCGGGCCGCCGCCGCCCGCCACCTCGCCCTCGAAACAATGCAGGTTCAGCGACAGCCGCTCGCCGCGCGTCGCGCGGAGCTTCGTCGTGAAGCGGCTCTGCGGCACGTCGAAGAGCACGCGGAACTGCTCGAGCCACACGTCGCGGCCACAGCTGTTGCGCACCAGGCGGCGGCGCTCGTCGAAGACGAGCTCCGGCGCGGCGAGGGCCTCGATGCCGGGCCAGTCGCGCGCGTTGAAGCGCTCGAAGAGCAGGCGATCCGCACGCGCGGCGGCGTTGTCGAAGAGATCGCGCGCAGGCTCGGCCGCGGCGCCGCCGAACAGCGCCTCGAAGCGCGCGAGCGCCTCGGCCTCGCGGTCGTCCTCGAAGAACTCTATGCGGCCGATCCGGCCGTCGGCGTCCATGGCGCAGAGCCCGAGGTAGACCCGCTCGTAGACGCCGCCGCCGCGGCGATCGGTGCCGGAGTCCATCATGCGGAGAAGGGACGCGTTCGACTCGACGGCCAGGACAGCGCGCACGGTGTAGACGATATCGGCGGCGACCTCGTGCAAGGCGCGCAGATGCCCCAGGAGGGCGTCGGCGCGGTGCTCGGACCAACGGCCCAGGTGGCGGTGGTCGATGATCTCGATGTCGGGGCTGGCCACCGTCGCGAGACTGTCCAGGTCCGGGAACCCGACCACTGCCGCGCTCATCGCCCGCGCCGTCGTAGCGGCGCGCTCACGCTCGGAGCCCTCGGGCATCCGCTCGGCGTGAAGCTCGTAGAGACGCGCGACGGCTTTGCCGAGGCGGTCGGCGGCGAAGATCTCCGAGCGCAGCCAGCGCCCGCGGTCGTCCGCCTCGAGCAGCGAGATCTCGTCGAACTCCGCGTGCCCGAACGCCGCCAGGTGCGCTTCGGAGAGCCCCTCCACCGAAACGAGATGGTGGTCGAGCGCCAGCGTGTCGCCGAGCGAGGCGAGGATCTTCTGCCGGAAGGCGAAGCGCTCGGCCTTCAGTGTCGATCGCCACGTCGCGAGCATCTCGCGCCGGCCGTAGCTGGCGCCGCTCGGATGGTGGACGACGACCATGGACTCATCGAAGTGTTGCGTGAGCGCGTCGCGGTCGCGCGCGGCGAGCGTCGCTTCGAATCGTTCGAAGCCCCGCGTCGCGGCGTTCGGGCGTACGGGGCGGTGAGCAGGAACCCGCGCCTCGGTACCCGAGACGAGCATGTCGAAGCGCGCGAGCGCCTCGGCTTCATGCTCCGCTTCGAAGACCTCGGTGTTCGTCGTGCGACCGTCAGCGCCGAACTCGAGGAGGACGCAGATCCGGTTCTCGAAGGCCCCGCCACTGTCGCGGCCGGTGCCGAAGAAGGTCATCTGGACGACCAAGGCATCGAGCCCGAGGGCGAGAACGTCGTCGTAGCGCCCGGCGAAATTCGGCGCGAGTTCGAGCTGGAGGCGCCAGTGTCGAAGGATCTCTTCGGCGTTTTGCCCGGACCACGTCGCGAGAACCCGGTGATCGCGTTGTCGCATCGTCGGCGCATAGATGGCTGCGACGCGATCGAGATCGATCGGCCCGCTCCACGCTCCGATCACCTGCGCGATCGCGGCCGCGCGCTCGCGCTCCGCGCCTTCGGGCAGCAGCTCGGCGTGGCGCTCGTAGAGACGCACGATCGCGTCGCCGAGGTGATCGGAGGAGAAGACCTCCGAATGCCGGTAGAGGCCGCTCTCTTCGACCTCGATGAGCTGGATCACTTCGTTCTCGTACGCGCCGACGTCGTAGCGACGGCCGGAAGCGCCAGCTGCGCCAGTGCGGCGCCGCAGGAGAAGGAGGAAATCGCCAAGCGCCGCAAACGGCTCGGCCTCGTAGTGTGGCTCGCGCGATCGGAACAAGGCACGCAGGGACGCGACGTTTGCTTCCGTCCCCCACGTCGATCCCGTCGGGTGATGGATCTCCTCGTAGTCCTCACGGAAGGTCGCCGCGAACGCATCGAAGTCGTGCGCGGCGATCGCCGCGCGCGGGGGGCCCAGCAGCGCGCGCGCCGCGGTCGGCCGCACCCGCCGGCGGGCGG